>JBAZPK010000051.1:0-14293 GCA_041648235.1 Thermoleophilia bacterium
CCGGCCTCGGGGGGCCGCCGGCCGCGGCAGCGACGCCCCGAGCGCGGCGACCAGCAGTGGCAGCGCCGCGATCGCGAAGAGCACGGCCGCGGCGCCCACTCGGTCGCCGAGCACCCCGAGCGCCGCGACGATGAGGCCGCCCGCGCCGGTGGAAAGGCCGACGGTGAGGCCCGTGGCGAGGCCCATGCGCGCCGGCAGGTACTCCTGCGCCAGCACGAGAGTGACGCTCACGTACGCGTTCATCGCGAGCCCGATCGGGACCACGATGGGCACCATGGCGCCGTAGCTCAGGGTGGGGAGAAGCGCGACGAGTGGGACGAGAGCGAGCTGCGGCACGACCAGCGCGAGGCGGTGCCCGAAGCGCTGCGCGGCGAGACCGCCGAGGAGCGTCCCCGCGGCAGCGGCGGCGAGGAGGACGCTGGCCATGACATTGCTTGCGCCTGGGCTCGTGGTCCGCTCCTGGACGAGGAACAGAGGCACATACGTCAGCAGGCTCGTGGTGACCCCGCCGGCGACGCAGGTGAAGAGAAGGAGGCGGATGAACGGCCGCTTCTCCCGGCCCTCCCAAGCCGAGCGACGGGGCGCCGCCGGGCGCCCGGGTACCGAACGGCGGACACGCCGGAGGGCGCCCAGAACGATCGCCGCGGCGACGAACGGAACGGCCGGGATGACCAGCGTGCCGCGCAGGCCGAGGGGCCCGAGCGCGGCCGCCACGAGGAGAGGGCCCAAGGCGTAGCCCATGCCGCCGCCCAGGGAGAAGACCCCCATGTCGCTGTTCACCCGGCCACCCGAGACGAGGCGCGCCCAGCGCGCCCCCTCCGGGTGATAGGCAGCCACACCGGCCATGGCGACGACGACCGCGGCCAGGGTCAAAGGGAAGCTCTCCAGGACGCCGACCGCACCGATGCCGACCCCGGCGACGATGAGCCCCGCGGGCATCAGCCAGAAGCCTGCGCCGCGGTCGCCGTGCGCGCCGAGGAGCGGCTGCACCAGGGCGCCGGCGACGCTCGCCGTGAGGGCGAAGACGCCGACGGCGGCGTAGCTGTAGTGGCGTTCCACGACGAGGAACGGCAGGAGCGTCCAGAGGGCGCTGGAACTGAGATCGGCACTGCCGTGACCCAGAGAGAGCGCGACCAGGGGAAAGCGGGCGGTGGACCGAGCGGCCGGAGTGGCGCTCACGACGCGACGTCCGCGGGCGCCGAAGCACCGGCGTCGCGGCGACCAACCGCCGCGTACCGCTTGTCCGCCGCGAGTCGCATCGTCTGATAGAACTCTAGCACCCGCGGCGGAGGTCGAGCCCGCATACACCGCGGGCAGCGAAGCCGCGGCCACGGACTTCGCCGCTCTCGCCGCGCGCCCGCGTGAGGTCAGGGCGCACCGGCACGTGGCGGCCTGAACCCCGGGGGCGACGACCCCGGGGTCTGACCGCCGCCGTGGCTCCGCCCGCGGCGACTCACGACGCGGCGGCGGCTGAGGTGCGCGCTCGCCGCCGCCCGGCGCTTGAAGCAGCGAGCCGATGGTGCGAGTCTTGAGCCGTTGTGGCCGGGCCGCCGCGGCGGACCGGCCACATCACACCGCGACGTGATCAGGCTGGAGGGCACCATGGCGGTCTTGCTCGATTCGGCGTCAGTGGACGATGCGGCGGCGGCGGCCGAGCTCGGCTTCGTCCACGGCATCACCACGAACCCCGCGCTCATGGCGCGCGAGACATCGGAACCGCTGGCGCACCTCGGGCGGCTGCTGGCCGCGTTTCCCGGCGGCCCGATCTGTTACCAGCCGACGCGCACCTCGTACTCCGACATGAGCGACGAGGCGCGAGCCGCGGCGGCGCTCGCACCGGACCGCGTCGTGGTGAAGCTGCCGGCCACATTCGACGCCATCAGCTTGGCGGCCTCCCTGGCCGACGGCGGCATCCGCTGCGCCCTGACCGCCGTCTACTCTCCCGCCCAGGCACTACTCGCCCACGAGGCCGGCTGCGTCTGGGTGATCCCGTACGTCGACAGGGCGGCGAGGCATTCGGCCGGGGCGGTCGTCGACGAGCTGGCGGCGATCCTCGCGTGCCTGGAAAGCGGCACGCGGATCCTCGCCGCCAGCCTGAAGAGCGGCCCGCAGGTCGTCGACTCCATCCTTCGGGGCGCCCACGACATCACAGCGCCCCTCGCGGTCATCCGTGGCCTTGCGGAGCACCCCCTGACCGAGTCCGCCGTACGCGAGTTCGCCGCCGCCTGGACGCAGGAGCGGCGGGGAGACCGGCCGGCGTAGCTCAGGCGGCGGCGCGACGACGCCGGCCGGTCGGAATGCCCTGCCCCCCAGGTCTCATCGCGGACTCGTCAAGGCGAAGGCTCTTCGTTCCGATAGGTGAGAGGTCCGGCGCTGTGGGCCGCGGTGCACAGAGATGCATGCCCTCCAAGTCGCCCCGTCGTTCTCGAAGGAGCCTGAGGATGAAGGTTGACCAGCCGTCTCGTCGCCAGGGCCGCGTGGCGCGCCCGCGGCAGCCCCGACGCG
Source organism: Thermoleophilia bacterium (assembly GCA_041648235.1). Classification (GTDB taxonomy): domain Bacteria; phylum Actinomycetota; class Thermoleophilia; order UBA2241; family UBA2241; genus CAIXSE01. The sequence goes on from JBAZPK010000051.1 coordinate 2,506, forward strand.
CGGCGAGTGATCGGCGCTCGCCCGCCGAGAGGGCGGCGGCGAGCCCGCGGGCGACGGGCTGATCACGGTGACCGTGTTCCGCCAGGACGAAGGCAGATCGGTCGCGGAGATCCACCGCCCCACCGATGCCGGCGCGCTCGCCGGCGCCGAGGAAGCCCTGCGACGAGGCGAGAAGACCACTACCGCGAGCTTTTCGAGCAGGCGCCGTTAGGCCATCAGTCGCTGGACGCGAACGGCCGCATCCTCACGGTCAACCAGGCCTGGCCGGACGCTCTGGGCTACGCGCGCGGCGAGGTCGTCGGCCGCTGGTTCGGGGACTTCTTGGTGCCCGAGCAGGTCGAGCTCTTCCGCCAGCGCTTCCCGTTGTTCAAGGTGGCCGGCGAGACGCAGACCGAGTTCGACCTGCGGTGCTCGGACGGCAGCGTGGTGACGATGACCTTCAACGGACGTATCGGCCGCGACTCCCACGGCGCCTTCCAGCGGACGCACTGCATCCTTACCGATGTCACCGAGCAGCGGCGCCTCGAGGACGAGCGCGGACTCCTGCTCGGAGCCATTGAGCGAAGCTTGAACGAGATCTACCTGTTCGACGCCGACTCTTTGCGCTTCGAGTTCGTCAACCTGGGGGCGCGGGCGAACCTGGGTCACAGCCTCGAGGATCTGCGCTCCATGACGCCGCTCGATCTCAAGCCCGAGTTCTCAGAGGAGTCGTATCGCGCGACGCTGATCGATGGAGAGCGGGTGCTCCTCAGCGTGATCCGCGACATCACCGAGAGGCGCCGCGCGGAAGCGGCGCTGATGGAGACCACCACGCGGCTCCGACTCACCGTCCAGGCAGCCGTCGCCGCCTTGGGCGCCGCGGCGGAGCTCCGTGATCCGTACACCGCCGGCCACCAGCGGCGAGTGGCCGAGCTGGCCTGCGCGATCGCCGGCGAGCTCGGCTGGGAGGAGGAGCGCGTCGAGATGCTTCGCACCGCCGCCCTGCTGCACGACATCGGCAAGATGGTCGTGCCGACGGAGATCCTCGCCAGGCCGGGGAGGCTGAGTGAACCCGAGATGCTGCTGATCCGCCAGCACGCCGACGCCGGCGTCGGGATCGTCGCGGACATCGACTTCGGCGGCGCCATCGTAGAGGCCATCGGCCAGCACCACGAGCGCCTCGACGGCTCCGGCTACCCGAACGGCCTCCGCGGAGACCAGATGCTGCTCGAGGCTCGTGTCCTGGCCGTCGCCGACGTCGTCGAGGCGATGAGCTCCCACCGGCCCTACCGGCCGGCGCTGCCCCCTGAGGCGGCTTTCGAAGAGCTCGAGAGCGGCGCGGGCAGCCTCTACGACCGCAACGTCTGTACGGCCTGCCTGCGGCTCCTGCGCGAGAAGGGATTCACACTCAGCGACTGACAGCAGCGCCGGCCGTCAGACGCGACAAGGACTCCGCGGAGGACCCCGTCTCGGCCTGGCGGCGGGCATCTCGCCGCCCGTCCCGGCAGCACAGCGCCGGTTCGCCGTCTCTCGCCCGGAGCCTCAGCCCTCCAGTGGCGCGGTCCGCCCGCGCGCCGGAGAGCGCGTGCTATCATGCGCAACACCTCGGGCACCCGACCCGGGGTCGAGTGACCAACGTGGCAACGCAGGGGGGCTGCGTGACGCGCGTCCCGCTCTCCATCAGCAGTTCCGTCGTGCAGGGCGCCCTGGGGCAAGGCGCCCGGAGCCTTCCTGCCTGCCTCCCCGACGCGTTCCGGAATGCCCCCTCGCCGCCCTCGGCCCCCGCGCTCGCCCCCACCACCGACATCGACCGGGCCGTCCCCCCTCCGGGGGACCACCCGGTCGCGCTCATCAGCCAACAGGGAACGCGCGCCACTGAGCTCGTCGGAGGGCGCGCCCTACCCACACGGAGGTAAGCACGATGCGTGGACGCATGTTGAGGCTCTCGATGGCGGTCCTGACGGCCGCGCTGGCCGCAGCTCTCGCGATAGGGATCGCCGGCTGTGGCGGGGACGGCGACACGGGCGATGGGGGCTCGACGGGTGAGCCGATCAAGATCGGCGCCATCGTCTCCCTCACGGGCACGTATGCCGGTCTCGGCGAGCCCGAGAAGAACGTGCTCGAGATGGAGGTCAAGAGGATCAACGACGCGGGTGGCGTCAACGGCCGGCCGGTCGAAGTGATCATCGAGGACGATGCCACCGACGAGGCCAAGGCAGTGGCCGCGGCAAGCAAGCTGATCGAGCAGGACGGCGTGGTGGCCATCATCGGCGCGACGGGGACCGGCCAGACGATGGCCGCCCGCGGCGATGTGCAACGCGCCGCGATCCCGCAGGTCTCGATGGCGGGCGGCACGGTCATCACCAGCCCCGTCGACCCGCTCGTCTTCGCGACTCCCTGGTCGAACCTGATCGTCGTGCCGTTCACGCTCGATTACCTCAAGAGCCAGGGCATCACGAAGATCGGCCTCATCAGCGACAGCGGCGGGTTCGGCAAGGACGGTCAGGCCGTCATCGCGGCGGCCGCCCCTGAAGCGGGCATGACGCTGGTCGCCGACGAATCCTTCAACCCCGGCGACACGGACATGACCGCCCAGCTCACCAAGATCAAGAACTCCGACGCACAAGCGGTCGTGATGTGGACGGCCGGCGCCGAGGCCGCGATCATCGCCAAGAACGTCGCGGACCTCGGCATCGACCTGCCCCTCTACGGCAGCCACGGAATCGCCCGCCGCGAGTTCATCGAGGGTGCCGGGGCAGCGGCCGAGAACGTCAAGTTCGCCGCCGGCAAGGTCCTCATCCCGGACGCGTACGGCGAAGGCACCGAGGCCTACACGGTGGCCACCGAGTTCATCGATCGCTACACGACCGCGTACGGCGAAGCCCCGAGCACGTTCGCCGGCCACGCCTACGACGCTCTCTACCTCATCGTCGAAGCGGCGAAGCGCGTCACCGGTGACCTCACCCCCGCCGCGCTCCGCGACGAGATCGAAGCCACGTCAGGCTTCGTCGGCATCGGCGGCACGTTCAACCTCTCGGCCGAAGACCACAACGGCATGAACGCGAGCGACCTCACCATGTACGAGATCGTGAACGGTGGCTGGATCGTGGCGCAGTAACCGCCCCGTCGGTCGGGAACGCACGCCGTGGCTGAGCTGCTGCAGTTCCTTGTCGCTGGCTTGAAGAACGGCTCGATCTACGCGCTCGTCGCCCTCGGGTTCACGATCGTGTTCGCCGCGACCGGCGCGATCAACTTCGCGCAGGGCGAGTTCTTCATGCTCGGTGGCATGCTCGGCGTGTTCTTCTCGGGGCTCGGTCTGCCGTTGCCTTTGGCGGCGGTGGCGGCGGTCGCCGCCACCGCCGCCATCGGCGCGGCATTCGAGTTGCTGGCCGTGCGCCCCATCGGAGGCGGCGACCCGCTCCGCATCATCATGGTCACGATCGGCGGCGCGGTCGTGCTCCGGCAGCTTGCTCTCCACCTTTTCGGGCCCGACGAGCGGGCCCTCGCACCCTTCACGCAAGGCGAGTCGCTCAAGGTGTTCGGCGCCGCGATCGAACGGCAGACGGTGTGGATATGGGCGCTCACCGCGCTGGCCGTCGTGGCCCTGGCGCTGCTCTACCGCCGGACGACCTTCGGGCGGGCCATGCGGGCCACCTCGATCCGCCGCGACGCGGCCCGCCTCGTGGGGATCAACGCGAGCGCGATGGTGACGGCGTCGTTCGCCCTGGCGGCCGCCCTCGGTGCCGTGGGCGGCCTCGTCGTCGCGCCGCTCACCCAGACCGCCTTCAGCGTCGGCGCGGGCATGGGTGTCAAAGGGTTCGCGGCGGCGGTCCTCGGCGGGCTCGGCAACCCGATCGCCGCCGTCGGCGGCGGCCTCATCCTCGGCCTGCTCGAGAGCCTCACGGCGGGCTACGTCGACCCCGTCTACAAGGACGCCGTGGCCTTCGTGGTCCTCCTCGCCGTCCTGTTCCTCCGTCCGAAGGGCCTGCTCGGCGGGTCCGGGAGGACGAAGGTCTGATGGCGACCCGAACGCTCAGGGCGCTCGCCCCGGCGATTGCAGCCGTCGGCGTCGCGCTGATCCCTCTGCTCGTGACCGACCGCTTCGTCCTCAAGATCTTCACCTTCGCGGGCATCAACGCCCTGGTGGTCATCGGGCTGGCGCTGCTGTTCGGCTACGCCGGCCAGGTGTCGCTCGGCCACGCCGCGTTTGTCGGGCTCGGCGCCTACGCCTGCGCGTTCTGCACCGTCGAGCTCGGCTGGCCGTGGCCGCTCGCCTTCGCCGCCGCCGGCGCCCTGGCGGCGCTGGGGGGGCTCGCCCTCGCACTGCCGAGCCTCCGCCTCAAGGGGCACTACCTGGCCATGGCGACTCTCGCCTTCGGGCAGCTGATGACGCTCGCCTTCGTGGAGGCGGAGCCGGTCACGGGCGGCGTCGACGGCTTCGGCGGCATCCCCTTCCCCGCCCTCGGCCCCCTCGAGGTCCGGGATGCCGCCTCGCTCTACTGGCTGGTGTGGGCGGTCGTCGGCATCGCGGTACTCGCTCTGTTCAACGTGACCTCGCTGAGGCCGGGGCGCGCCATGCGCGCCCTGCACGGCAGCGAGCTCGGCGCGCAGGCCTGCGGCGTCGACGTCACCGGGGTGAAGGTGAGGACCTTCGTCGTGAGCGCGCTGCTCGCCGGCCTGGCGGGCGCGCTCTACGCGAGCGTCGTCGGCTTCGTCTCCCCGAGCCTCTTCACGCTCACGGCTTCGGTCGGCTTTCTGGCCATGGCCGTGCTGGGCGGCACCGGCTCGCTGGCCGGCCCTATCGCCGCCGCGGTGCTGCTCACGCTCGTGCAGTACGTGGACGCGCTGATCCCCGGCATCCCTCGTGGGACGGCTCAAGCGGTGCAGTCCTACCAGGAGGACATCTACGGCCTCGCGATCGTCCTCGTGGTGATCTTCGCGCCCCGGGGGCTCGCCAGCATGTGGCGCCGCCGCGCACGTGGAGGTGAGGCCTCCTGAGCCTGCTCCAGGTGCGCAGCGTCACCAAACGCTTCGGCGGGCTCACGGCCGTCGACGACGTGTCCTTCGACGTCTTCGAGGGCACCATCAAGGCGCTCATCGGGCCCAACGGGGCCGGAAAGTCGACCCTGTTCAACGCCCTCACCGGGTTCGACAGGCCGGACCACGGCTCGGTCGTGTTCAACGGCATGGAGCTCATCGGGCGCCGCCCGCGGGACACCGTGCGCGCGGGCCTGGCGCGCACGTTCCAGAACACCCAGCTGTTCGACGAGCTGACCGCCGCCGAGAACGTCATGGTGGGCGACCAGGCCCACCGGCGCCGGGGTTTCTCGGCGGCCATGCTCCGGCTTCCGGCGGCGGTCAGCGAGGACCGGGAGGCGCGCGCGGAGGCCGGGCGGCTGCTGCGCCTCATCGGCATCGAGGAGTGGGCCGACGCGCCGGCCGCCGACCTGCCGGCGGGCATCCGACGCCTCGTCGAGATCGCGCGGGCGCTCGCCACGCGGCCGCGCCTGCTGCTGCTCGACGAGCCGGCCGCGGGCCTGAACGCCACCGAGGGCCACGAGCTGGTCCAGACCCTGTTCCGCGTGCGGGACGCGGGCATCACGGTCGTCATCGTGGAGCACGACATGGGGCTGGTCATGGACGTGTCGGACGAGATCGTGGTCCTCGACAGAGGCCGCAAGATCGCCGAGGGCCCGCCGCGGATGATCCAGAAGGACCCGTCGGTGATCGCCGCCTACCTCGGCGGGGAGGCGGACGAGCATGCCTGAAGCCGCCGCGCTCCTCGAGATCGGCGGCCTGAGAGCCGGCTACGGCCGCGTCGAGGTTCTGCACGGCATCGACCTCGCGGTCGGCGAGGGTGAGCTCGTCGCGGTCATCGGCGCCAACGGCGCGGGCAAGTCGACGCTGCTGAAGGCCGTCGTCGGCCTCGTCACCGCGCGCGCAGGCACTGTGGCCTACCGCGGCGCCCGCCTCGCCGCGCCGCGGCCCGAGCGTCTCGTGCGCGCCGGGATCGCGCTCGTACCCGAGGGCCGGATGCTGTTCGGCCCGATGAGCGTGCGCGAGAACCTCGAGCTCGGCGCCTACAGCAGGGGGCGCGAGCGGAGGTCGGCGATCGAAGAAGGCCTCCAGAGAGTCCAGGCGCACTTCCCGGTGCTCGAGGAGCGCTCGAGCCAGCCCGCCGAGACGCTCTCCGGCGGCGAGCAGCAGATGCTGGCCGTCGGGCGGGCGCTCATGTCCCGGCCCCGCCTGCTCCTGCTCGACGAGCCGTCCCTGGGCCTCGCGCCCAAGGTCATCGCCGAGATCTTCTCGGCGCTGGACGAGCTGCGCGCCCAGGGGGTCACCATCTTGCTCGTCGAGCAGGATGCGCGGCTGGCGCTCAGGCACGCGGACCGCGGCTACGTGATGCGCACCGGCCGCGTCGTGCTGGAGGGGTCATCCCGCGATCTGCTCGCCGACGAGTCGGTGCGGACCATCTATCTTGGCGCCTGGCGCGGAGAAGGAGAGGGCTCATGATCTGGAACCCCGAGTACGAGTGCATGGACCGCACGGCGCTGCACCAGCTCCAGCTCCGCCGGCTCCAGATGACGACGTCGTGGGCCTACGAACGCGTGCCGTACTACCGCGCCCGGCTGGAGGCGCGGGGAGTGCGGCCGCGTGACATCCGCGCCCTCGAGGACGTGCGCCGCCTGCCGTTCACCGATGAGAGCGCCCTCAGGGATACCTTCCCCTTCGGCATGTTCGCCCTGCCGCTCGACGAGGTGGTGCGCGTGCACTCCTCCTCGGGCACCACCGGCAAGCCGGTCGTCGTCGGCTACTCCCGCGGCGACATCAACACCTGGACGGAGCTCACGGCGCGGGTCGCCGCGGCGGCCGGCGTGCAGCGCGGCGACCTCGTCCAGATGGCGTTCCCTTACGGCATGTCCACCGGGGGCTGGGGCCTGCACTACGGCATCGAGCGCATCGGCGCGACGATCATCCCCGCCGGCTCCGGGCAGAGCAAGCGCCACCTCGTGATGATGAGGGATTTCGGGACCTCGGTGCTCGTCTCCACCCCGTCCTTCGCCCTCTACCTCGCCGAGCAGGGCGAGGAGCTCGGGTTCGACGCTTCGGCGCTCAAGCTCCGGCTCGGGCTCTTCGGGGGCGAGCCCTGCTCGGCGCACATGAAGGCCGAGATCGAGGCACGGCTCGGCATCCAGGCGACGGACAACTACGGGCTCTCCGAGGTCATGGGGCCCGGGGTCGCCGGCGAATGCGACTGCGCCTGCGGTCTGCACGTCAACGAGGACCACCTGCTCCTTGAGGTCGTCGACCCGGCGTCAGGGGAGCCGCTCGAGTACGGAGAGCAGGGCGAGCTCGTGATCACGACGCTCACCAAGGAGGCTTTCCCGCTCCTGCGCTACCGGACCCATGACCTCACGGCACTCGACCCGTCGCGCTGCGAGTGCGGGCGCACGCTGGTGCGGATGCAGAAGGTCCGCCAGCGCACCGACGACATGCTCATCATCCGCGGCGTCAACGTCTTCCCGAGCCAGATCGAGGACGCCCTCTTCCGGATCGAGGGCGTCCGGCCGCACTACCTCGTCGTCGTCGAGCGCAGGAAGAACCTCGACGACCTCGAGGTGCGCATCGAGGTCGAGGAGGACATCTTCTCGGACGTCATGGCCGACATGGTGGCCTTCCAGGAGTCGGTCGCCGACCAGCTCCAGTCGGCCCTTGGCCTGCGGGCCCGGGTCACGCTCGTGGAGCCGGGCGCCATCGAGCGGACCGCCGGGAAGGCAAAGCGGGTCCTGGACCTGCGCGACGAAGCGTAGAAGCGCGGCGACGCCGGCTGGCGCCCCTCGCCCCTGCCGGACTAACGCCGGTCAGTCGAGGAAGCCGCGCAGGCATTGCGCGTCGCGGTACGCGTGGAGCTTCGCCAGCGTCTTGGCCTCTATCTGGCGGATGCGCTCGCGCGTGACGCCGAACTGTACGCCGACCTCTTCAAGGGTGCACGGGTGCCCGCCCTTGAGGCCGAAGCGAAGCTCGATGATCCGCCGCTCACGCTGGGTGAGCAGGTTGAGCACGCGCCCGAGCTCCTCCCGCTGCACGATGCCCCCGACCTCCTCGACCGGCGAGGTCGAGTCCTTGTCCTCGATGAAGTCGGCCAGGAGAGTGTCGCCCTCGTCCCCGATCGGCGTGTGCAGGCTGGTCGGCTCCTGGCTGATCTTCTGGATCTCGCGCACCTTCTGCGGCGTGGTGCCCATCTCGGTGGCGATCTCCTCGGTCGTCGGCTCGCGGCCGATGTCCTGCAGGAGCTGGCGCTGGACGCGGATGAGCCGGTTGATTGTCTCGACCATGTGCACCGGGATGCGGATGGTGCGCGCCTGATCGGCGAGGGCCCGGGTGATGGCCTGGCGGATCCACCAGGTGGCGTAGGTGCTGAACTTGAAGCCGCGCCGGTAGTCGAACTTCTCGACGGCGCGGATCAGGCCCAGATTGCCCTCCTGGATCAGGTCGAGCAGGGGCATCCCCCGATTCATGTGCCGCCTGGCGATCGAGACCACGAGGCGCAGGTTGGCCTCGATGAGCTTGCGCTTGGCCTCCATGTCGCGGCGTTCGATGCGCTTGGCGAGGGAGACCTCCTCCACTGCGGTGAGCAGCCGCACCTTGCCCATCTCGCCGAAGTACAGGCGCACCGGATCGCTGGTGGGCGCCTTCACCGAGAGATCGAGCTTCGCGGCGACTTCCTCTTCAGGCTTAGGCTCGGGGCTCTCGTCCGGAGTGCCGGCGTCGCCCTCGATGACGTCGATGCCGAGCTCGGCGAAGACGCCGTGGATCTCCTCGAGCTGTTCCGCGGTGAGGTCGACGTCACGCAGTGCGCTGGCGATGTGAGCGCCCTCGAGGTACCCCTGCTCGCGCCCCTCTTCGAGCAGGCCGCGCACTTCGTCCGAGGCGAGCAGCGTGGGGTCGGTGGAGGGGGTGCGGTCTGCGGACGATTCACTCACTCGGCGTATCCTGCCCTTCGCTTGCGCGTTTCGGCCAGCGGCCTGCTCAGTGAGGCGCCGCAGGCGACTCGCCAGACACGCAGTACCCTGTAGGGTGCGGAGAGGCGCGAGCCCGTCGTCGGACTGGGAGCGGTTGGTTGCGAACGCTGGTCGCGCCTGACCGGTGGACCCGGCCAAGCGACCCTGCTGCAAGGATAGCACCAATCGGCGGCGGCCGGGGCGGGCGTGGGCGACGCCCCGCGGAGAAGCAGCCGGCGGCGGCGGGGTGCATCATGACGACGTCGGACGCGCCGGCACGAGACGCCCGCCGGGGCGCTCAGCCGACCGCCAGGCAGACGACGCCGACGAGCACCACGGCGGCGGCCCCGAGCTGCAGCGGCGAGAGTCGCTCCTGAAGGAACGCCCGCGCGTAGGCGGCGATCACCACGGGGGCCAGGGTGGCGAGCACCGCGACGACGCTGAGGTAGCCCATCGTGCTGGCGACGGTGAAGAGGGCATTGGCGATGACGCCGAGGATCCCGACCGCGGCCAGCGCGGGAATCGCGCGCCGCGGGACGTCCAACGCGGGCCGGCGGACGCCCAGATAGGCGAAGATGGCGGCCATCGAGCCGACGCGGGCTCCGAAGACCGACCAGTACACGTCCTTCTCGCCGCCGATGCCGAGGCCCACCATCATCGCTCCGAAGCCGGCGGCCGCGATCACGGCGTAGGCGACGCTGCGCAGGCCCGCGCGGCCGTTGCCCCGGGCCTCGGCGCGCGAACTGAGGACGATCCCCCCGAGGGCGAGGGCCATGCCGGCGTACTGCGGCAGGCTCACTCTCTCGCCGCCGGCGAGCCCCGCGAGCACGGGCACGAGAGCGCAGACGGCGACGATGGGTGCGACCACACTCATCGTGCCGGAAGACAGCGCGAGGTAGTAGGCGACGACCGCGATGCCCGCGCCGACGCCGCCGAGGACCGCCGCCAAGGCGTAGCCCGGGCTCGTGAGCGGTGCCCAATGCAGGGCCAGGAGAAGGCCGGCGACGAGCAGGGCGGCGGGCTGGCTGACTGCCGTCACCGACCACACGGAGCGGCGGCGGGACTCGAGCCCGGCGATGAAGTCCGAAGTGCCGTACGTCACGCTCGCGGCCAGCGCGAGCAGCGCGGCCAGCATGGTCACCACCCCCCTTCGAACGTCGTGGTCTGCCGGCCCTCCCGCCGTAGTCTACGTGGAAGGCGGCGATGAGCGGTCGTCGAAGCGTTCCGCGGCCGTCATCTGCTGCTCCGGGCCTGCTCCGGTCGCGGCTCAGGCACCGCCCTGCAGAGTACGAGCGGCGGTGCGGCCACTCAGGGCCGCCGTCCAGAAGCCGATCGCGGCGCCGAAGACGGCGTGGCCGAGCAGCATGATCCGCACGAGGCGTGGGGCCTCGTCGCTGCGCAGCGCGAAGGGGCCGAGGCCCCACGACGGATCAAGGACGAGGAGCGGCAACAGACCTGTAACGGCGCCGTAGGCCGCGGCTTCGAGCGGACCGGCCCTGCGGCGGCCGCGACGCAGCATCACGTGGTAGGCCCGCGTGAGCGTGATGCCGGTCAGGTAGTGCACCCCGAGGCCCACGGCGGCCTCGCCGCGACGCGCCGGCTCGCCGGGATCGCCGGCCTCGGGAGGCAGATCACGCCCTTCCCGAGGCCCGTCGACCAGGGAAGCGTCAGGCGGGCGGCGCCTACGCACTCGTCCGCCACCCGATGTACGGCGGCGTTCTGCTGCTCGCCCTGGGCTGGTCGCTGGCCACGTCGCCGGCCGCCCTGCTGACCCTCGCGATCGCCGCCGGGTTCCTCGACGCCAAGCGGCGCCGCGAGGAGGCCTGGCTGAGCGAGCGGCACCCCGAGTATGCGGAGTACCGCAGCAGCGTGCGAGCCCGCTTCATTCCCTACGTCTCGTGAAGTGCGGCAGGGCTCACCGTGAAAGCGGCTCGCACCGTGGTGGCCGGGCGTGATGCGGATGGCCGCCACCGGCGCCGCGGAACGAGGCGCCGGGTCAGGCTCCTCGCGTCTCGAGCGCCTGCCGCACGGCGCGCGCCAGTACCGCCGACGGCTGAGCTCCGCTCAGGGCGAAGCGGCCGTCGACGATGAAGGTCGGCACCGCGTGAATGCCCGCCGCCTGCGCCTGCCGCTCCTCCTCGCGCACCCTCTCCGCGTACGCGCCACCGCCGAGCACCGCTGCCACGACGCCGGGCGTGAGGCCGGCGCTCACGGCGACCTCCTTCAGCACGGCCGGGTCGCCGATGTCCTTGCCGGAAGCCCAGTAGGCTCCGAACAACCCGTCGGCCAATGCCTGCTGCGCCTCTCGCCCGACGTCGACGGCCGCGGTGAGGAGGCGGTGCGCGGCACGCGTGCTGGGCCTCACGCGGACCGCCGAGAAGTCCAGCGGCAGGCCTTCGGCGGCCGCCACCGCCGCAAGCCGCTCATGCATGGCGTCCACGGATGCCGCGTCCTATTTGGCCGCAAGGCAGTCTCGCGCGTCCACCCCGCCTCCGGGAGGCTCGGGTCGAGCTCGAACGCGCCGTACTGCCAGGTCACCCGTGCGGCCACCTCGCCGAGCTCGCGCAGTGCTCCTCGCCAGCGCTCCACGCCGACAGAGCACCACGGTCACACGATGTCTGACCAGAGCACGACGTCGATCACGGCGCACCTCCTTCAGGCTTGCCACCATTCCCAGGGAGCCTTCCCTAAGCGGAAGTTTTCGCCCGAGTCGCGCCCTTTTCCCGCGATAACCAGGGTTAAGGCTCTGCGATAGCTGGATAACGTAGACACTAAAGTGGTTGACATGACGGCGGGATCGTGCTAGG
>JBAZPK010000052.1:0-13894 GCA_041648235.1 Thermoleophilia bacterium
CCCAGGTGCAGGGGATCGGCACACTGATGGGTTCGTTCTACGGGCTGGCCGACGGTACGGTGGTCTACGTGCCCTCCGGATCGGCACCCCCGGCCGAGGCGGCGCCGGCGCCCGGCGCTTCTCCGGCGCCGACACCGGGAGTGACGCCGGGGGTCACCCCGGCGCCCGCCTACCCGTACGCGTCGCCGAGCGCCACGGACGGCGCCTCGCCGGCTCCCGCCGCAACGCTCACGGACGAGCTGCGCTCCGACTGAACACCGCCGCCCTGCACGTCGCGGACCGCGGCGGCGCGGGCGGCGGCGCTAGGCGCCCAGCGACCGCAGGAGCTCGACCAAGCGCTCAAGCTCGGCGCGGCTCTTGAAGTCGATCTGGATGCTGCCGCCGCGCTTGCCGGCGCGAATCCGCACCGGCGCCTCAAGCACACCGTACAGCTCGTCGACGAGCTCGGAGAACTCGGCATCCGGCACCGGCCGGAGCGTCGTAGCCGCGTCCGGCCGCCCCTGCTCCGCGAGCTTCTTCGCGAGCGCCTCAGCTTGGCGCACGCTGAGTCCCTGAGCCAGCACGAGCCGCGCGACCTTGCGCCGCTGCCCGTGGTCGGGCAGCGCCAGGAGAGCGCGCCCATGGCCCTCGCTGAGCTCGCCGCGCTCGATCATCTGCTGGACTTCGTCGGGCAGCTCCAGCAGCCGCAGGATATTGCTCACCGCGACCCGGCTTCGCCCGACCAGCTGGCCCACCCGCTCGTGCGTGAGGCCGAACTCGTCGACCAGGGCCGCGTACGCCTGCGCCTCCTCCATGCTGTTCAGATCCTCGCGGGCGACGTTCTCGGCCAAGGCGATCTCGAGCGACGCGACCTCGTCGGCGGGCCGTACCAGAGCCGGGATGTAGTCGAGGCCGGCGAGCCGCGCCGCGCGCAGGCGGCGCTCGCCGGCGATCAGCTCGAACCTCGCCCCGGCCGGCGCCCCCGGGTCTGCGGCGGGCGACGCGTCCGGCCCTGATCCGGCGACGATCGTGCCGGCGCCCGGTCCGGCCACCGCCGGCTGCAGCGGCCGCACGACCACCGGCTGCACGACCCCGAGCGCCTTGATGGAGGCGGCGAGCTCCCCGAGTTCGTCCGCGGAGAACGAATGCCGGGGCTGGCGCCGGTTGACGCAGATCTCACTCAGGGGCAGCTCGCGCAGGCGGCCTTCACCGCCGGCGCCGCCGACGCGGGAGAGAGCGACTCGGCTGTCGCTGATGAGCGCCCCGAGCCCTTTGCCGAGAGCCTTCTTGTCAGTCACGAGAGACGACCTCCTTTGCGAGATCGAAGTAGGCGTCGCTGCCCGCGCAGCGGACATCGTAGCGCGAGATCGGCTGCCCGTGGCTGGGCGCCTCGCTGAGGCGCACGTTGCGTGGCACCACCGTGTCGAAGACATACTCGGCGAGGTGCTCGCGGACCTCCTGGGCGACTTCCCGCCCGAGCCGCGTGCGCCCGTCGTACATGGTGACGAGCACGCCAAGGATGCCGAGCTCAGGATTCAGATGCTCCTGCACCAGGCGGATAGTGTCGAGGAGCTGGGCGAGGCCCTGCAGAGCGTAGTACTCCGACTGCACCGGGATCAGCACCTCACGGGCCGCGACCAACGCGTTGACCGTCAGGACGTCGAGCGACGGGGGGCAATCGATGAAGACGAAATCGTAGTCCTTGAGGCTCCCGGCCAGCGCGTAGTCCAGCACATACTCACTGCCCTCGGCGTTGGCGAGCTCCACGACCGAGCCGGCGAGGTCGGGGCACGACGGGAGCAGCGAAAGGTGGTCGAGCGCTGTGGCGACGGTCGCCTCCGCGATCCCCGCGGCGCCGCCGAGGACACCGTAGCTGGTCAGACGCGGGTCGGTGGCCCGCGAATCGAGGCCCGCCGAGGCGTTGGCCTGGGGGTCCATGTCGACGAGCAAGACGTCGAAACCGGCCTCGGCCAGGCAGGCGGCGAGGTTGACGGCGGTGGTGGTCTTGCCGACCCCGCCCTTCTGGTTGGTCACGGCGATGACGCGGGTCACCGGGCTCCTTTCGCGGGGCATCGATACTAGCAGAAGGTCGCGCTGCAGACCCGGCCTGCGGAAGGCGACTGAGTCCGGATCCGTCAGTCCGGGTCAGGCCGGCTCGTTCGGCCGCTGGCCGACTCGTTCGGCTGCGCCGCCGGCTAGCCGGCCAGCGGCCGCCGCACGGCCATCCCCTCGCGCCTCGGGAGGCGGTCGGGGACGGGGCTGCGCTTCTCATACACGGCGCAGACCGCGTCGCCGAGCGGCGAGCGCGACAACTTCGCCACGGGGCCGGCGGCGAGGCCGCACAGCGCCGCTGCCGCCTCGGCGGAGGCGGCCTCCGCGCGCAGCGCGCGAGCCGTCTTGCTCGCCAGCAGCACGCCTCCGGGGGCGAGCAAGGGCGCCGCCAGCTCGACCAGCGAGGCCAGCGGCGCGACGGCGCGCGCCAGCACCACCGCGTAGGCCTCGCGGCCCGGAGCCCCCAGCGCCGCGTGCCGCTCGCTGCGCGCACACACCACCTGGGTCCGGGCGCCGATCCCGGCCGCCGCCACAGCGGCGCGGAGGAACTCGCACTTCTTCACCGCTGCGTCGAGCAGCGTGAGCTCGGTGCCGGGGAGCGCCACAGCCAGGGGTATCCCGGGCACCCCGGCGCCGGCCCCCAGGTCGAGCCAGCCGGCGCCCACGCGCTCCCCGAGCTGCTCGACGTCGAGCAGCGCGAGCGAATCGCCGATGAGGGTGCGAAGGACTTCCGGACGGGTGCGCAGCGCGGTGACGTTGCCGAGCCGCCACGCCAAGATGGCGTCTGCGTAGCGGGACAGCGCGGCGGCCTGGGAGTCATCGAGGCCGAACGCCGCCGCCAGTCCCTCGACGGTGGTCAGGGAGCTCATGCCGGCAGGGTACCACGCGTGGCCGCAACCGCGGACCGCGCGGCCGGGTCAGCCCAGGGCGGCTTCTCCGGCGGCGGCCTCCGCGACGGCGGCCACGAACTCGTCCACGTCGCGGGCCGTCGTCTGCCAGGAGCACATCCAGCGCACGATGCCGGTGGCCTCGTCCCAGACGTAGAAGTGATAGCGCTCCTGAAGCCGGGAGGTGACCGCGGCCGGCACGACGGCGAACACCGCATTGGCCTGGACCGGGTGTGCCAGGCTGACGCCGGCCACCCCGGCGACGCCTTCGGCGAGCCGCCGCGCCATGACGTTGGCGTGCCCGGCGGCCTCGCGCCACAGGTCGTCCTGCAGCAGCCGCAGGAGCTGAGCCGAGAAGTAGCGCATCTTGGAGGCGAGCTGCATGCCCTGCTTGCGCACGAAGGCGTACGGGCCGGCCAGCTCAGGCCGCAGGAAGACGACCGCCTCCGCGGCCAGCAGCCCGCTCTTGGTCCCCCCCAGGGTCAGGACGTCCACGCCGCAATCGGCGCTGATCTCCCGCAATCCGGTGGCCAGCGACGCGGCCGCGTTGAAGAGCCGGGCGCCGTCGACGTGCACAAGGAGGCCCGCGCCGTGCGCCACCTCGGCAAGGGCCGCGATCTCCTCCGGCGTGTAGACGGTGCCCAACTCCGTGGCCTGGGTGATCGAGACCACCCGGGCCTGTACATGGTGCTGGTCGCCGAGGCCCACGATCCTCTCGCCCACGAGCTCAGGCGTGAGCTTGCCGTCCGGGGCGGGCAGGTCGACCAGCTTGCAGCCGGCGAAGCGTTCGGGGGCGCCGCACTCGTCGACGTTGATGTGCGCCGACTCGGCGCAGATCACCGCCTCGTACGGACGCACCAGCGTCGCCAGCGCGGTGACGTTGCCGCCGGTACCGTTGAACACCGGGAACGCTTCGGCGCCGCCGAACAGCTCCCGCAGCCGCTGACGAAGCGCGGCCGTCCAGCGGTCGTCGCCGTACGCCGGCGCCCAGCCGCGGTTGGCCTCGGCGATCGCCTCGAGGACCGCGGGGTGCACGCCCGCGTAGTTGTCGCTGGCGAACAGGACCTGCCGCCCGTCGTCAGGCACGCCCAGGCTCCGCCGCCGTCTCGGCCAACTTCTTCTGCAGGGAGAGGTAGAAGGTGCTGAGCGGGAACTCATCGTCCAGCACACGGTCGATCCAGGCGCGCGTGTCGGACTCGTCGGAGTACACGCGCCGCTCCCGCCGCCACTGGGAGGCGATGTTCGCCGGCACGTACTCCGAGACGAAGTCGTGGGCCTCCGCCCAGTAGGAGACCTTGCTCATGTCGATGCCCCTCCGATAGAGGTCGTCCACCCGTCGCCGCAGTGCCGCCACCGTGTCCTCCATGCGGCTCCAGTCGATGTGCAGCCGATTGTCCGTCCAGCGCAGCACGTCGTGACGGTGCAGGAAGGCGAACAGGAGCTGACCGCCGAGGCCATCGTAGTTGCGCACGCGGTCGCCGGTGATGGGGAAGCGCAGAATGCGGTCGAAGACGATCGCGTACTGCACGTAGCGGGCAAACGGGAATCCCTCGCGCACGAGCTCTGCGGCGCTCCCGTGCGTGGCAAGGTCGACGCGGAGCTCCTCGAGCGAATACATCCAGTACGGCAGCCGCTGGCGGATCATGAACGGGTCGAAGGGCAGGTCGCCGTGGCTGTGCCAGCGATCGTGGACGAGGTCCCAGAGGATGTAGGTCTCGAGCGCCAGGTCGGCCGAACTGACGAGCGCTTGGGCATCTGGCGGCAGCACGATGCCCAGCGCCTCGGCGCCCTGCGCGACCGCTCGCCGGAAGCGCGCCGACTCGCGGTCGCAGAAGATGCCGCCGAAATTGTTGGTCGGCCGGCCGGCGAGGCTCACCGTCTCGGGGAAGAGGACCGCGCACTCGCTGTCGTAGCCGCCCGTGAAGTCGACGAGCTGCACCGGGACGAACTTCGAGTTGTCGAATGCCTCGCGCTCGATCCGGGCGACGAACTCCGGCCAGGGCGTCCGGGTGATCAGGGCCTCGAAGCGCGTGTCGCGCGAGCCGTTGGGCGTGTACATGGGGAACACCACGAGGTGCTCGACGCCATCCCGGCGGTGCTGCTCAGGCCGGAACAAGGCCAGTGACGACGTAAAATCCGGCTTCGCGCAGCCGCCGTCCACCCAGGCGCGCAGGTCCAGGGGCAGCTGCTCGAGGTAGCCCTGCTGGTGCGGGAAGCGTGGCGCCAGGCCGCCGAGGCTCTCGATCATCGCCTCGACGTGGGAGTGCACCTCGGCGACGTCATGGCGCTGCAGGTCGACCGCGCCGTCGGGCTCCTGGAGGGCTCGCAGTGCGGCAGTCTCGTCCCGCAGGCGACGCCAGGCGGGATCCAGGGCGGCGGCCGAGGCGTACGGCTCGGGGGCGGCGCGAAAAGCGGCGTTCGAGACCCAGTAGATGAGGTTGAGCCACAGCTGCCGGTGGTCGAGGTCGAAGAAGTGGTCGTCGCCGAAAAGGTCGGAGTCGGCGACGACCACCACGCGGCCGGCGCCGGCAGGGACCGCGGCCAGCAGCCCGGCGGCAGGCGGCTGCGCCGTGCCGCCGCTCCGCAGCAACACGGCGCCGGGCTCGACGGCGGTCACGACCCCGCTCCGGTAGAAGCGTACGTCCGCGACGAGGTGGAGGACGGCCGGCACCGCCGCGCCCTCCGCCCGCACCCCGGGCACCCAGGTCGGCACCCCGTTCGGCAGCGAGTGGTCACTGACGGTGGCGTGCTCGAGGCGTACCCCGAAGCCGGCCAGCAGCTCGTTGAGATTGTCGCCGTACTTGTCGTGCTCATGCTCCCCGAGCACCACGAGGCCGCCGCCGCGAGCCACGAAGGCCGCCACGGAGGCGATCTCGTCAGAGCTGAGGCGCGGGGAGCTCGCGCCCACGGTGCGCTCCCACTTGGCGTCGGAAGGATGGGCGATGATGAGCACGTCAGCCTCGGCGAGGGTCGCTGCCTCGAGAGCCGCGTCCGCGTTGGCCGCCACCGCGAAGTCACGCTCCGCGAGAGCGGCGGCGGCGGCGGCATACGAGGAGCCTTCTGGGTGCTCAGGCCACATCATCGCCGAGACCTCGGGCCGGATCGACCACGCCTCGCCATGGTGTTCGTCGAACAGCACGCGTGCGGTCTTGCGCTGCTGGAGCTGGATCGGCATGGCGGCACCTCCTCTCGCAGGCTCGGCCATCGCGTCACGGCGCGAGCAGGAGAACACGACTCGATGTGTCCGGTTTGTTCCTGCCCCGAGGGCCCGCCAAACCGGCACCGCGCGGCGCCGGGGGGTACGCCGTCAGGCGCCGCGCATCTTGGTGAGGAGAAGCACCGTGCCACCGCCGTTAGCCTTGCGAAGGTCGAACTGGTCGACCACGGCGCGGATGATGGAGATGCCCATCCCGCCCTCGCTCAACCTGATCTCGGGGATGCCTTGGCACTCCGGGCAGTCTACGTCGTCCTCGTGGAAGCCGCCGCCCTCGTCGCGGATCTCGATGGTGACCCGGTCGGAGTGAACGATGAACTCCAGGTGCACCTGGCCGTCGTCGTGGTCGTAGGCATGGCGCACGGAGTTGGAGCACGCCTCAGTCAGCGCGAGCTTGAGATCGGCGACGTCGTCGTCCGAGTACCCGCGCGAACGGAGCAGTCCTGCCAAGGCGAGGCGTCCGAGCGAGACGTACTCGGCCTTGGCCGGGATATCGAGCTTCACGTAGTCATCCACAGCGATGCATCCTATCGCCTCGGAGAGCGCCAAGCCATCAACCGTCATTTCGACTTGGTGCGCACGTTCACGTTCTCCCCACACATGCCACAGAATGTTCCCCGCAGCGCGATATCCTCAACCGCCGCGCCGGTGCGCCGCACGAGCAGGCGCTTGCAGTTGGGGCAGACCGTGTTCTCACCCGCGTGCCCAGGCACGTTGCCTACGTAGACGAAGCGCAGACCGGCTTCGTGGCCGAGCTTCACCGCCCACTCCAACGTCGGGATGGGCGTCGGCGGCACATGGGCGAAATCGAGGTACGGCATGAACCGCGTGACATGCCACGGAGTCTCGGGCCCGAGCTCGGCGACCATCCACGCGGCGATGGCCCGCAAGGTCGCCTCGTCGTCGTTCAGAGTGGGGATGACGTTGGTGACCACCTCGACATGGCAGCCGTGGCGGTGCTTGGCGCGGGCCGCGGCAGCCAGGATCGGCGAAAAGTCGCGGATGCGACACAGTTCCTGGTACTGCTCATTGCTGAAGCCCTTGACGTCGACGCGATAGGCGTCGATGTGCGGCGCCAGCACGTCCAGAGCCTCCTCGGTGATGTAACCGTTGGTGACCATCACCGTAGAAAGACCGTGCTCGTGGGCGACCTGGGCGCCGTCGAGGACGTACTCCAGCCAGATGGTGGGCTCGTTGTACGTCCAGGCCACGCCCTGGCAGCCGTTGTGATCGGCGAGCACCGGCAGGTTGCGGATCGGCAGCTCACGCAGGTAGCGGCCGGCGGTAGCGGGGTCGGCGTGGGCGATCTGCCAGTTCTGGCAGTGGCGGCAGGTGAAATTGCAGCCCACGCTGCCGAGTGACAGCACGGTCGTGCCTGGGAAGAAGTGGTAGAGCGGCTTCTTCTCGATCGGGTCGGCGGCGACGCTGCACACCCGCCCGTAGGTGATGGCGTAGAACGTGCCGTCGCGGTTGACGCGCGCCCGGCAGACGCCGCTCTTGCCGGGCGCGACAAGGCAACCGCGCGGGCAGACGCGGCACCGCACCGCGCCGTCCTCGAGGCGATCGTAGAGCATGGCCTCGTGCAGGTCCGTCCCGGTCACGGCTGCCTCTTCAGGCCGCGGATGCCTCGTTGCACGGCCTCGACGAGGCTCGCCTGCAGCCCGGCGTTGCCCGCCGCGATGCAGGCGAGCTGGTACGAGGCGTCTGAGCCCAGGACCGGCTTGCCCTCGAGCGGCCGGCCGGCGCCGTCGCCTATCGGCACGCCGGCCTCCCGGCAGAGCAGGTGCACGGCGGCGATGTCGTAGGGCGAGTTGCAGAGCACGTGGCCACGCCCCACCCTGCGGAACTCGGCCTCCACCCACGGGTGGGCCGCGATGATCGCCGGGCCGATGTCGACGTAGGCGTCAAGCTGCCCGGTGAGGATGCGCGTCACCGAGTAGGTGGCCGAGCCGATGTCGAAGACGCAGCCGCCGACCGAGGAGACATCGATGAGCTCCTCCAGAACGCCGGCGAGCACCACAGCCGGGCGGCCGCGGAAACCCAGCGTCCAGAACATGCTCTCAAGGTCGGTGCGCACGGTGGGCAGGAAGGGGATCGCGTCGCCGGAGGACCGGGACATGCTGAAGCCGGCACCTTTCTCGGCCACGAACAGGTCGCCCGTTTTGATCTCCTGCACCACGCCGGCGACCACGTCGCCGATCGTCGGCACCGGGCAGGGCGGCACCGCGGCGATGCTGACGCACGCCATCTCAAAACCGGCCGCGGCCGGTCGAGTACCGTCGATCGGATCGACGATGAGGATGAGCTCCGGGTCGGGGGCTCCCTGCAGACCGCCGTCCTCCGAGTAGAAGGCCCAGGTGGGGAGCTCGTCGCGCATGTGCTCCATGAGCAGGTCCTCGGCGAGCTCGTCGATGGCGAAGGTGACGTCGCCGCCCACGGCCGTGCCGGCGTGCTCGCGCGCGGCGTGGGATCCGAGCGAGGGAAGGACGACCTCGCGCAAGCGGGCGCAGAGGGCGACGAGTCTCTCGGTCGTGTCGTTCACGGAGCGCTCCCGGGTAGATGCGGCCGGCATGCGGGCGCCGGCGAAGGGACCCATTCTACCCTGCTATACTCGGGTTGCCGAGCGTGGACCTCTCCCCGGGCCGCACGCCGGCCGCACGCGGCACTCCGAACCAGGCCACACCATGACGGACTCTCGCACGCGCATCGACACGATCGCCTACCGCGGCCGCGGCGATGCCATCTACCTCAATGTCACTAACCGCTGTTCCTGCGCCTGTGAGTTCTGCCTGCGCGAGTGGACGGACGGCGTGTACGGCGTGGTGCTCACGCTGCGGCAGGAGCCGGAGCTGGACGAGATCACCCACGCCCTCGAGCTCGAGTTCCTCGAGGGCCCCGCCGGTGAGGTGGTGTTCTGCGGGTTCGGCGAGCCGACGATGCGCCTGGACGCGGTGCTGGCAGCGACCGAGTGGCTGCGCCTCCGCCGCATCCGCGCGAGGCTGGACACCAACGGCCATGGGCAGCTGCTGAACCCCGACGTCGACGTGCCGGCCGCCCTGGCGGGGGCCGGCCTCGACGCCGTCACCATCAGCCTCAATGCCGCCGACCCGGCGGTCTACGACCTCATCTGCCGGCCGCTCTTCAGCAAGGCACACAGGGCTGTCATCCAGTTTGCCGAACAGTGTGTGCGACGCGGCCTTGACACGACACTCACCGCCGTCGACTACCCGGGCGCGGACCTGCCCGGCTGCGAGGCGATCGCCGCGGCTCTCGGAGCCCGCTTCCGGGCCCGCGGCTTGGCCGTACCGCGAGCCCACGAGGGCGCCGAGAAGAGGGAGGACCGATGACGGAGACCGGGGCCCGGATCCTGCTCGTCGACGACGAGGAGGCCATTCTCAAGCTGCTGCGCTTCCCGCTCGAGAAGGAGGGCTACCAAGTCGTCACCGCCCGGGACGGCGAAGAGGCTCTCGAGACCTTCGCCCGTGAGAGCTTCGACCTTGTGATCCTCGACCTCATGCTGCCTCACGTCGACGGCATGGAGGTCTGCCGCCGAGTCCGCGCCCAGAGCATCGTCCCGATCATCATGCTCACCGCCAAGTCGGACGAGTTCGACAAGGTCCTGGGTCTGGAGATCGGTGCCGACGACTACATCACCAAGGATCAATTCAGCCTGCGCGAGTTCCGCAGCCGGGTGCGCGCCCAGCTGCGGCGCGCCGAGATGAGCCGTAGCGCCGAGGCGACCAAGAAGGAGGTCATCAAGGTCGATGACCTCGAGGTGGACGTACTCAAGCGCAACGTACTCGTGCGCGGCGCCAAGGTCGACCTCACGTACATCGAGTTCGAGATCCTCAAGACCCTCATCTCTCACCCGGGCCGGGTCTACAGCCGCCAGCTCCTGCTCCAACTCGTGTGGGGCGACAGCGAGTACCGCGACGCGCGCACGGTCGACGTGCACATCCGCCATCTGCGTGAGAAGCTCGAGCACGACCCCAAAGACCCCGAGTTCATCTTCACGGTCCGCAACATCGGCTACAAGTTCCGCGAGTTTTAGGAGGCGAGGGCGCCCCGCGCCCGGCTCCACATGTTCCGCTCCGTCAAGAACTGGCTGACCCTCCTCATCATCGCCCTCATCGCGCTGGCGATGCTCGTCGCCTGGGTCTACGTCGTGCCGCCGCTGCGCGGCCGTCTCGACCAGCAGAAGCTGGTTGATCAGAGCGGCAACGCCAAGCTCATCAGCGACACGGTGAGTGCCTTCGTCAAGTACTACGCGCCCAGCGGCGAGACCATCATCACCGACCGTCCATCGCTGGTGACCACCGTGGGCCGCCTCGGGATGCGCCTTAACGCCCGCGTGGTGGTGCTGACGAGGAACCAGGTGGCGCGCTACGACACCGGCGGGGTGGACCCTCTCGACGTGAGCGACTACCCCATGATCCAGGAGGCTCTGGCCAACGGCCTCGTGGTCCAGGGCATCACGCTCACGGCCACCACGAGGTACGCCGTTACCGCAGTGCCGCTGGTAGCGAGCGACTCCGGCGGCACCGTAGCCGGCGTCGTGCTCGTCATCGCGTCGCTCAAGGACGTCGACAAGGCCGTCGCGGCGGTCCAGCGCCAGTTGCTGCTGGCGACGGTCCTGGCGCTGGGGGTCAGCCTCGTGCTGGGCTATCTGGCCTCCTACTTCATCGCCCGCCGCCTCAAGCGCATCGAGCGGAGCGCCGAGGCCATCGCCGCGGGCGATCTGTCGGCCAAGGTCCCGGCGACGATGGAGGACGAGATCGGGCAGCTCGCGGCCACGTTCAACATCATGGCCGACAGGCTCAGGGGCGCCTTCGCGCAGGTCGAGTACGAGCGCGACCGCGTCGAAGTGCTGCTCAACGACCTCAGCGAGGGCGTCATCGGCCTCTCCGCCGACGGCGTAGTGACGATCGCCAACCCCGCGGCCGCGGAGCTGCTCGGAGAGCCGAAGCCGATCGGCGCCGCGCTCGACGAGGCGTTCCCGCCCGACGTCGCCGACGCCTGGCGGGAGTCCCGCCGCGACGGAGACGTGCAGGCGGTGGTCTTCGTGCGCGGCGAGCGGACCCTCGAGGCCACCACGTACCCGGTCGGCGGCGGCGCCGATTTCACGTCGATCGTCGTGCTGCGCGACGTCACCGCCCAGGTCCGGCTCGAACGCGCTCGCCGGGACCTGATCGCCAACGCATCCCACGAGTTCAAGACGCCGCTCTTCTCCCTGGCGGGCTCCCTCGAGCTCATCGACGAAGGCGAACTCAGCCCCGAAGAACAGAGTGAGTTCCTCCAGATCATGCGCCAGCAGGTGGACCGGTTGCGAAACCTCGCGGTGAGCATGCTCGACCTCTCGCGCGTGGAAGCGGGGTCCTTCGAGATGCACCCCGAAGACGTCGACCTCGAGACGGTGGCGCGCTCTGTGCTCGACGAGTTCCAGGCGCAGGCGCAGACCAAGGAGGTCACCCTGCACGTGGAGGCCGGGGGCGACCTCAGCGCCTGGTGCGACGAGCAGCGCCTGGCCCAGGTGCTGCGCGCGCTCGTCGACAACGCGGTGAAGTTCTCACCCCCGGGCAGCACCGTGCGCATCAGCACGGCCGCTGACGAAGCCGCGAGCACCGTGACGGTCAGCGACGACGGACCCGGCATACCCGAAGCAGAGCTGCCGCACGTGTTCGAACGCTTCCACCGCGGCCGGGAGGAGCGCGGCACGACCTCCGGTGCGGGGCTCGGGCTCTCCATCGCCCGTGAACTCAGCGAGATGATGGGCGGCACCATCACCGCCTCGTCGGGCAACGGTGCCGGCGCCAGCTTCTCCGTGACGCTGCCGCGCACCACACCGTTTCGCGGAGGCTCGCTTCACAATCCATAACGAGTCACGCTGCCATACTCAACAGTGCCGTGCGTGCACTTAACAGCCGATGGACATCATGTCCCAGAGGGCGGGCCGCGCGAGGTCGTCCGCGCGGCCACAGGAGGTGGGCGCGCTGATGAGAACGAAGGGATCGAGATGCTGAGAGCGAGAGGGTTTCTGGTGGGGCTGGCCGGCGGCGCCGTGGGCGCCGCCTTGGTCGTGCTCGTCCTCGTGTTGGTGTTCGGTTTCGGCGAGATCAAGGAGACGGTGGTGCAGGCGCCGGCCGAGACCCCGGCGGTGTACACGCCGAGCGCGAGTCCGGGTCAGACCCCGGAACAGATCTACCGGGACCTTTCTTCAGGGGTCGTCATGGTGCTCTCGGATTTCTCGGGCGCGGGCACCGATCAGTTCGGTCAGACGCAGAGCACCCAGGCGCTGGGCACCGGTTTCGTGGTCGATAAGGACGGCTACATCCTGACGAACGCGCACGTCGTGGACGAAAACGGCCAGCAAGCCAGCAGCGTCACGGTCGTGTTCAACAAGGGGGGCTCCAAGACCCAGCGCGTGGCGGGCAAGCTGGTCGGGGTCGACGTGGGCAGCGACGTGGCCGTGATCAAGGTCGATCCCAAAGACGTCGACCTCAAGGCGCTCCCGCTGGGCGACTCCGACAAGGTCGCGGTCGGCGAGCCCGTCGTCGCCATCGGCAACCCGTTGGGCTACGACTTCTCGATCACCTCAGGCATCGTCTCCGCGACCGGCCGCAGCCTCCAGGCGCCGAATGGCCAAACGATCCCCGACGGCATCCAGACCGACGCCGCCATCAACCAAGGTAACTCGGGCGGCCCTCTCATCGATTCCAGCGGCCGGGTGATCGGCATCAACGAGCAGATCGCCTCCCAAGGCGGCGGCAACGACGGGCTCGGTTTCGCGGTGCCGATCAACACGGCGATCCGCTCGCTCGACCAGCTGCGCAGGACCGGCAAGGTGCAGTACGCATGGATGGGCGTCGGCCTCCAGACCCTCACCGGCGACGTCGCCAGCACCTTCGGCGTGCAGACGCAGGGCGGAGCCCTCGTCGAGAAGGTCTACCCCGGCAGCCCGGCCGAGAAGGCGGGGATCAAGGGTGGCGACCAGACGGTGACCGTCCAGGGTCAGCAGTTCACGATCGGCGGAGACATCATCGTCGCCGCCGACGGGAAGCCTGTGGCCAGCGCCGATGAGCTCATCGCCTTCCTCGCCGGCAAGAAGCCCGGCGATCGAGTGAGGATCACCCTGGAGCATGACGGCAAGACGCGCGACGTCAGCGTCACGCTGGCGGAGCGACCGGCCAACATGTGAGCCTGGCGCGGCCGGCCGGGGTGCGGGTGAGCGGGCGGGCGGTGCCGACGAATCGGCACCGCCCGCCCGCTCACCGTCGGCGGCGAAGCGCCGGGCCGAAGCGGGCCCGTCCTCCCCAGTCGCGGCTTCACCACCACTAAAACGGGCACACTCCCCACTCTTTTTGACAGACGGCAACGCGTCGGTGTATACCTGACGTCCAAGGCCGCGTCGGCGCCTTGGAGGCTGACCCGGAACGCCGTCGCATCTGAAGGAGACCATGGGCACGCAGCCGCTCGACATTCGCCTCCAGGCGCTGCTCCCCGTGGTCCAAGGGATGGCCGAGATGTTCGGGCCCGACTGTGAGGTCGTGCTCCACGACGTCACTCGCCTCCCGCACTCCATCGTCGCGATCGAAAACGGCTCCGTCACGGGGCGCACGGTCGGCGATGTGCCCACCGACCGCATGCTGCGCACCCTGCGGCACAGCGACGAGTCCCAAGACGTCCGCGTCTACCTCTCGTCGCGCGACGGCAAGATCCTCAAGTCGCTGGCCGTGACGTTACGCGACGAAGCCGGGCGTGTGTT
>JBAZPK010000053.1:0-13283 GCA_041648235.1 Thermoleophilia bacterium
TGGGGAGGGGCCTGCCGGCGCCAAGCCTCCCGCCGCCGGTGCGAAGCCTGCCGCCGCTCCCGCCGCGCAGGCACGCAAGCGCCCCGACATCGACCGCGACGACTCTATGACGGAGGCCGCGGCCAAGAGCCTGCGCTTCCACCTCGCCAGGATGCTGGAGCACGAGGAGGGCACGCGCCTGGGCGAGGACATCGAGGAGCTGCACGACATGCGGGTCTCCACGCGCCGCATGCGCATGGCCTTGCGCGTCTTCGCCGACTACCTGGACCCGGACGTGATGAGGCCGGTGCTCAAGGGCCTCCGGCGTACCGGCCGCACGCTGGGGGCGGTCCGCGACCTGGACGTGTTCGCCGACAAGACGCGGCGCTACCTGGAAGAGCTGCCGCCGCCCCGCGCCGCCGAGCTGGACGGCCTCCTCGCCGCCTGGGCCGCCGAACGCGGCCGGCAGCGTGAGAGCCTGGTCGCGTACCTCGACGGGCGCCGCTACCTCGCCTTCGTGGAGCGCGCCCACGAGCTCCTCGACGGACCGGCGGAGCGCCTGGCGCCGCGGGCCCCTGCGGCGCCGCGGCCCCAGCGCGTGGCGCAGGTGCTGCCCGGGCTGCTGTATGCGGACATGGGCGACGTATGGGCCTTCGAGGGCCGGCTCGGCGGCCTCGAGACCCCGCTGCCCGGCTTCCACGCTCTGCGCAAGGCGTGCAAGGGTCTGCGCTACACCCTGGAGTTCTTCGAGGACGTGCTGGGGCCCGGGGCGCGACTGCTCATCAAGCGCGTGAAGGGGCTGCAGGACCATCTCGGCGACCTGCAGGACGCCGTCGTGACGAGCGGCATCGTGCGCGACTACATCACCTGGGGCACCTGGCGGCACCAGGGGCACGACCTGCCCGGGCCGGTGGAGGTCATCGTGGCGCCGGGCGCCGCCCGGTACCTGGCCGCCAGGCAGGAGGAGATGGAGCGCCTCATCCTGGCCTTCCCGGACGTGTGGCCGGGCGTCGCCGGGCAGGAGTTCAGCCGCGATCTGGCGACGATGATCGCGGCCATCTGAGGGCGGCGGGCCAGGCCCGCCGCCCTCAGATGGCGTCGTCGCTCTGCGCTGCCTTGGCGACCACGCGCAGGCGGGCGTGCAGCGCCCTCTCGAGCGCCTCCCGGCGGCCCTCCAGGCCCCATTCCTCGAGGCGTCGATCGCCCCGGGTGTGCAGCGTCAGTGTCAACTCCCGGCGGCCGCTGCGCGAGAGCGACGCCTGCCGCACCACGCCGGCGTGGCCGCGGTCCAGGATCTCGGCGAGTCGCAGGAACAGGCTCATCCGCTTGACGGCGTCACGGCCCTCGGCATCGACCGACTGCAGCGCCTCGTGCCGGGCGCGCGGCAGTCCCTTGCGGTGGAAGAAGGCGGTGGCCGCCATCACGGCGATCTCCTGCTGGTCGAACCCCAGCAGGTCGGCGTTGCGGATGAGGTAGTAGGTGTGGCGCTGGTGGTCGGTGTAGCTCAGCAGAGTGCCGATGTCGTGCAGCAACGCCGCATACCCGAGGAGCTCCCGGGCCTCGTCGCCGAGCGTGTGCAGGCCCGCGCCCCGGGCGCTGTCGAAGAGCTCCGCGGCGAGGCGCGCGACGTGACGCCCGTGGGCGTCGTCCCCGCCGGTGACGTGCGCGAGATGCACCACGCTCCGCTCGCGCACCGTGGCCGCGCCCGGGCCGCGCCCGCTGCGCGCCAGGTGGTCCATCACGAGGCCCTCGCGCAGGCCGCACTCGGCCAGCGCGGTGACCGCCTCGAGACGGAGGGCGTCCATGACCACCTCGAGGATGGCTCCGCCGGCGACGACGATGTCGGCGCGGGCGGGGTTCAAACCGGGCGCCAGGCGGCGCTCCTCGAGCGTCATGGCACGCAGCGCCTTCATCACGGCCCGCAGGTCCTTGCGGGCCAGGGGTTGCTCGGCGCCGGCCGCCTGGCCGCGAAGCAGGCGCGCCGCCACGGCGGCCAGGTTCACGATGGTCCCCGACGTGCCGTAGGCGGCGTCGATGGGGCGGCCCCGGAGCCGGCGGACGATCGGGGCGAGGGCGAGCTCGATGTTGCGGCGCATCTCCCGGTACGCGGCGGCGGGCACGGGCCCGTCGCCGTCAGGCAGCAGCGCCGAGAGGCGGATGGCGCCGCGGCGCATCGACTCCACCGCCTCCGCGCCGCCGGCGGTGCCGACGGCCAGCTCGGTGCTCCCGCCGCCGATATCGACCACGAGCAGGCGCCGCTGCTGCACGTGCACGCGGCTCAGCACGCCGAGGAAGATGAGCCGGGCCTCCTTGGCGCCGGAGACCACGTGGACCAGCAGGCCCGCCTCGTCGTGCAGGCGGCGCACGAAGGCGTCACGGTTCGCCGCCTCCCGCGTGGCCGCCGTGGCCACCGTCACGATGCTGGAAGCTCCGTGCGCCCGGGCCAGCTCCGCGAACCGGGCGCAGACCAGCACGGTCCGGTCCATCGCGGCCGGCTGCAGCGCCACGCGCTCCCCGAACTCCCCCTCACCGAGGCGCACCGTCTCCTTCTGCTGGGTGACGGTGCTCCAGGAGCGGCCGCCGTGCAGGGCGACGACCGTGAGGCGCACCGAGTTGGTGCCGATGTCGATGAACGCCGACGTCTGCGGCGGCGGCTTCGCGCTCCCGTCCACGGGCAGGGTCTCCATCTCGGCGTGGCGCTCTACTTCTTGACCGTCGCCTTCTTCTTGCCGCCGGCCTTCTTGCCGCCGGCCTTCTTGCCGCCCGCCTTCTTGCCGCCCGCCGCGGCCTTCTTCTTGCGCTTCGTCATCTCGGCGCGGTCGTCATTGAGCTTCTCGAGGCCCTTCTTGCGGCCGTGCTCGGCGGTGTAGGTCTGGGCGATCTCGCAGTTCTTGCAGCCCTTGCCACAGCAGTGCTTCCATTGCTTGCGGCTGAACTTCTCCTTGAGGTCGGCCACGAGGGCTCCCTTCGCTGGTCGGCTCGTGCGTGCCCGTCTGATACCGCACCGTCCGCCGGCGGAAACGCGACGGGCGGCGGCGCCTCGGCGCCGCCGCCCGTCGCGGCTTTCCGCTCCCGGACGCCCTCTCAGACGCAGGCGGCTCCGGGCTGCGGCGACTCCTCGGCCGGCAGGCCGTAGGCGTCCAGGCGGACGTCGTCGGCGACCGCGTAGGCGAACTCGGTGCAGGCGACGATGTCGCTGAGGCTGTAGCCGGCCGCCACCTCCTCGAGGACCCAGCCCGCCGCCGGGGCGCGGCGGAAGAGGGCCCGCTCGGTGATGATCACGTCGGCTTCCTTGGCCCCGGTGAGCGGGAAGGTGCACCTCTTCAGGAGCTTGGAGGCGCCGTCCCGGGAGCAGTGCTCGGTGACGATGTACACGGTCTTGGCGCCGGTCACGAGGTCCATGGCGCCGCCCATCCCGGCGAGCATCTTGCCGGGCACGATCCAGTTGGCGATGTTGCCCTCTTCGTCGACCTGCAGCGTGCCGAGGAAGGTCGCGTCGATGTGGCCGCCGCGGATCATCGCGAATGACGTCGCCGAGTCGAAGTAGCTGCCGCCGGGCAGCAGGGTGATCGGCTGGTTGCCGGCGTTGCGGCGGTCGGTGTCCTCGCAGCCGTGCTGCGGGCGGGGGCCGACGCCGATGGCGCCGTTCTCCGTCTGGATGACCACGTCGACGCCCTCGGGTACGTAGTTCGCGACCAGGGTCGGGAGCCCGATGCCGAGGTTGATGATCTGCCCGTCCTTGAGCTCCCGGGCGGCGCGGGCGGCGATGATCTGCTTGAGGTCGTCAGCCATGCGGTTCTCCTTCGCGCCGTCTCACCAGAGGCTGTGGCCCTCGCCGGCGCTGTAGAGCAGCTCGGAGCGGACCACGGCGTGGACGAAGATGCCGGGCGTGTGGACGTGGTTGGGGTCGAGCTCGCCGAGGCCGTACAGGTTCTCGACCTCGGCGATCACGTAGTCGGCGCACATCGCGGCCGGGACGTTGAAGTTCCGGGAGGTGCCGCGGTAGACGAGGTTGCCCCACGTATCGCCCATGTGGGCGCGGATGATGGCCACGTCGACCTTGAGGGCGGGGACGACGATGTAGGTCTGCCCGTCGAGCTCGATCAGCGCCTTGCCCTCCTCGGCGACCGTGCCGACCCCTGTCGGGGTGAGAAAGCCACCGAGGCCGGCGCCGCCGCAGCGCATCCGCTCGGCGAGCGTGCCTTGGGGCGTCGCCTCGACTTCGAGGCGACCCTCGTTCATGGCCTTGCCGATCGCGGGGGTCGTGCCCACATGGCTGGCGACGACCTTGTTGACCTTTCCCTGCTGGACGAGCTCGACGGTGCCGCGCTCGCGGTAGCCGGCGTCGTTCTCGTAGATCGTGAGGTCCTCGACGTCCATCGTCTTGAGGTAGTCGATGAGGGTCAGGGGGTCGCCCTGGCCGATGAAGCCGCCGACGGCGATGCTCATGCCGCTGCGGATGTGGGACATCGCCTCCTCGATGGGCACGACCTTGTTCTTGGGCACTGTGGCACTCCTTCTGCGCGGGAGAGACGCCTCGCGGGCGGCCGCGGCGGCCGCCTGGGGCTGCCGCGGGGCACGCTTCCGCGGCAAGCGTATCACCCCGCCCGCGAGTGGCACGCGTGGCCGGGCGCCCGCGCGGACGGGAGGCGGGGGCCCGGCTGGCCGTTTCGGCAGGCGGTCGCTCCATCCGCATCGCGGAAGCGGGCGGCGGCCCTCGTGCAACGCCGGCGACGCTGCCTGTATACTTCCCGGCGCAGTAGCGAATGGGAGGGTCGAGTGGCAGACGTGACGGGTTCTGCGAGCGTTGGTGTCATCGGTGGGTCGGGCTTCTACGAGCTGCTCGAGAACGCTCGTGAAGTGGCCCTCGAGACGCCCTTCGGAGCGCCGAGCGATTCGTACTTCCTGGGCGAGATCGGTGACGTCGCGGTGGCGTTCCTGCCCCGCCACGCGCGCGGCCACCAGATCTTGCCGGGAGAGGTCAACTACAGGGCCAACATCTGGGGCATGAAGAAGCTCGGAGTGCGGCATCTGCTCTCGGCGAGTGCGGTCGGCAGCCTGCGCGAGGAGCTCAAGCCGCTCGACGTGGTCGTCCCGGACCAGCTCTACGACCGTACCAAGGCGCGGCCCAGTACCTTCTTCGGCGAGGGCGTCGTCGTGCACATGGGCTTCGCCGACCCCTTCTGCCCGTACGTGAGCAGGCTGTTCGTCGAGCACGGGCGCGCCTCGGGCGCCACCGTGCACGAGGGCGGCACCTACGTCTGCATCGAGGGGCCGCAGTTCTCCACCCGCGCCGAGAGCAGGGTCTACCGCCAGCTCGGCTTCGATGTGATCGGCATGACCAACCTGCAGGAGGCCAAGCTGGCGCGTGAGGCGGAGCTCTGCTACGCGACCATGGCCCTGGTCACCGACTACGACGTGTGGTACGAGGGGGAAGACGACGTCACGCTCGAGCAGGTGCTCGGCAACGTGCGCCGTAACGTGGAGACGGCGCAGGCCATCGTGCGGCGTGTGGTCACGGCCCTGGACGGGGAGCGCGACTGCGCCTGCCGCCACGCCGTGGAGCACGCCATCAACACGCCGGCCGATCTCATCCCGGCGGCCACCAAAGGCAAGCTCGACCTTCTGATCGGCAAGTACCTGGGCTGAGGCGCGCCGCGCCGGGAGCTCTTCATTCGAAAAGGCCGGTACCGCGCGGGCGCCCTCGGGGCCCGCGTGGTGAGGGGTTGTTGAAAGGAGCCAAGCAGTGCAGTCGTTCGTCTCACAGAATGCGGTGCTCATCGCCGTGATCTGCGCCATTCTCGCGGTCGTGTACGGCGCGGTGCTCATCAGGTGGCTGATGAGCCAGCCGGCCGGCGACGCGAAGATGCGCGAGGTCGCCGGCGCCGTGCAGGAAGGCGCCAAGGCCTACCTGAACCGGCAGTACAGGACCATCGCCATGGTCGGCGCGGTCGTGTTCGTCATCCTGCTCGTGGCCCTCGGGCTCACCGACCGCGGCTGGACCTACGGCACCGTGACCGCCGTCGGATTCGCGGTCGGCGCCTGCCTCTCGGCGGCCGCCGGCTACATCGGCATGATGGTCAGCGTGCGCGTCAACGTACGCACCGCCGAGTCGGCCAAGCAGGGCCTCGGCCCGGCGCTCAAGGTCGCCTTCCGCGGCGGCTCGGTCACCGGCCTGTTCGTCGTCGGCCTGGCGCTGTTCGGAGTCGCCGTCTACTACTGGCTCGGGACGAAGTTCTGGGGCGACTACGCGGTCTACGCGCTCGTCGGCCTGGGCTTCGGAGGCAGCCTCATCAGCGTCTTCGCGCGGGTCGGCGGCGGCATCTTCACCAAGGCCGCCGACGTCGGCGCCGACCTGGTCGGCAAGATCGAGGCCGGCATCCCCGAGGACGACCCGCGCAACCCGGGCGTCATCGCCGATAACGTCGGCGACAACGTCGGCGACTGCGCGGGCATGGCCGCCGACCTCTTCGAGACCTACGCGGTCACGGCCGTGGCCGCGATGCTGCTGGCATTCCTCTTCTGGCCGCAGGTCGGCGCCGCCGTCACGTACCCACTCGTCATCGGCGGCGTCTCCATCATCGCCAGCATCATCGGGACCTTCTTCGTGCGCCTCGGCGGCGGCAAGGACATCATGAACGCCCTCTACAAGGGCCTCGCCGCGGCCGCCGTCATCGCCATCGCCCTCTTCTACCCGGTCACCTACTGGATGCTCAACAACGACGAGGTCAAGGCGGCCGGCATGCCGAGCGTGTCGCGCATGTTCTGGTGCGCCGTGAGCGGCATCGTCGTCACGGCCCTCATCGTCGTGATCACCGAGTACTTCACGGCCACGCGTTATGGCCCCGTCAAAAGCATCGCCAAGGCCAGCGTCACCGGCCACGCCACCAACATCATCCAGGGTCTCGCCGTGTCGCTGCAGTCGACCGCCCTGCCCGTCATCGCCATCGGGGCCGGCATCCTCGTGAGCTACGAGGTCGCCGGCGGCGGCCAGGCCGGGCTCTACGGCATCGCCGTGGCCGTCATGGCCATGCTCTCGATGACCGGCATCATCGTCGCCATCGACGCCTACGGCCCGATCACCGACAACGCCGGCGGCATCGCCGAGATGGCCGATCTACCGGAAGCGGTGCGCAACACCACCGACCCGCTCGACGCGGTCGGCAACACCACGAAGGCCATCACCAAGGGCTACGCGATCGGCTCGGCCGGCTTCGCCGCGCTGATCCTGTTCGTTTCGTACACCAACGACCTCAAGGAGGGCTTCGGCGCCGGCGTGGTCGACTCGTTCCGCGTGAACGACCCGTGGGTGCTCATCGGCCTGCTGCTCGGCGGCCTGCTGCCCTACGTCTTCGCCTCGCTCTGCATGAAGGCTGTCGGCAAGGCCGGCGGGCAGGTGGTCGAGGAGGTGCGGCGCCAGTTCCGCGAGATCAAGGGCATCATGGACGGCACCGGCAAGCCGGACTACGCGAAGGCCGTCGACATCGTCACCAAGTCGGCGATCCGCGAGATGATGCTCCCGGCGGCCATCCCGGTGCTCACACCGGTCATCGTCGCCCTCGTCTTCTGGAACAAGGCCTACCTGGTGCTCGGCGGCGTGCTCATGGGCACGATCATCACCGGCATCTTCCTGGCCATCTCGATGACCTCGGGCGGCGGCGCCTGGGACAACGCCAAGAAGCTCATCGAGGACGGCGAGTACGGCGGCAAGGGCTCGGAAGCCCACGCGGCCGCCGTCACCGGCGACACCGTCGGCGACCCCTACAAGGACACCGCCGGCCCTGCCATCAACCCGATGATCAAGGTCATCAACATCGTGGCGCTGCTCGTGATCCCGTTCCTCGTCAAGTAGCGGAGGGCGGGAGGCGGCGCGGGGGAGACTCCGCCCCGGGGAGCGCGGCGGGCGGCCGGAAGGGCCGCCCGCCGCGCCGGTATCAAGAATCTATCAAGTCGCTTGTCCCGCTGTATGCGCGGTGGTACCTTGACTTCCAGAGCCGGCTCGGATTCGGGCCGGCCTTTCTTGGTGCCGACATGCGGAAGACTCAACAGATACTCGCCATCCTCACGGGTGCCATCGGGGCGCTCCTCATCGCGCGCTCCGTCGCCGGCGGCCAGCTCTGGCCGCTGTCGATCCAGCTCATCGCGGGCGTCCTGCTCGTGGTGATGGCCGTCCTCCGCTGGCGCGGCTTGTGACCGACGGTCCGTCTGACCGGCGCCCGGCCCGAGCGGCCGGCCGCTCCTGCTGAGGTAGAACATGGCACGACGCAAGCACAGGGAGGGACAGGGCCTCAAGAAGGTCCTGGGCGTGCCGGCGCTGTTCAGCACCGCGTACGGCAACGTCGGCTCCTCCATCTACTACGCCCTCGGCGTCGTGGCGCTTTATGCTCTCGGGGCGACACCGATCGTCTTCGCGCTCACCGGCCTGCTGTTCGTCACCACGGCGTGGTCCTACGCCGAGGCGACGGCCATCGTCCCCGAGGCGGGGGGGTCCTCGAGCTTCGCGCGCCGCGCCTTTAACGAGTTCGTGAGCTTCGGCGCCGGCTGGGCGCTGATGCTCGACTACATCGTCACCATCGCCATCTCGGCGTTCTTCGTGCCCCACTACCTGGCCGTCTTCTGGCCCATCCTCAAGACGTTCCCTTACAACACCATCGGCGGCATCGTGGTCATCCTGGCCCTCGTGGTCGTCAACGTGGTGGGGATCAAGGAGGCGGCGCGGCTCAACATCTTCCTCGCGGTGCTCGACCTCGCCACCCAGGTGCTGGTCATGGTCATCGGCCTCGTGCTGCTGCTCCAGCCTCGCCTGCTGGCCGGCCAGATCGAGTGGGGGGTCGTCCCCACGTGGCAGCAGTTCGTCTACGGGATCTCCATCGGGACGATCGCCTACACGGGCATCGAGACCGTGTCCAACATGGCCGAGGAAGCCTCGAACCCGACGCGCGACGTGCCCCGGGCCATCAACATGGTGCTGGTGACCGTCCTCGTGATCTACATCGGGATGTCGTTGGTCGCTCTTTCGGCCATGCCCGTGAAGTACAACGAACTGCCGGTCGACCCGGCGACGCATCGCACCCTGGCCGTGGCGGCGGTGCCCAGCGCTCCGGAGGGGACCTTCGCGCTTGCCGCAGACCCCTCCCAGCCCGTCTACCTGCCGGTCGAGAAGCGCGGCTCGGACTTCATCATCCCCAAGCAGGATCCCACGGGCGACGTCTACCAGAAGGACGGCCGCTGGTTGACCAAGGTGTACGGCACCCAGCTCGGCAGCGCCTTCCTCGAAGACCCAGTGCAAGGCGTCGTCACCTTCATCCCCGACTCGCTCGCCTGGGTGCGGAGCATCCTCAAACCGTGGGTGGGCATCCTGGCCGCGACGATCCTCGTGATCGCCACCAACGCCGGCCTCATCGGCGTGTCGCGGCTCGCCTACTCGCTGGGGCAGCATCGGCAGGTGCCGCCGTTCCTCGGCCGGGTGCACCCCAAACGCATGACGCCGTACGTCTCGATCATCGTCTTCGGCTGCGTCGCCTGCCTGCTGATCCTGCCCGGCAGCACGGCGTTCCTCGCCGACCTCTACGCCTTCGGCGCCATGATCTCGTTCACCACCGCGCACATCTCGGTCATCGCGCTGCGGTATCGTGAACCGGAGATCGAGCGCCCCTTCCGGACGCCCCTGAACCTCAGCTTCCGCGGCGGTTCCCTGCCGTTGCTCTCGGTCCTCGGCGGCCTGGGGACCTTCACCGTCTGGTGCGTCGTCGTGGCGACCCACGCCGAAGGTCGGTTCATCGGCTTTCTCTGGATGGCGGTGGGCCTGGTCGTCTACGTCGTGTATCGCAGGGCGAAAGGGTACTCGCTCACGCGTACCGTCAAGCGGGTCCTCGTGCCCGAGACGATGCAGGCCGACATCGACTACGACCAGATCCTGGTGCCCATCGTCGGCTCGCGGGTCAGCGACGAGATGATGGTCCTCGCCTGCCAGCTGGCGGCGGAGAAGGAGGCGGCCATCCACGCGCTCTACGTGATCGAGGTGCCGATCAACCTGCCGCTCGAGGCACAGCTCACCCGAGAGCGGGAGCGGGCCGACGGCGTGCTGGCGGCGGCCGCGGCCATCGCCGGCCAGTTCAACGTCAAGCTCACGCCCATCGTGGTGACGGCGCGGAGCGCCGGCCGGGCGATCGTCGAAGCGGCCGAGAGCCAGCGCTCGGAGGTCATCATCCTGGGCGCGGTACACAAGCGCCGCGTCGGCGAGGTGGTCTTCGGGCGCACGATGCAGTACGTGCTCCAGAACGCCCCGTGCGAGGTGCTCATCGACCTGGTGCCCAAGGATTACCCGACGCCGGGTTCCGGAGCGCTCGGGCCTCCATCGGGCCGCTCCCCGTCCTGATATCATCCGCCCCATATCCCGTGTGGAGCCCCGGGCGGCTCTCGGCCTGAGGGCGGCGTCCGTCGTACTCGGGCGCGGGGGTGTCCGGGACGGATAAGGGCTGACTGGCGGCGATGGCGAGACGCAAACACAGAGAAGGCGAAGAGCTTCACCGCGTGCTGGGGGTGCCGGCGCTGTTCAGCACCGCGTACGGCAACGTGGGCTCCTCCATCTACTACGCGCTCGGGGTCGTGGCGGCGTCGGCCATGGGCGCCACGCCGCTCGTCTTCCTCGCCACCGGCCTGCTCTTCGTTTGCACGGCCTGGACCTATGCGGAGGCTACGGCGGCCATGCCCGAGGCCGGCGGCGCCTCCAGCTTCGCGCGCCGGGCCTTCAACGAGATGGCGAGCTTCGGGATCGGCTGGGGCCAGATGCTGGTCTACGTGGCGACGATCGCCATCTCCGCCCTCTTCGTGCCCTACTACCTCGCGGTGTTCTGGCCGATCCTCAGGGAGTGGCCGTACAGCTCCATCGGCGGCGTCGTCGCAGCCGTGCTGCTGGTGGTCATCAACGTCATCGGGATCAAGGAGGCGGCCAGCCTCAACATCGTGCTCGCCGCCCTCGACCTGGCTACGCAGGTGCTGATCATGGTGATCGCCCTCGTGCTCCTGCTCGAGCCCACCGTGCTCATCCAGCAGATCGACTGGGGCGTCGCGCCCACGTGGCGGCAGTTCCTCTACGGGCTGGCGATCGGCACCGTCGCCTACACGGGCATCGAGACCGTCTCCAACATGGCCGAGGAGGCCGCGCACCCGGGGCGCGACGTCCCGCGGGCGATCAACATGGTCATCGTGGTCGTCCTCATCGTCTACGTGGGCATGCCGCTGGCCGGCCTCTCGGTGATGCGCGTGGGCG
Source organism: Thermoleophilia bacterium (assembly GCA_041648235.1). Classification (GTDB taxonomy): domain Bacteria; phylum Actinomycetota; class Thermoleophilia; order UBA2241; family UBA2241; genus CAIXSE01. The sequence continues at coordinate 11,252 of JBAZPK010000053.1, forward strand.
CCAACACGGTGCCCGTCGACGCCGCCAGCGGCCTCACGGTGCCGGTGAAGGTGGTGCCGGGAGATCCCGAGGGGACCTGGGTGCTCGCCTCCGACGGCAAGACCACGGTCTACGTCCCGGTGGAGACGAAGGGCGACACCACCGTCATCCCGGCTCAGGATCCGGTGGGAGAGGTCACGGTGGTGGGCGGGCAGCGCGTCACGCGTCTCTACGGCACGCAACTGGGCAGCAACTACGCCGAGGACCCGGTGGTGGGGATGGTGCGCTTCATGCCCGAGAGCGTGGGGTGGCTCAAGGCCATCTTGGCGCCCTGGGTCGCCATCCTGGCGGCGACGATCCTGCTCATCGCCACCAACGCCGGCCTGATCGGGGTGTCGCGGCTCACCTATTCCCTGGGCCAGCACCGCCAGCTGCCGCCGATGCTGGGGCGCATGCACGCCAAGCGCCTGACGCCGTACGTGTCGATCATCGTCTTCGGCTTCATCGCCTGCCTGCTCGTCCTTCCGGGGCGGATCGGGCTTCTGGCGGACCTCTACGTCTTCGGCTCGATGATCTCGTTCACCGCCGCTCACCTGTCGCTCATCGTGCTGCGCTTCAAGGAGCCGGAGCTCGAGCGCCCCTGGCGGACGCCGTTCAACGTGTCGTGGCGAGGGAAGCTCGTGCCGCTCACGGCCGTGTTCGGCGCCGCCGGCACGTTCAGCGTGTGGCTGGTCATCGTCGCCTTCCAGGGCGTCAGCCGCCTCATCGGGCTGGCCTGGATCGTCGCGGGGCTCCTGATGTACGTGGCCTACCGGCGCCTCAAAGGCTACTCACTGACGCAGACGGTGGCGAAGACCATGATGCCGGTCTCCATGCAGGCCGACATCGATTATCACCAGATCCTGGTGCCCATCGTGGGCTCACGCGTCAGCGACGAGATGATGGTGCTCGCCTGCCAGCTCGCCACCGAGAAGAAGTCCGCCATCCACGGCCTCTACGTCATCGAGGTGCCGCTCAACCTGCCGCTCGATGCGCGCCTGACGAACGAACGCGCCAAGGCCGACAGGGTGCTCCGGGAGGCGGCTCTCATCGCCAGCCAGTTCAAGGTCAGGTTCACGCCGCACGTCGTGACCGCCCGCCAGGCAGGGCGCGCCATCTGCGAGGAGGCCGGGCGTCAGCGCTCCGAGGTGATCATCCTCGGCATGGTGCGCAAGCGGCGCATCGCCGACCGGGTCTTCGGGCGCACCGCCGACTACGTGCTCGACCACGCTCCCTGCGAGGTGCTCCTCAACCTCGTCCCCAAGGACTACCCGACCGCGGGCTCGGGGCTCGATGCCCTGACCGGCGGCGTGAGCCCCGCTGCCGCCCCGCCGGCCGTCGGCCACGACGACCGCGGCGGCCCCCACTCCACCACCTGAGAGGTGACGTATGCACGTTCTGATCGCCGGCTGCGGCCGTGTGGGCTCGGGTCTCGCCCGTGACCTCGTGACCCAGGGGTTCGACGTCACGATCATCGACGAGAGCCCCGACGCCTTCCATCTGCTGGGCGACGACTTCCCCGGCGAGTTCGTCGTCGGCAGAGCGCTCGACTGGGACGTGCTCCGCCGGGCGGGCATCGAGGAGGCCGTGGCCTTCGTCGCCTGCACGGACGGCGACAACACCAATATCGTCGTGGCGCAGATCGCCCAGAAGAAGTTCGGCGTCCACTGTGCGGTGGCCAGGGTCTACGACCCTCTCCGCGCCGAGCTGTTCGCCCAGGCGGGTATCCGTACGGTGTGCCCGACCAAGGACGTGCGCGTCTCGCTCTTCGACGCCGTGCGCGCCTGCCAGATCACTCCCCGGGAGGGCTGAGCGGTGTTCGTGCTCATCGTCGGCGGCGGCAAGGTCGGCCTCAATACCGCCCGGCTGCTCCATCGGCTCGGGCACGAGACCGTGCTCGTGGAGCAGCGCAGGACCCGTTATGACTACGTCGCCGCGGAGCTCGGTGACGACGCCCTCGTCTTCGGCGACGGCACCGAGATCTGGGTGCTGGAGAAGGCCGGCATCGGCCGCG
>JBAZPK010000054.1:0-13256 GCA_041648235.1 Thermoleophilia bacterium
ACCGTCGTGGCTGTGGGTCGTGAGGCTGGCCCGCTCCGGGTCGGAGCCGCCGTAGCCCATGGCAGTGAGCACCTCGAGGACGATGCGCTCGAAGCGCAGCGGGTCGACCGCACGCAGATGCGCGAGAACCTCTGCAGCGACGTGGTCTCGCATCTCCTCGTAGGCGACTTGGAGCCGCTCTTCGGGAGTCGCCACTTCGTCGTCGATGAGGTCGGGATCTTGCGGCTTGGAGTGACTGCGCCCGACGAACTCCATGTAGCCAGGGTAGCGCTCAAGCGTCTTGGCAGTGATCTTGGCGGGCGCCTCAGCAAGCAAAGCCCGACCGCTGTCCGCGATGAGGTACCGACCACGGCCAGGGGAAGCGATCACACCCGCGCGCTTCATGTAGTGGAGCGCCCACAGAATCCGGTTTCGGTAGCGGGGCATCGCGCCGCTTGGCAACATCTCGGCTTCGTCTTCGGCAGAAACGCCGAGCTGCGCAGCGACCCTATCGCTCACCTCTTGCGGCCGATGGACCTCACCGTCGGCGAGCGTCTCGAGCACGGGGAGCATCAGAGAGTCGAAGCTGGGAACTGCCATGCAAGTCCTCCCCCGTTGAGCTGTGGCTTGGCGAGTCTACCTGACGACTGTGACGGAGCCCGGTTGGGCAGTTGCTGCGGTTGGAACCAGATTGGGGCTGATAATGAGTATGTAGTCGGCGTAAGGCCGCGAAGCGGACTGCTGCCTTCCGTCTAAGACCGTACCACAGTCTCAGGATGGGCGGAGTGGCAGTCTGCAGAAGACGCGCCACGGGGTACCGCCCGCCGGTCAGAATGGCAGCCAGGGGAGCTCGAAGCCCAGCCCCTGGCCGACGAAGCGTGTGCCCATGTACAGCAGGGCGGCGCCCAGCACCCCGATGACGACGCAGTACACGCGGGGCGTGAGCAGGCCCTTCCCGCGATGCACGACCGAGATGACGAAGCCGTACCACGAGACGTCGGCGAGTTGGTGGCCGACGAAGAAGGCGGCGAGGCCGACGGCGCCGATCTCGAGGCCGTCGGCGGCGAGCTTCACGCCGATGGTCGCCCACCACAGCGTCCACCACGGGTTCGAGAGCGAGACGAGAGCGCCCTGTGCGACCGCAGCCACGGGGTGGCCACTCATCCGCCCGCCCTCGCCGCCGGTCAGGTCGGCGGCCACGGTGCCGCGCACGGCGCCGCTCACGAGGCCGTACCCCATCCACAGCAGCACTGCGCCGCCGGCCAGCGCCAGCGCGAGCGAGACCGCCGCGCGCTGGAGGAAGTACTGCAGGCCGAAGGCGAAGCCGACGAGGAGGGCGACCTCGAGCAGCGCGTGCCCGACGAGCATCAGCGCGGCCGAGACCGGACCCTTCTGCATCGTGCGGGTGACGGTGACCGTCAGGTACGAGCCCGGCGACATGGCGCCGGAGAGCCCGACGACGAAGGCCTGCACCCCGAGAATGAGGGAGTCGGCGAGCGGGGAGCTCAGAGCTGGCCTCCTGCCTCGGGCGCTGCCGCGGAGCGCCCGAGGGCGCGGGCCGGGCGCTAGCCGCGCCCGCGCCCCATGGCGATCGTCCCGGTGCGCACCACCTCGAGGATGCCCAGTGGCTGCAGCAGCTCGAGGAGCGCCTCCAGCTTGTCGTTGGCGCCGACCACGCGCAGGGTGATGGCGCGGCGGTCCACGTCGACGATCTTGGCCTTGAAGATCTCGGCGATCTGCAGCGCCTCGGTGCGCTTGTCGCCCTCGCCCGCCACGCGCACCAGCAGCAGCTCGGCGGAGACGGAGTTGTCCGGCTCCAGGTCGCGGATCTTGACCACGTTGATGAGCTTGTGGAGCTGCTTGGTGACCTGGTCCACGGGGTGCTCGTCGCCGTCGATCACGATCGTGATCCGCGACAGCCGCGGGTCTTCGCTCAGCCCGACGGCGAGGCTCTCGATGTTGAAGGCCCGCCGCGCGAAGAGCCCGGCGACCCGCGTGAGCACGCCGGGCTTGTTCTCGACGAGGATGGAGAGGGTGTGCTTCATGACTTCCTCCCCTTGCGGCCCTGACCGCCGATCATCTCGGTGATCTCCTGGCCGGCCGGGACCATCGGGTACACGTTCTCCGCGGCGGAGGTCCGGAAGTCGATCACCGCCGGCCGCCCGCAGGCGATGGCCTCGCGCAGGGCCGGCTCGATCTCGTCCTTCTCGGTGACCGTCATCCCCACCGCGCCGAACGCCTCGGCCAGCAGCTTGAAGTCGGGCTGCACCTCGATGCACGTGAACGAGTAGCGCTTGTTCCAGAAGAGGTCCTGCCACTGGCGGACCATGCCAAGGTAGCCGTTGTTGAGGATGCAGACGACGACGGGCACGTCGTAGTTCACGGCCGTCGCCAGCTCCTGCATCGTCATCTGGAAGCCGCCGTCGCCGCTGATGTCGATGACCGTCTTCTCCGGGCGGCCGATCTTGGCCCCGATGCTGGCCGGCAGGCCGAAGCCCATGGTGCCGAGGCCACCGGAGCTGACGAACTGGCGCGGATAGGCGTACGTGTAGTACTGCGTCGCCCACATCTGATGCTGGCCGACGTCGGTGCAGATGATGGCGTCGTGCCCGGTGATGCGGTCGATCTCCTGGACCACCCGCTGCGGCGCGAGCTTGCCGTCTTTGGGGTCCTCGTAGTGCAGGGGGAACTCGTCCTTGCGGGCGGCGATGCGCGCCAGCCACTCGGCGGTGCGCTCGGGCGCCCACTCCATGCCCTCCAGCTCCTTGACCAGGCCGGCGGCGACCTGCTTGACGTCGCCCACGATGGGGATCAGCGGCGTCACGTTCTTGCCGATCTCGGCCGGGTCCACGTCGGCGTGGATGATGCGGGCGTGGGGCGCGAAGGCCTTGAGCTTGCCGGTCACCCGGTCGTCGAAGCGCGCCCCGAGGTTGATGAGCAGGTCGCACTCGTGCACCGCGTAGTTGGCGGTGACCGTGCCGTGCATGCCGAGCATGCCCATGGAGAGCTCGTGCGTCTCGGGGAAGGCGCCGAGCGCCATGAGCGTGGTCGCGACCGGCACGCGGCGCAGCTCGGCCAGGCGCAGGATCTCGGGGGCGGCCTCGGAGGCGATCGCGCCCCCGCCCAGGTACAGCACCGGGCGCTGCGCCTCGTTGATCGCCTTGGCCGCGGCGCGGATCTGCTTGATGTGGCCTTTGAACGTCGGCCGGTAGCCGGGCAGGTCGATCGAATCGGCGTCGCGGTAGGCGAGCTCGCCCAGGGCGATGTCGACGGGGATGTCGATGACCACCGGGCCGGGGCGCCCCGTGGAGGCGATGTGGAAGGCCTCGTGGACGACTCGCGGCAGCTCGGCCGAGCTCTTGACGAGGTAGGAGTGCTTGACGATCGGCAGCGTGATGCCGGTGATGTCGGCCTCCTGGAAGGCATCGGTGCCGATCAGGTCGCTGCGCACCTGCCAGGTGATGGCGACCAGCGGCGTCGAGTCGAGGTAGGCGGTCGCGATCCCGGTGACGAGGTTCGTGGCGCCGGGACCGCTCGTGGCCGTGCACACGCCCACCCTGCCGGTGGCGCGGGCGTAGCCGTCGGCGGCGTGCGCCGCGCCCTGCTCGTGGCGCACCAGCACGTGGCGCAGGTTCTTGGCGTCGTAGAGGGCGTCGTAGAAGGGGATCGCGACGCCGCCGGGATAGCCGAACAGGACCTCGCAGCCCTCGTGCTCGAGGGCGGCCACGAGGGCCTGCGAGCCCTTCATTCTCTTGTCTGGGGTCATTGCAGCACTGCTCCCTTCTCCGCGCCGGAGACGAGTTTGACGTAACGGGCGAGGTAGCCGGTTACGCCGGCGCGCGGCGTGCTGGGCGGCTGCGCCGCCCGGCGCCGCGCGATCTCCTCTTCGTCGACGTCGAGGGAGAGGCTGCGGGCGGGGATGTCGATGCTGATGGCGTCGCCGTCGCGGACGAGGCCGATCAGGCCGCCCGCCTGCGCCTCGGGGGCCACGTGGCCGATGGCGGCGCCGCGCGTGGCGCCGCTGAAGCGGCCGTCGGTGAGGAGCGCCACGTCCTTGTCGCGGCCCTGGCCGGCGAGCATCGAGGTGGCGCTCAGCATCTCGGGCATGCCCGGGGCGCCTTTGGGGCCCTCGTTGCGGATGACGACCACGGAGCCGCTGCGGATGCTGCCGTCGGCGATCGCCGCCACGGCCTCCTTCTCGCTCTCGAAGACCTGCGCGGGGCCGCTGTGGCGGAGCATCTCGTCGGCGACGGCGCCCTCCTTGACGACGGCGCCGTTCGGGGCGAGGTTGCCGAACAGCACCGCGAGGCCGCCGGTGGCGTGGTAGGGGTGCTCGAGCCGCCGGATCACGTCGTCGTCGACGACGCGGGCGCCGGCCACCGCCTCGGCGATGGTCCCGCCGGCCACGCTCAGGGCGGAGCCCTCCATGAGACCGGCGTCGAGGAGCCGTTTCATGACCGCCTGGACGCCGCCGGCGTGGTAGAGGTCCTCCATGTGGTGCGCGCCGGCCGGGGCCAGCCTGCAAATGTGCGGCACATTCGCCGCGACCTCGTTGATGCGCCGCAGATCGAACTCGAGGCCGGCCTCGGTGGCGATCGCCGCCAGGTGCAGCACGGTGTTGGTGCTGCAGCCCAGGCTGGCGTCGGCCGCCAGGGCGTTGCCCACCGCCGCGTCGGTGAGGATGTCGCGCGGCCGGCGGTCGGCGGCCAGCACCTCCATCACCTTGGCGCCGCTGTCCTTGGCGTAGCGGATGCGCTCGCTGTACACGGCCGGGATGGTGCCGTTGCCGGGCAGGGCCATGCCGATCACCTCGGCGAGGCAGTTCATCGAGTTGGCGGTGAACATGCCCGAGCAGGAGCCGCACGTCGGGCAGGCGTTGCACTCCAGCGCCTCGAGGCCGGCGTCGTCGAGTGTCCCGGCCTGGTGCTGGCCGACGCCCTCGAACACGCTCGTGAGGTCGATGGCGCGGCCCTCGAGGCGCCCCGCCAGGGACGGGCCGCCGCTCACCATCACGGCCGGCACGTTGAGGCGCATGGCAGCCATGAGCATGCCGGGCACGATCTTGTCGCAGCACGGCACCAGGACGAGCGCGTCGAAGGCGTGGGCGATGGTCATCGACTCCACGCTGTCGGCGATGAGCTCGCGGCTCGGCAGCGAGTAGTGCATGCCGGCGTGGTTCATGGCGAGGCCGTCGCAGATGCCCATCACGCCGAACTCGAGCGGCGTGCCTCCGGCGCTCCGCACGCCGGCCTTGACGGCGTCGACGACGCTGCGCAGGTGCAGGTGCCCGGGCACGACCTCGTTGAACGAGTTGGCGATGCCGATGAACGGCCTCTCCATCTCGGCGTCGCTGATCCCCAGGGCGCGCAGCAGCGAGCGGTGCGGGGCCCGGGCCACGCCACGCTTGATCTCATCGCTTCTCACGCTCACCACACCTTCCTCTGCCATGCCTGTAGGCCGCCGCCGCCGCAAGTGGCGACCATGAATCATTTATCATACCCAAGACCGAGCCTCGCGCCGAGCCTCCCGCGCTGCTCGTGCCGGCGGCTCCCACAGGCGCATCGCCCCGCTCCCCGCGGACTGAGCCCACGATTGGCGGCCGCCTCCGCTGGGCATGTTTGCCGTGAGCAGTGGCCGCGGGCGATGCGTGGAGTTATACCCCCATGGGTATACCGACGGCATCCCCGTTCAGCTCAGGAGGTTCGCCATGCAGGCAGTCGAGTACGGAATCGGACGCGACCTGGCCGAGCCCTTCGACACGGTACTGCCACGCGTCTACGATGCCCTCAAGGCTGAGGGCTTCGGCGTCCAGACCGAGATCGATGTCCAGCAGACGATGAGGGAGAAGCTCGGCGAAGACGGCCGCCCGCACCGTATCATAGGGGCCTGCAACCCCAAGCTCGCTCACGCCGCCCTCGGCGTGGAGCCCGACCTGGGGCTGCTGCTACCCTGCAACGTGGTCGTGTACGAGACCGACGGGGGGACGCGCGTAGCGGTGGTCAACGCCGGCGCGATGCTCGGGATGGTCGGCAACGAGAGGCTGGCGCCGATCGCCGACGAAGTCCAGGCGCGGCTGAACCGAGTCCTGGAGAGCCTGTAAGCGACACACTGACGGCTGACGAGCGCGGGGTGGACCCCCGCCGGCCAAGGAGGAGCCAAGGTGGCGAACGAAGTCAAGACCCTGACCGACGCGACGTTCGACGATGAGGTGGCCAAGGCAACGACGCCCCTGATCGTCGACTTCTGGGCGCCGTGGTGCGGGCCCTGCCGCATGGTAGGCCCTGTCATCGACGAGATCGCTCAGGATCACGGCGACAAGATCGCCATCGGCAAGGTCAACGTCGATGAGAACCCCGGCATCGCCGGCAAGCTCGGCATCATGAGCATCCCCACGATCATCCTGTTCAAGGACGGCCAGCCGGCCAAGAAGGTCATCGGGGCGCGCTCCAAAGCCGATTTCGAGCGCGAGTTCGAGCTCGTCTGAGGCCTGGCCCGCGGCGCGGGCGGGAGGACGCAAGGAGGGGCAAGTCGTCGTGACGCGGCCGGCCCCTCCTTGCGTCAGAGCGCTTCTTACCTGATGGCGTCTTGGCCGCGCTCGCCCGTGCGGGTGCGCACGGCGTCGTCCACGGGGCTCACGAAGATCTTGCCCTCGCCGATCTGGTTGCTCTTGAGCGAGGCGACGATGGCGTCGGTGATCCGCGCCACGTCGTCCTCGAGGACGACCATCTCGACCTTCATCTTGGGGTGGAAGCGATACTCGCGGGGCCCCACCTGCTCCCCGCGGGTGAAGCCTTTCTGCACGCCGAAGCCCTTGACCTCGGTGACCGACATGCCGAGCACGCCTTCCACCGCCAGCGCCTCGGCGACCGTGTCGAGGTTGTACGGCTGGATGTAGCACTCGATCTTCTTCATGGTGGCTGCTCCTTTCGTCCCTCCGTCAGGGGCTCCCTGCAGCGGGGCGTCCGAATTGTCTCGTCATGGGTGTCGCCGGATTACTTACCCGAGCGCGGAGCGGCGACAAACGGCCGCCGCGGCGCCTTTCGAGCGACGCCGCGTCAGACGACGCCTTGGGCCGTCATCGCGTTGGCGACCTTGAGGAAGCCCGCGATGTTGGCGCCCGCCACGTAGTTGCCCTCGGCGCCGTACGCCGCGGCGGCGTCGACGCACTGCCGGTGGATGCTCTTCATGATGCCGTGCAGCCGGGCGTCCACTTCTTCCCTCGTCCAGCTCAGGCGCAGGCTGTTCTGCGACTGCTCGAGGCCGGAGGTGGCGACGCCGCCGGCGTTGGCGGCCTTGCCGGGGCCGTAGAGGAGCTTCTTCTCGACGAAGAGGTTGACGCCCTCGGGGACCGTCGGCATGTTGGCGCCCTCGGAGACCAGCGCCACGCCGTTGGCGACAAGGTTCTGGGCGTCGGTCAGCGCGATCTCGTTCTGGGTGGCGCAGGGGAAGGCGCAGTCGGCCTTGTGAGCCCAGAGCGGGTTGAAACCCCTGGCCGTGTCGACCGGCGTGTACACGGCACCCGGGAACCTGTCGGCGTACTCGCTGACGCGGCCGCGCCTGACGTTCTTGAGCGTGAGCAGAAAGGCGTGCTTCTCGCGGTCGAGGCCGGCCTCGTCGTAGATGTAGCCGCCGGAGTCGCTGAAGGTGACCGGCTTGCCGCCCAGGTCGAGGATCTTCTCGACGGCGTACTGGGCCACGTTGCCCGAGCCGCTGACGAGGCAGGTCTTGCCCTCGAGCGTCTGGTTGCGCGTGGCCAGCATCTCGGCGGCGAAGTACACGGCCCCGTAGCCGGTGGCCTCGGGGCGGATGAGGGAGCCGCCGTACTCGATGCCTTTGCCGGTGAGCACGCCGACGAACTCGTTCCTGACGCGCTTGTACTGGCCGAACAGGAAGCCGATCTCGCGGCCGCCCACGCCGATGTCGCCGGCAGGGATGTCGGTGCGGGTCCCGACGTGCTGGCAGAGCTCAGTCATGAAGCTCTGGCAGAAGGCCATGACCTCGCGGTCGCTCTTGCCCTTGGGGTCGAAGTTGGAGCCGCCTTTGCCGCCGCCCATCGGGAGCGTCGTGAGGCTGTTCTTGAACACCTGCTCGAAGGCGAGGAACTTGAGCAGGCCGAGGTAGACGCTGGGGTGGAAGCGCAGGCCGCCCTTGTAGGGGCCGATGGCGCTGTTCATCTGGACCCGGTAGCCCTTGTTGAGCTGGATCTCGCCCTTGTCGTCGACCCACGGCACGCGGAAGAGGATGACGCGCTCGGGCTCGGCCATGCGCTCGAGGATCTTCGCCTGACGGTACTGCGGGTTTCTCTCGATCACCGGCTCGAGGGACTCCACCACCTCCTGGACGGCCTGATGGAACTCCGGCTCGGCCGGGTTCTGGGCCTTGAGCTCGGCCATGAAGTCGTCGACGAATGTGCTCATGTAGTGCCCTCCACGTAGGCGGTATTGGGTCGTCGTAGGGCTCCCCGAGCCCGCGGGCGGGCGGCGAAGCCAGCCCGCAGACGCCCGCAGTATACGCCCCGAGGTGACGAGCCCGTAGTCGCCACCTTGGCCAAAACGCTCCGATATTCGTGGGCCACTTGGTACACCGTGGCGAATCAGCGTCGAGAATACCGCCGTCGGCGACGAACGGCGCCGCGGGCGGCCGAGGTCCGGCCGGCTCGCCACCGGGCGCCCTCATCAACCGTCCTTGGACACGATGTCTAAATGATGGGCCCGTTCTCGCCGTCTCGTTACAACAAATTGACGATGCCCCGGGGCCTTCCTATAGTTGACGCGAGGCGGGCGTCACGGCCCCGGCTTGGCTTCCGCCCCCGCCGCACCGATCGTCCACGCGAGCGCCCCCGCTTCGGCCTGCGCCCGCACCCGGTAGGCCCGCACCGCGCCCGCGACGGCGCGAGGAAGGAGTCGTCCAGTGTCGCTCAAGACCCCTGAGCAGTTCATCCAGAGCATCGCCGACCTGGAGCTCGAGATCTACCTGTTCGGCGAGAGGGTCGACGACTATGTCAACCACCCTGTCATCCGCCCCAGCCTCAACTGCATGGCGATGACCTACGAGCTCGCCCAGCACCCCGAGTACGAAGACATGATGCTCGCCGTCAGCCACCTCACCGGCGAGAAGGTCAACCGCTTCACCAACGTCCATCAGTCCGCGGGCGACCTCGTGAAGAAGGTCAAGATGCAGCGCCTGCTGGGCCAGAAGACGGGCTCGTGTTTTCCAGCGCTGCGTCGGCATGGACGCGATCAACGCCCTCTGGTCGGTCACCTACGACACCGACCAGGCCAGGGGCACCGGCTACCACGAGAAGTTCAGGGAGTACGTCGAGTACCTGCAGAGGAACGACCTGGTCGCCGACGGCGCCATGACCGACCCTAAGGGCGACCGCGGCAAGGCGCCTTCGCAGCAGGCCGACCCCGACCTGTACCTGCACGTCATCGAGAGGCGCGACGACGGCATCGTCGTGCGCGGCGCCAAGGCCCATCAGACCGGCGCCTGCAACTCGCACGAGATCCTGGTCATGCCGACCATCGCCATGCGCCCCGGCGACGAGGACTACGCCGTCTCCTTCAGCACGCCGTCCAACGCGGCCGGAGTCAGCTACATCTACGGCCGCCAGAGCTGCGACACGCGCAAGCTCGAGGGCAACGACCTTGACGTCGGCAACCCGCGCTTCGGCGGTCACGAGGCGCTCATGATCTTCGACGACGTCTTCGTGCCCTTGGACCGCGTCTACCTGTGCGGCGAGGTCGAGTTCTCGGGCTCGCTGGTCGAGCGTTTCGCCGGCTTCCACCGCCAGAGCTACGGCGGCTGCAAGGTCGGCGTCGGCGACGTGCTCATCGGCGCCGCCGCCCTGGCCGCCGAGTACAACGGCGCCGCCGGGGCGAGCCACATCAAGGACAAGCTCATCGAGATGACGCACCTCAACGAGACCCTCTATTCGTGCGGCATCGCCTGCTCGGCCGAGGGCCACCAGACGCCGGCCGGCAGCTACGAGATCGACATGCTGCTCGCCAACGTCTGCAAGCAGAACGTGACGCGCTTCCCCTACGAGATCGCGCGCCTCGCCGAGGACATCGCGGGCGGCCTCATGGTCACCATGCCGTCCGCCCAGGACCTGGCCGCCGAGCAGACGGGGCCGCTGGTCGAGAAGTACCTCGTAGGCGTCTGCGACACGCCGACGATCGACCGCATGCGCGTGCTGCGCCTCATCGAGAACCTCACCCTGGGCGCGGCCGCCGTCGGCTACCGCACGGAGTCGATGCACGGCGCCGGTTCGCCGCAGGCGCAGCGCATCATGATCGCGCGGCAATCGAACGTGGACCACAAGAAGGACCTCGCCAAGGCCCTCGCTCAGGTGGGCCGACCGTGGGAGAAGGCCAGGGTCAAGAAGCCCGCGGCCGGCGCCTGAACGATGACGGAGGGGGACGTGCGACGGCCGCCGCGGCGCTCGCGCCCACGGTCACGAAGAAGCTCAAGGAGTAAGCCGATGGACTGGAAGTCGGAGTACGACCGCAAGCGCACCTCGGCCGCCGAGGCGATGAAGTGCGTGAAGTCGGGCGACCGCGTGGTGCTGGCCCACGCCTGCGGCGAGCCGCTCGAGCTCGTCGACGAGCTCGTGGCCCGCGCCCCGGAGCTGGAGCACGTCGAGATCGACCACATGGTGGCCATGGGCAAGGGCGAGTACTGCGCTCCGGAGCTCGCCGCCTCCTTCTTCCACAGGTCGCTCTTCGTGGGCACCTCCTCGCGGGCCGCGGTCAAAGAAGGGCGCGGCGACTACGTGCCGGTCTTCTTCCACGAGATCCCGAAGCTGTTCTGCGAGGGCTACCTGACCCCGGACGTCGCCCTCATCCAGGTGTCGCCACCCGACAAGCACGGCTTCTGCTCGTTCGGGATCTCGGTCGACTACACGAAGCCCGCGGCGCAGGTGGCCCGGACGGTCGTCGCGCAGGTGAACCCCCGGATGCCGCGCACCCACGGCGACTCGTTCATCCACGTCTCCGAGATCGACCACCTCGTCGAGAGCGAGCACGACCTCATCGAGCTGCCGCCGCCGCGGGTCGGGCCCGTCGAGGAGGCGATCGGCCGGCATATCGCCGGCCTCGTCGACGACGGCTCCTGCCTGCAGCTCGGGATCGGCGGCATCCCCGACGCCGTGCTGCTCTTCCTGCACGGCAAGAACGACCTCGGGATCCACAGCGAGATGTTCAGCGAGGGGGTCGTCGACCTCTACAACGAAGGCGTGATCACCAATCGCAACAAGACCGTCAACCGCGACAAGATGGTCGCCACCTTCCTCATGGGCACGCGCCGCCTCTACGACTTCGTCGATGACAACCCGGCCGTCAACATGTTCCCCGTCAACATCGTCAACGACCCGTACCTGATCGGCCAGAACGACCGCGTGGTGGCCATCAACTCGGCCATCGAGGTCGACCTCATGGGCCAGGTCGTGGCCGACACCATGGGGCCGACGCAGTTCACCGGCATCGGCGGCCAGGTCGACTTCGTGCGCGGCGCCGCCCGCAGCCGCGACGGCAAGGCGATCATCGCCTTGCCGTCCACGGCGAAGAAGGGCGCCGTCTCGCGCATCGTCGCCGCCGTCGCGCCGGGAGCCGCCGTCACCACGATGCGCGCCGACGTCGACTACGTGGTCACCGAGCACGGCGTCGCGCACCTGCGCGGCAAGGGCCTGCGCGAACGTGCCGAGGCGCTGCTCGAGATCGCCGACCCCACCTTCAAGGACCAGATCCGCGAGGAGGCGGCCGCCCTCTACGGCGCCGGCCGCCTGCCCCGCTAGACGCCACCGCAAGGAGACCGGAGCCATGGACCACGTCCACAACGAACCGGAGCCGCGCGTCTTCTCGTCCGCCCAGAGCGGCCAGCAGACGGAGCGGCGCCGCGTCGAGCGCAAGATGCGCGTGCACCGCCAACCGAAGACGCTGATCACCGGCGTCGGGGCCGTGGAGCAGCTCGGCGTGGAGGCCAGGAAGCTCAACGGCACCAAGGTCCTGGTCATCACCGATCAGGGCGTGAGCGAGTGCGGCATGTGCACCGACGTCGAGACCCCGCTGCGCGAGGCCGGCCTCGAGGTCACCTTCTACGACAAGGCTGTCCCCGAGCCGCCGATGAGCACCATCGAGGAGATCGTCCGCCTCGTCGAGGCGGGCGGCTACGACCTCATCGTGGGCTTCGGCGGCGGTTCACCGATCGACGTCGCCAAGGCCGCCGCCGTCCTGCCGCACACCGGCGACACGGTGTACGACTACGTCGGCGTCGACAAGGTGCCGCGCAAGGGACTGCCGATCATCGCGGTACCGACGACTGCCGGCACCGGCTCGGAGTGCACCGCGATCGCCATCTTCGCCAACGAGAAGCTCAACGTGAAACAGGGGCTCGTGAGCCCGTACCTGATGCCCAACGTGGCCCTCATCGACCCCGGGCTCACCGTGAGCTGCCCGCCGCACGTCACCGCCGCCTCCGGCATGGACGCCCTCATCCACAACATCGAGGCCTACATCTCGGTGAACGCCACGATGCACACCGACTCTCTGGCCTACGAGGGCATCAAGCTCATCAGCCAGAGCATCCGCACGGCGGTGTACGACGGCTCCAACATGTGGGCCCGCGACAGCATGGCGATGGGCTCGATGATGGGCGGCATCGCCTTCGGCAACGCCGGCGTCGGCGCCGTGCACGCGCTCTCCTACCCCATCGGCGGCATGTTCCATGTGCCGCACGGCGTCGCCAACACCATGGTGCTGCCCTGGGCGATGGAGTACAACGTGCTCGCCTGCCTGCGCTGGTTCAAGCAGTTCGGTGAGGCCATGGGCGAGAACATGACCGGGCTCTCCGACCGCGAGGCCGCCGAGAAGACCCTCGCCGCCCTGCGCCAGCTCGCCGCGGACCTCGAGGTGCCGCAGTACCTGAGCGACGTCGGCATCCCCGAGTCGGCGATCCCGGACCTCGTCGAGGGCGCCAAGACGCAGGCCCGCCTGTGGGCAAACAACCCGCGCAAGTTCACCCCCGAGGACATGGAGCAGGTGTACCGCAACATGGCCGTGCGCCCCGGGAGCGCGCCCGTCAAAGCGTAGGACCGGGGACGGCGGGGCGGCCTGACCGGGCCGCCCCGCCGTCTCGCGTCCGCCTGCGGCGCACCTCAGCCGGCCGCGGGCGCGGTCACGCGGCTGCCGTGCGGCACGACGAGGAAGCGGGCGGCGGCGCCGTAGCGCGCCAGCGCCGCCCGCACGGCGTCGTCGACGGTCGCGAACGGGTGCATGCAC
>JBAZPK010000055.1:0-12829 GCA_041648235.1 Thermoleophilia bacterium
ACTCCGGCAGGCGCCAGCCGTCGTCGCGCTCGATGAGTCCCATGAGAGCCTCCTGACGAGTGGTTCGTCACGCTTCTCACCAAGCGGATTCGCGGCGACTCCGTCAGTTCCTACAGGGATAGGTCCTTAGAACGCAGGCGCCGCCTCAGGCTGGCCACCGACCCACTTGAGGCTGAAACCGCACTCCTGGTTTTGCAGATCGTTGCCCGAGCTCGGGCCATCGAGCCAGAGCGTCACCTTGTAGACGGCCGCCATGTCCTTGTAACAGAGGCTCCACGCCAAGGCCGAAGTTGTTGAGGGCGTTGCTGGCACCCCAGATATCCTTGGCCCAACCATTGGTGACGAGGGCAAGGTTGTCAGCACCGTAAGTGCGGGCGTAAGGATACGTGCCGGTGGTCGGGGGAAGGACGACGCTCATGCACAGGTGATTGGACAGTTCGGCATTGCCCCAGAAGCTGGCCGGGTCCACGTAATGAGCAAACGAAGCGTCGGCGTCACCCGTGTTGGTGAGCCTGTAGTAGACGACCTCGTTGATGCCGCCATTACTGGGCATCAAGCCGGCGATGCTGACCGTCGCACGATCGCTCTCGAGCGTAGCGGTCATGTCGCCGCTGCCAATCTGGGCGCTCGAATTCATGGCGTCCCACGTGAACCATGCATAGGCGGTCGCGCTGAACACGGCCATGACGGCCACAATGGCGATGACGATGATCAGAGTCTTCTTCTTCACGATGGTCTCCCCTTCAGAGAGCCGATACGGCGCTTCCCATGGACGCTCTCGCCACCGACCATGCTGCCTGCGGTACCCCTACCATCAGGCATGCCGATGAACGAGAGGTGCGCTGTGGCTGATCACCACCTCCTCGCGTTGCGGACCTGAACTCAAGCACGCTCGCGCACGGCCCTGAGGCCGGAAAATCGACGAAGCGCGGCCCTTCGGCCGCAGGAGGCCCCCCCAAGCGCTGATGCGGAATCGGTTGCCCGAACGCATCTACGCGCGTGCACTGACGTACTCCCAGGGTCGGACGAAAACAAGAGTCTCGGTGTAGACGGGGCGGGATACGCAGCCCCAGCTTCCCAAGTACGTCCAGATTGCGGCTGCCTGCTCTCGGGCGGGTCGGTGAGACGCCGCCGGCCGGGTGCTCTGCCCCGGCACTTGCTCCCATGCCGGTGCGGTTTGCTGACGGGAACACTCCCAACAGACTCGGACACGAGGCGGCTGGGTCCGGAATGGACGAGAAGTCTGACAAGACGGAGATGCAAGGCGCGGCACACCCGCCTGCCGATTCGCGGCCCAGCGCTGGCGCGGGGGCCGGCCCTCAGGTGCCGCCACCACGCGTGCGCTACAGCCGCAAGCGCTTTCTGGTGCTCGTCGGCGCGCTCGTGGCGGGGTTCGCCGGCGCCCTCGAGGCACTACGGCGCTTGGCCGGAGGCGGCACTATCGGCGGGTCCGGGGCGTCTGACGGCGGCTTTGGCCCCTTCCCGGTGCGCAGCGTGGAAGACGTGCCGGACGTCCCGGCCGAGCAGTGGGTGCTCGCGGTCGACGGGTTGGTGCGTCAGCCGCTGCGGATCGACGCGGCCGCGTGGCGGGCGCTGCCGCGGCGGGCCGAGACGGTCGACTTCCACTGCGTCGAGGGCTGGAGCGTGGACGACGTGCCGTGGGGCGGCGTCGCCCCTGCCGTGCTGCTCGAGCAGGCGGGGCTGGAGCCGGAGGCCAACTACGTCGTGTTCCACGCCCGGAGCGGGGTGTACACGAGCAGCCTGCCGCTCGAGCTGGTGACGCACCCGCGGACGATGCTCGCCGACACGCTCGCCGGCGAGCCTCTGCCGCCCGACCACGGCGGGCCGCTGCGGCTCGTGGTCCCGGTGCAGCTTGGCTACAAGAACGTCAAATGGGTCACGCGGCTCGAGGTCACGGCGGCGGCGCGGCCGGGGTACTGGGAGAGCCGCGGCTACCCGGAGAACGCCCCGGTCACGGACGCGGGTTCCCGCTTCGGCTTGGGCGGCGCCGGCGCGTCTCGCGGCGGGTGACCAGGCTCAGAGCTGCAGGCGCTCCTCGAACCAGAGCACCCGCGGGAACGGCCGCAGGCAGTGCCGGTGCCAGTTCGCCTGGCAGTAGGCGCCGACGCCCAGCAGGGCGACGATGTCGCCTTCTCGGACAGGCGGCAGAGGGTAGTCCTCGGCGTACAGGTCGGGCCCTTCGTTGATGTGACTGGCGAGCGTGTAGGTGGCCGTGCGCGGTGCGTCGGCGGCGCGGCAGAGCACCGCCTCGACCGACTCGTGGTAGACGAAGGCCAGGTGCATGATGTTCCAGCCGCAGTCGAGGCCGGCGAAGACGGCGCTGCCGTCGCCGGCCGCGCTCCTATCCTCCACCGTGACCACCTCGGCGAGCAGCACGCCGGCGTTCTTGACGAGCATCTCGCCGGGCTCGCAGGCGATGGTGACTCCGAGCGGGCCGAGGTGCCGGGCGAGAACCCTCGCGTAGCCGTCCAGGTCGAGCGGTTCCTGGCCCTGGGCCATGACCGTGGCGAGCCCCCCTCCGGCGTTGACCTCGCGAACAGGGCAGCCGGCGTCGATGGCCTGTCGCGCCATGCCCGCCGCCGCTTCCACCGCGCGGTCGAACGCCGGCAGGTCGTCGCTGAGCAGGTGGTGCGACACGTGGAAATGGATGGTGTCGATGGTGAGGTCGTAGGAGCGGGCGGCGTCGATGGCCTCGTCGAGCCGTTCCGGGTAGATGCCGAACTTGGTCGGCTTGTCGCCGCTGTAGTAGCTGATGCCGCTCCCGGGGCGGACGGCGCCGACGCGGGGGTTGACGCGGATGCCGATCGTGCCCCCGCTGGCCCGCCGCCCGACGCGGTGGACCTGGCTGATGAGGTCGAGGTTCAGGTGCACGCCGGCTTGGAGGATCACGTCGAGGTCGCGCTCGCTCACGTTGGTGCCGGTATAGCTGATCTCGCGGGCGGGGAAGCCGTTGGCGAGCCCGTACTCCACCTCGCCGGGCGAGCAGACGTCGAGCCCGACGAACCCGGGCGTGCCGGGGGCGGCGATCGCGCGCAGCCGCGCGAGCACCTCCGGCTCGCGCTGGCTCTTGAGCGCGAAACGGACCTTCCACGGGTGGCCGGTGCGCGCCAGGGCCTCCTGCAGGGCGCGCACGTTGGCCTCGACATGGTCGAGGTCGTACGCGTAGAGCGGGGTGCCGTGCTCCCGGGCGAGCTCTTCCGCATCGCGACCGGCGATCATCAGGCGGCCGCCGCTCGCCTCGAGCCCGGGGCGGCACCACCAGGTGCGAGGATGGTCATGCGGGATCGTCATCGGGGGGCTCCTCTCGGGGGCGCGTTGCCGCCTGGCCTGGTGAGTCTCTCGCGCCGCATAGCGCCGGTGCAAGCCCGACACTCCGCCGCCAGCCGGCGCTCCCCGGTGAGTGGTTTGGCGGCGGCGGGGTGGCGGGCAGGATCGCCCGCGACGCCGCCGCCCTCGTAGCGGCGAGGTACACTGTGCGCGGAGGAGACTCACCCAGGAGGCCCAGCGTGAAGAAGTACATCTGCACCGTCTGCGACTACGTTTACGACCCCGAGGCCGGCGACCCGGATGCCGACGTCGAACCGGGAACGTCCTTCGACGATCTGCCCGAGGACTGGGTCTGCCCCGAGTGCGGCGTCGAGAAGGATCAGTTCGAGCCGCTCGACGACTGACGGCGGCTCGAGGCGCCCGCTTCAGCGCTCCAGGGGCTCCAGCCCCTCGGCCAGGGCGATCAACTCCTGGCGGGTGAGGGCGCCGCTCGCGAGCACGGCGTAGCGCCCGTCGCTCACGAAGAGCATGGGCCCTCGGGGCGCATACCAGGTGTACGCGGTGCGGCCCGCCAAGGCACCGTACTGCAGGGTCGTCTCCCGGCTCGAGAGCTCGGCCGGGAGCAACTCCCCGGCCAAGGCACGGACGTCGGCGGCGGCTTGACGCGAACCGGCGATGTGCGTGACGGCGACCGTGAACCACGCCAGGCCCCGCGTGTAGCAGAGGTCCATCTCGTTCGCCGGCTGCCGCGGCCGCGCCGTGCTGAGTCGGTCGGCGTCAGGAGGCACCGCCGCCGCGACCAGGCCCGGCCGGTGGCGGGTCGCGACGGCGCGTAGCGCGTAGCCGTCCGGCACGACGGTCGGCTCGAGAGCGGCGAAGCGCGCCGCCTGCGCCGCGCCCTGCAGAGACCGGTAGTACGTGTAGCGCCGTTCGCGCCGCGTCGTCACCCGGGCTCCAGGCGGCGCGGACAGCTCGAGCCGCGCGTCCCCCGGCACCGAAGCTGCCGGGTCTGCTCTGGCGCTGAACTCCTCGCGGACCGGGACGGCGGCGTCACTCTGCGAAGGGTCAGGGGCGGGCCCCACGGAGGAGCACCAGAGGACGAGGCCGCTGCGCTCGTCCACCACGACGTCCGCCCGCCCGCCTCCCGGCCACGAGAGCGCCGCCCGCCACGACCTGCGCTCGCCCTGCGCTACGGGCTTGATCCCGACCAGGGGATCGCGGTCTTCGAGCGCGGAGCGCACGACCGCCGCCAGCCCCTGGTACCGGAGAGGGCCCGCGAACGAGGTGCGCCACACCGGCGGCCACTCGTCGACGGTGCGGGTGTAGGCCCAGCCGCCGCCGCTCCTGCGGCGCGTGAGCTGGGTGCGCGTCGCCGCGTCGTAGACCGACGCTGTGTCGCCGTGGACGGCTCTGGCATCCCCGGAGGCCGCCGCCGCAAACAGGCCGGCCTCCTCCCGCACCGTGGCATCGCCCGCGAGGCCGCCCGGGCTTTCGCGCGTCTCCCTCCAGACGTAGGAGCTACTGAACCGCATCGTGATCGGAGCGACCGTGGGCGGCTCCCGAAGGACGAACACGACGGCCAGCGCGACCACCGCGCCCAGCACGGTCACCGAGGTGCCGAAGCCCCGCGCCCTCAACGGCCGTCGCGTCGGCCCCGCCCCCAGGTGAAGAACAGCGGCAGGAAGAGGAAGGTGATGCCGAAGCGGCGCGAGACGAACAAGGTGAGCGCCGCGATCAGCAGGCCGAGGCCGATGGCTGTGAGGGTGCGCCGGCTCATGCCGCTAGCGTGACGGCCGCGCGGTGGCGGCGCAAGCCGCCGCCGCAATCCGCCTGCGGTGGCGCCGGGCACACGGCCTGTGATTACGTTGCGGTGCTCGATCGACAAACGACTCGCGTGGAGGCGGGGTATGAAGCGTAACCTGTTCGCCGGCCGGCGCCGCAGCGGTGGCATGAGCCTCAACGTGTTCACCGGCGACGAGATCCAGGACATCCATCTGGCGACGCTCGTCGTGCTGGAGCAGACCGGCATCTGGGTGGAGCTCGAGGAAGCGCTCGACATCTTCGGCGACGGCGGCTGCTCCGTGGACCGCGAGACGCAGATCGTCAAGATCCCGCCGCACGTGGTGGAGGGAGCCATCGCCAGCGCTCCCGCCTCGATCGTGCTCTGCGGGCGCGACCCCCGCAACGACATCCTCATCGAGCCGGGGCGCGTGGGCTTCAGCAACTTCGGTGAGGGCATCAAGGTCATCGACCCGTACACCGGCGAGCTGCGCGCTTCCACCAAGAAGGACATGGGCGACATCGCCCGGCTCGTCGACGCGCTGCCCGAAGTGGACGTCTTCGAGATGGCCGTGGTCAGCAGCGACCAGCCGCCGGCCACGACTTCGCTGCACAATCACGAGGCGGCTCTGGTGAACCAGACCAAGCCGATCTCAGGCGGGCCGCTCGACGGGCGCGCCGTGCACACCACAGTGGAGATGCTGGCCGCCATCCAGGGTAGCCCCGAGGCGGTGCGCGAGCGCCCGATGATGATCATGGGCACCTGCCCGGTGAGCCCCCTCAAGCTGGTCAAGGACTTCTGCGAGATCGTCATCGAGGCGGCACGGGTCGGCCTGCCGAGCTGCGTCCTGAGCATGGCCATGGCCGGCGGCTCCTCGCCGGTGACCCTCGCCGGCACGCTGGTGACGCACAACGCCGAGGTGCTGGCCGGCATCGTGCTCGGGCAGCTCACCGAGCGTGGCAGCAAGGTGCTCTACGGCTCGTCGACGACGGCCATGGACCTGCGCCTGGTGACGGCCTCGGTGGGCTCTCCCGAGTGCGCGATGATCAGCGCCGGCGCGGCCCAGCTCGCCCGCCAGTACCGCCTTCCGAGCTACATCGCCGGGATGTAGGGAGACGGCAAGCTCAGTGACGTGCAGACCGGTCACGAGAAGACCCTCACGGCCTTGATGGCGGCGTTGGCAGGGACCAACCTGATCTACGGCCTGGGGATGATCGAGTCGGGCGTCACCTTCGATTACGCGCAGCTGGTCATCGACGACGAGTTCGCGCGCATGATCAAGCAGGTCGTCGGTGGCGTGCGCGTCGACGACGAGGCGCTGGCCGTCGACGACATTGGCCGGGTGGGCTCCTTCGGTGACTTCCTGAGCCTCGACGCGACGATGGCCCACATGCGCGAACAGTCGCAGCCGCGGCTCATGGACCGCCGTGTGCGCGAGGACTGGGAGGAGCGCGGTAGCGGCGACATGTACCAGAGCGCCCTCGCGCGGGCGCGCGAGCTGCTGGAGACCCACCAGCCTGAGCCGCTTCCCGACGACGTGCGGCAACGGATCCGGGCGATCGTCGACCGGAACGACCGGGAGCTGGCCGGCGCGACTCCGGCAGTGAGGTGAAGCCGGTGGAAGCGAGGATCCCGACCCGAATGGGCGACGGCTTCAGGGTCGCGATGACCAGGAGCGAGCTGCGCGCCGACATCGAGGCGGCCACCGAGGAGGCGGCGCGCAAGGCCAAGGCCCCGCCGCTCTCGGCCGCCGAGCAGGAGCACCTGCTCGACATCTACGCCTCGCGCGCCGCGTTCACCGCGGTCGATATCGGCGACCAGGTCGTCCTCTCGTGCGACGGCGGCGGCAGCAAGATGACCGGCAGCGATCTCCAGGACCTCCTCGAGAGCGAGCAGCGCCTGGGCCAGGACATCCTCGAGCTCTGGCACATCGAGTACAGCTACAAGGCCATCAAGACGATCCTGCCGTTCCAGCAGCAGCTCATGCAGAACGCGCAGCTCATGCTGACCGCGCCGGTGCAGTACGGGGCGCAGCCGAACCTCGCCTTCTACAGCAAGCCCGACGGCCCGGCCGACAACTGGTTCGAGCTGTTGCCGCGCGGGGACGTCGCCGGCGCGCGCGCCGCCGTGATGGAGGCGATGGAGTACGCGACGCAGGACTTCGTCTACGTCGCCGACGGCATGCTCGAGGCCGGCGCCGACGGCGTCGATTTCGACACCACCGGCGGCGCCGGAGACGCCGACCTGTTCAGCACCCTCCGCGCCGTGCGGCACGTGCGCGAGAAGTACCCCGAGGCCGGTATCGAGGTCGGCATGGCCGGCGAGTTCGTGATCGGCGTCCACGGCGAGCTCGAGTGGCAGGGACGCCGGCTCGCCGGCCTCTGGCCCCGGGAGCAGCTCGAGGTCTGTCAGGAGGCCGGCGCCACGATCTTCGGGCCGGCGGTGAACATCCGCACCGGCAAGTCGTGTTGCTGGAACACGGCCTACTCGCTCACCGTGATCAAGCCGTGCATGGACGCGGCGCGCATCGCGGTGCATCCCAATGTCGGGCAGGGTGTGTGCGGAGTCCCGGTGAACGGCTACCCTGGTGAGGACGTCGCCTCGCGGGCCGCCAGGGCGCACGTCGACATCCTGCGCTGTGACGGCTTGTAGGTAGGTTCGGGTGACTCCCGAGGCATGGACGTCACTCACGCGCTCGCCGCGGGCATGGGCGGGATCCGCACGGCCGGAGACCTGGTCGCGCGGATGCAGATGGCCCGCGGGATGCGCCTCGAGGAGGCCAAGCTGTACGTCGCCGGGCGCCTCGGGTGCTCGGTCGGTGACCTCAGCGACAGCTCCGCGATGGAGCAGATCCGCGGTGAGAAGGGCCTCGGGCGGATCCTCGACCACTCCAACCTCCACCCCGGCGAACCCAACGCGATGATGGCGAAGTTCCGCATCGCGGAGCTGCTCGGCCTCCGCATCAATTCGGTGGAGCGGTTCCGGGAGCTGGCGGGTCTGTAGCGTTGCGGCGCGCGAAGTAAAGGAGCGCGCCGGCGACGGCGGCCGACGAGAGGCCGATCGGAACCAGGAGCACCCCGGCGAAGAGGGTGACCACCGAGCCCAGACCGGCCTGCATGGACCAGCCGTAGGCGGCGCTCGTCGCGTCGCGCGCCACGAGCACGATGGCGACGCCGGTCGCCGCGGTGACCAGCCCAGCTACGATGCCCACGCGGCCCGGCCCGAGGGTCAGCATCAGCGTACCCATGGCGAGCACGATCAGGGCCAGACCGAGCGCCGGCACGCCCCACTCGGTGTGCAGCACGCCGCGGACGGTGTCGGGGTGCGTCAGGCCGTAGTTCACCGGGCCCGAGCCCGGAGTGTTGGCCCACGGGAGGAAGACGGCGAGCAGGCACCCGGTGCCGCCGATGAGCGTGAGCACGGCGTCGCCGGTCCAGTCCGTCCGGGTGAGGCGCTGGCTGGGGGTGCGTCGGGCCATGGCCTCAGTATCGCCCATCCTGGCCGCGCCCTGAACTCGTCGGCCGCGGCCCAGGGGGAGTCAGCGAGCGAGACGCAGCGCGAGGCCATGGTGCGCCCGCAGCCAGTCGGCGGCGGCGCGCGGCGGCAGGGGCTCGGCCACGTGGTAGCCCTGGGCGTGGTCACAGCCCAGATCCGTGACCATCTGCAGCTGCTCGCGTGCCTCCACGCCTCCGGCGGTGACGGCGAAGCCGAGGTCGTGGCCCAGCCCGACGGCCGCTTTCACGAGCGCCGCGTCGCTCGAGTGGCGCAGCATGTCGCCGACCAGCGAGCGATCGATCTTGAGCTCGCAGGCCGGGATGGTCTTGACGTAGGAGAGCGACGACCGCCCGACGCCGAAGGCGTCGATGACGACACGGGTGCCGAGAGCGCGCAGGTCCTCGAGTGTGCGGGCCGCACCCCGCGGGTCGAGCAACATGCTGGCCTCGGTGACCTCGAGCACGAGGCTCGAGGGCGGCACTTCGCTTCGGCGCAGCAGCCGGGCGACCCGGTCCACCAGCGTCTCGCTGTGCAGGTCCATGGCGGAGAGGTTGGCGGCGATGGCGATGCCGAGTCCGGCTCTGGCCCAGTCATGGTGCTGGCGCATGGCGCTCTCCAGCACCCAGTTCGTGAGGTCGGCCATGAGCCCGCTCTGCTCGGCGAGGGTCATGAACGAGACGGCCGGGAGCAGGCCCCGGCGTGGGTGCGGCCAGCGCACCAGAGCCTCGACGCGGGAGGAGGATCCGCCGGGCAGGTCGAGCAGGGGTTGATAATGGAGGCAGAGGTCGCCCTGTTCGATGGCGGTCCGCAGCTCGCCGACGAGGGTCAAGCGCGCGGCGCTGTTCGGGTCGCGGCGGGCGTCGTAGAGCGCGCTCCCGGTGCTATCGTCTTTGGCGAGGTAGAGGGCCACATCGGCGCGCTGGAGAAGCGTGCCGACGTCGCAGCCGTCGTCTGGAGCGACGGCTACGCCGATGCTCGCCGAGACCGCGACCACGTAGCCGCGCAAGTGCAGGGCGGCGACCACCGCCGCGCGGAGCGACTGCGCGACGCGCACGGCGGTCGCGGCGTCAGTGCCGGGTAGCACGACCGCGAACTCGTCACCGCCGAGCCTGGCTACGACGTCACTGTCGCGCAGGCCCGCGCGCAGGCGCTCGGCGATCACGCGCAGGAGCTCGTCGCCGCTCTCATGGCCGAAGGTGTCGTTGACCTCCTTGAAGCGGTCGAGGTCGACGACCAGGAGGGCGAGCTTCTCGCCCCGTCGCCGGCTGAGCGCGAGGAGGGCCTCGGCACGCTCGCGCAGCAGCACGCGATTGGGGAGCCCCGTGAGCTCGTCGTGCAGCGCCTGGTGACGCAAGGCCTCCTCCCAGCGCCGGCGCTCGGTGATGTCGCGGAGGACGAGCACCTGAGCCGTCCCGCGGCCGCCCGACCGGAGACGAGAGGCGACGACGTCGATGGTGCGCGCCGCGCCACTGGAGTGGGCCAGCGTGATCTCGCGCGCGGACCGCGCCTGCGGTGCCGAGGGCTCGCCCGGCGTCGGCTCACCGGTCGCCATGCCGGGCAGAAGCTCGGCTGCCGCGGCGCCCACCATGGCGGAAGACCGGCGCCCAAGTAGATCCTCGGCGGCAGGATTGGCGCCCAGGACGCGGCCCCGCCGGTCGAGGACCAGGACTGCGTCATCAAGGTCGTCGAGCAGGGTGCCCCCGGCCATCGGCAGCAGGCCGGGGAAGAGCTCTCGCAGATGCAGGCGAGCCAGCCGAGTGGCGAGCAGTGCGAGGACGATCGAGACAGTGCCTCCCGCCGCGGTCGCCAGGAACACGGTGAGCGCATCGGCCGTCATGGTGCGGCCGCCCGATGGGACGGCCACGCAAGCTGGCGCGGCGAGTGGTGGATGACGGCTCCTATCTTCGTGTCTGCTGGCCTCGGTACTATCCTCGGCGTTGCGGGCTCGAGACGGAATGGTGCATCCGTCTACGCGGTCTCTCGTCGCGCCGGCGCGGGATCAGGAAGGGAGGGTCGTGAGAGCACCAGGCTGTAGCTGCCGGGTTCAGGAGCCGATAGAGGGCCTACGCCGGCAGAGGATCGGCGGCGCGAGTCGCCACCTGGTGGCCGCGGACGGGGAGGTGCGCGCATGAGACGGATGGCTGTGACCGCGCTGCTGGCCGTGCTGGTGGTGGCGGCAGGGGGGCTGCTCGGCTGCGGCTTGCGGGAGGACATCAACGCCGGCACGACCGGGAACATCGACATGGCCAAAGACGAAGCGACGAAGGCCGGCATCCTGGCCATCCAGACCGGCATCGTGGCCTCCATCGGTGCGGGGGAGGCGGCGCCGGCCGTCGTGGACGCTTCGACCTTGGGCGCCTTCGTCGACCCCTGGCCGAAGAACCCCTGGACGAACCAGCCGATGAAGCCCGGCGCCGGAAGAGGCGACTTCACCTACGAGAACCTCGGTGGCGTGAGCTACAGGCTCACTGGCCACCTGTCAGACGGCGAGTACGTCAAGCCCTGAGTCCGCCCGGCGCGTTCGGCGCCGGAGGTTTGGGCGGTGGTACGCTGGCTCTGTGAGGAGGTGAGCACGGTGACTGCTGACTGGTTCGCCGAGGCGTACCGAGGCACTCCGGGCTGGGAGATCGGCCGCCACCAGCCGGCCGTCGAAGCGCTCGCGGATGCCGGGCGGATCGCCGGGCCGGTCCTCGACGCCGGCTGCGGCACCGGAGAGAATGCACTCTTCCTCGCCGCCCGCGGGTTCGAGGTGGTCGGCGTCGACGCCGTGGAGGCGGCCGTCGAGGCCGCGCGGCGCAAGGCGGCCGAGCGCGGCCTGGCGGTGGAGTTCCTCGTCGACGACGCCTTGGCGCTCGGGGATCTGGGCCGAGCCTTCGCGACGGTCATCGACTCCGGCCTCTTCCACACCTTCGACGACGGCGAGCGTCTGCGCTACGTGGGCTCGCTCGCCGGCGCCCTGCGGGTGGGCGGCCGCTACCACCTGCTGTGCTTCAGCGAACGTGAGCTCCGTCAGGGAGGGCCGCGACGGGTCACCCAGGACGAGATCGAGGAAGTCTTCGGGCGGGCGCCGTTCCGCGTGCTCTCGATCACCGCCGCCGCGATGGCCAGCAACCTCGAGGGCGGCGCCCGCCAGGCCTGGCTCGCGGAGATCGAGCGCCTGGCAGAGCGCTGACCCGGAGGCCGCGGGGTCCGCGGGCGGCTACGGGACCAGCACGATCTTGCCGAGAGCGGGGCGTTCCATGATGTGATGGTGGGCCCGTGCCGCCTCCGCGAGCGGGAGCTCGCGGTTCACCACGGGCCGCAGCCAGCCGGCCCGCAGCCCCTCATCGATGCCGCGCTGCGCCGCGGCCGCCTCGTCTGGCGTCGCGTTGGGCATCCGCATCCCGAGCACCGCGCCTTCGGTGTTCATCAGGTCGCGGGGGTCCACCTCGACGGTGCCCCGGCTGCCGACCACCACGACGCGGCCGCGTGGTGCCAGCGCCGGCAGATCGCTGCCCAGGTTGACGTTGGCGAGCACCTCCACGATGACATCGAGGCCGCGGCCACCGGTGAGCGCCACGGCCTCGCGGAGGTGTTCCGGGTCGCGGTGGTCGAGGGTGCGCACCTGCCCCTGGCCGGCGACCAGCTTCCGGCCGGCGTCGCTGCCGGCGGTGCCGATCACCGTGAGCCCGGCGGCGAGCGCGAACTGCACGGCGGCCAAGCCCACGCCGCCGCTGGCACCGTGCACGAGCACGACCTCGCCGCCAGTGGCCCGGGCGCGCTGGAACAGCGCCCGATAGGCCGTCGCGTACGGCGTCGCGATCGCCGCGCCCTGCGCGAACGAGAGCCCGTCCGGGAGGGGGTGGACCTGGTCGGGGCGGCAGAGCGCGTATTCCGCGTAGGTCCCGCCCAGCGAATCCGTGAGGTAGACGCGGGCACCGCCGTCGACGAGAAGGCCGGCGGCGTCCGAGCCGGGAGTGTACGGCAGGGCCGGCAACTCGCGGTAGGCGCCGGCCCTCACGTAGGTCTCGTAGGGGTTCACGCCCGCGGCCTGCACCTTGACGAGGACCTCGTCGTCGACGGGCCGGGGCACCGGAAGGTCCTCGAAGCGCATGACCTCAGGTTCGCCGAACTCGTGCACGCGGATCGCTCGCATGGTCATCTCCTTCAGGGCACCGAGAAGGTGCTTCCATCGCTCAAGTAGCCGGTCAGGCGGTAGCTCCCCTCAGCGTCGAGTCGCTCGTAGGCGTAATCTCCCGGGTCGGTGCCGGTCACCATCGCCTGCCC
>JBAZPK010000056.1:0-12813 GCA_041648235.1 Thermoleophilia bacterium
ATGAGTGCCTCAAGGGCGAAAACTTCGGCTAAGTGCGCGATTCGTGATGCACGCACGAGCCAGGCAGCACGCAGCTCGCCCGCGGGACTACTGTCCGAGCCGGCAAGTGCCCCGAGCGGCGGGCATCGGGCGGAGGCCGCCTTCACCCCGCCGCTCCCTTCGAGCGCGGGCAGGTCGCCGACCGTCTGGCCCCTCGTCCACCTGAGGACTACCGCACCCTCGTGCCTGCCGCATCACTCTCGACCCCGGTCGGCAGCGCCGAGGGTCGCCGCATGGCGTGCGCAGCCCTGCGCTTGGGCAGGTCACGGGAAAGGGTCCGGTAGGACGCGGCGAAGACGACGACCGCCAGCGCCGCGGTCGCGGCCACCGCAGAAAGCGGCCTGGACGTATCCGTCCCCGCGAGGGCCGCATGGATGTTCACTGCCCAGAAGACGAAGTAGCTCGCGATATGCACGTCGCGCCACCATCTCCGGGAAAGCCTCCTCCTGGCCAGCGCGGTCGCCTCGACGGCGAGGAGAAGCCAGAGGGCGACGATGCCCAGAGCGATCGCCGTGGGCCGCCATGTGCTGGCCAGCGGGACCAGGACGTCCCGGACCCCGAAGTGCGCGAAACTGTCGAAGAGAAGGGTGACCACGTGACCGGCGATGAAGAAGATCGTGAGCCCGGCGAGCCACCGGTGCATGTCGAGGATCCAGGCCGTGCGGCGCCACTTTGGGAAGAGATCCGTCGCCAGCACGATCCCCCACAACACCGACACGGTCAGCATGGCCCAGGCCACGATGCCCGAGGCCCGTGAAAGATACCACCAGATGTGGGGGTTCATGCCGCGCTCCCTTCGGTGAGACCGGCGCGCCCGAGAGCGGGGCTCATTGCGGTCGTCCCGTCGAGGGTCGTCACGACCCCGTCGATCTGGTGGCGCTCGAAGTACCTGAGGGCCCGCCCGGCGCCGCCGGAGAGGAGCGCGGCGGTCGCGTGCACTTCCGCCTCCCACCCGGCTCTCGCGATCACTGTCACCGCCGCGAGGTCCGTAGTCGCACACGTCTGGGTCATGGGGTCGATGACGTGGTGACGGCGCTCGCCGCCTTGGACCCAGGTGCGCGACAGGGTGCTGGACGTGGCGACGCCGCCGGCGTCGAGCGCCAGCGTCAAGAGGTCTCGAGAGGGGTCGAGCGGGTGCTGGACGGCCACGGACCAGCCTGCCGCCGTGGGCGGGGTGCCGGCCGCGGCGAGGTCGCCCCCGACGCTCACGAGGGCACCGCCGGTGCCGTCGGCGAGGAGCTCGGTGACGACCATGTCGGCCGCCAGCCCCTTGCCGATCCCACCGGGGTCGAGGCCGACGCCGGCAGGAACGGTCGCTGTCGACGCCACGGAATCGACCCGCACCTCGGCGATCGAGTGGCCGGCGGTCACCCATCCGGCCTTGCAGCTCGTCTTGCCGGAGCCATCGCGGCTGGCCGAGTAGCCGGCGGCGTTGATGGCGCCGAGCATCGTCGGGTCATAGCGACCGTTCGAGAGGCGCCACGCCTGCCGCATGCTCACCAGGAGTCGCAGCGTGTCTGGCGACACGATCAACAACGCCTCCGGTGTCCTGTTGAGCCGGGAGATGTCGCTTCCCGGCAGGAACCGGCTCCAGCGCCGCTCCAGCTCCTCGAGCCGCCTCCGGGCGTAGTCCTCGGCGCCCCCGGCCGGATCGACCAGGATCACGTGCCCGGCACTGGCCATGACCCGGAACCGCAGCTCACTGACTGCCACTGGTACTCGCTACGGGCGCGGCCGCGGGTGCCGGCGCGGGCGCCGCAGACCCGGACCCCCCCGACCCTCCCGGGGCAGGGACGCTGACGGAGCGTACGACGGCATGCGGGGTCAGGACGATCGGACGGTTCGCTTTGGCGGCAGCCAACCTGCCGAGCCCGCCGTCGACTCCCCGAAGCGGGATCGTCGCGGTGCTTTGAGACCCCGGGGTCCGCGACGGGACGGGTGTCGCCGGGCCGGTCCGGCCGTCCGCGACCTCCATCGTGGTCACCAGGCCCAGCATCGCCGCGATCCCGATGCCCGCGGCCGCGATCCGGCCTCCAGCGACGGGGTGCCGAGGAGCGGTTCCGCGAGCCCCGGGGACCGGCGGCGGCGCCTCGAGGGGGGTCGCCGTCTCCCGCGCTGCTGGAGCGAGTCGTGGCTCTTCGTCAATCATCGGCTCCACCGTCATCGTCTTCGTGCTCGCCGTCGTCGCTGGGCTGGCCACCCGCGGGCGTCGGACTCGGCGAGCCCGGCGCGGGGCTCGCCGCCCAGGCCGCCGAGCTCGCCGACGGCGCGGCCGGCGTGAGCCTGGTGATCGGATGGTCGACACTGGCCTTGAGCTTGCCGTGACGGCCGAGGACGGCCACGAACGTGTAGGTGGAGGAGCCATTCCGGAAGGTCACCGTGAGCCTCCTGTCGCTGGTCTGCGCCAGCTTCCAGGTCCAGTGCCGCCTGGGACTCACTTCGGCAAGCCGCACGGTGGCCTTCGTGAACGAGACCTCCACGGAGCCGGCCTTCTTGATGACATACGTCTGAGAGCCCGCGGCCTTCCCGGCGCCAGCGTACTGCTGCTCCGGCTGTGGCCCGCTCGATTGGACCACGGTCGCCGCGGACAGCTGCCCGACGGGCCTCGAGTCCGCGACGGTGAGGATCCCGAGGTTGGCGCCGGCGGCGATGGCGCCGGCGAAGACAACGGCGGCGATCGAACCTGCGGTGATCAATGCGGTGCGATGTTTCATTCACGCCTCCCTTCCCGAGCGTCGAGCCCGGAGGCTTGCCGCCACGGACCTTACAGACCGGCGGCCCAAGGCGCCGCCAGCAGAGAGTTAGCGTTTGGCAAAGGCACGTTAAGGTCTGGTGACGGAGGATCCGCGTCTGGCAGAGTCCCCCGTTGCCGTGCGAACATGTGACCATGCGCCTTCTGGTTGTAGAGGACGATCCCACGATCGCCGAGCCGCTGCGGACGGGCCTCCGGCGCGAAGGCTTCGAGGTGGCCCTGGTCGGCACGGGAGCCGGAGCCCTCGCTGCTGAGGATTGCGATCTCGTGCTGCTCGACCTCGGCCTCCCCGACCTGGACGGGCGCGTCGTCTGCCGGCAGTTGCGCCAGCGATCCAACGTCCCGATCATCGTCGTGACGGCCCGCGGAGACGAGATCGACCGGGTGATCCTGCTCGAGCTCGGCGCCGATGACTACGTCGTCAAACCGTTCGGGTTCCGCGAGCTCGTGGCGCGCATCCGCGCCGTCCTGCGGCGGACCGGCGGCAACGAGCCGCCGGCACCCACCGACGCTCGGCTCGCGGTCGGGCCGCTCCAGATCGACCCGCGGACCCGGAACGTGACGTACGACGGCCGTACGGTCGCCCTGACGCCCAAGGAGCACGACCTCCTCGTCTACCTGGCTCGGGAACCTGACGTCGTCCACACCCGGGAGCAGATCATCAAGGACGTCTGGGACGAGAACTGGTGGGGCTCCACCAAGACGCTCGACGTGCACATCGCGTCGCTGCGCAAGAAGACCGCCCCCGAGGCCATCGAGACGGTGCGCGGCGTGGGGTTCCGCCTGGTCGACCGCGCCGCCCCGCCGTGACGCGGCGGCTGCTGCTGGGATACCTGGCCGCCGCCGTCGTCGTTCTGCTCGTCCTGGAGATCCCTCTCGCCATCTTCTATCGGCAACGCGAAACAGACCGCCTCACCATGGACGTCGAACGTGACGCGATCGTCCTGGCGGGCTACTACGAAGATGCCCTCCAGCAACGGACGCTGCCCGACCCGGCCTCCGCCTCCAGCTACGCCGGGCAGACCGGCATCCGGGTCGTGATCGTCGACGCGGCCGGAAGGTCTCTCGTCGACACGTCCGGGCCTACGGGCCGCGACTTCTCGACGCGCCCGGAGATCAGGACCGCGCTCGGCGGCATTCGCGCCGAGGGAAAGCGGCGCTCAGGCACCCTGAACACCGACCTGCTGTACGTGGCGGTGCCGGCGGCCTCGGGAGGAAGGGTGTACGGAGCCGTCCGCCTGACCCTCGACACCCATGAGGTGAACTCACTCGTCCGGGGCTACTGGCTGGGCCTGCTCGGTGTGGCCGCGGTCGTCCTCACGGCCATGGCCGGCATCGGATGGGCGATCGCCAGCTCCATGACCCGGCCCCTCCGCGGCCTCAACGCGGCGGCGGCTCGATTCGCCACCGGGGACCTCACCACCACTGAACCGGATCCCCGCGCACCCCCTGAGATCGCGGCTCTCGGAGCGACCATGAACACCATGGCGCGACGCCTCGAGCGGCTCCTCGCGGAGCACCGGGAGTTCGTGGCCGACGCCTCCCATCAGCTTCGTACGCCGCTCACCGCCCTCAGGCTTCGCCTCGAGAACCTGCAGAGTACCTCAAGCGCGCCCGACCAGGCCGAAGACCTGAACGCCGCGATCGAGGAGACCAACCGGCTGGCCGGCCTCGTCGGCGATCTCCTCAAGTTCGCGCGCGCCGAGGAGACCGCCGCGCCGGAGACCGTCGACCTCGCTCGACTCGTCGCCGACCGGGTGGACACCTGGTCGGCCCTCGCCGACGCCGCGGATGTCGTGCTGGCCTTCACATCACCGCGGGAGCCCGTCTTCGTGCGCGCCGTCCCCGGCGGGGTGGAGCAGATCCTGGACAACCTCATCGACAACGCGCTCGCGGCGGCTCCGCCGCATACGCACGTCTCGGTGGTCGTCGCGCGCGGCCGAGCAGGCCACCAGCTCACCATCGCCGACCAGGGACCCGGCCTCAGCGACGAGCTCAAGGCGCGAGCCCTCGACCGGTTCTGGCGGTCCGACACGTCCAGGCCAGGGACCGGGCTGGGACTCCCTATCGCCAAGGCGCTCGCCCAGGCCTCCGGAGGGTCGCTCCTCCTCCACGACGGCCCGGCGGGCGGTCTCGCCGTCACGCTCACCCTGCCCGCGTCGGGACGGCGACCCTAGCTCGTCTGCGGCCGCCGCGCAGTGCGCACCGCGGCCCGCCGACGCCGAGCAGGCCCTGCCTGCTCGCGAAGTCTTACCCTCAAGATGAGGCTGAGACTGCACCCAGCTCGCTCCGGTCACCGCGAAGCGAAGTGCCTGAGTCAGATCGCTCTGTCGCGGCGGCCCTACGCAGGCCGCGGCCCCTCGCTCGCGGCCGCCGCCTGGCGCCTGGCGAGCTCGAGCGTCGCCAGCGAACCGGCCGCGCCGAGGGTGAGGGCCGCCGCGAGCCAGCGCACCCCGTCCCGCTCGGCTCCCAGGGACGCGTCGAGCGAGAGGCTGCCCGGACCCGCCTCCGCCAGCGGGAGCAGCGCCGCGATCATCACAGCCGGGTACTCGTAGCCGCCGTTCGTGTTTCAGGGGCCGTTCTTGAGGTGGACCGTGCGGATAGCGGTGAGCATCACCGCGATGAGGGCGGCGGCGGCCAGCGGGGTGACGAGCCCGAGGGTGAGCAGGCCGCCTCCGCCGGTCTCGGCCGTGCCGGCGAGCAGGGCGTTGCGGCGCCCGGGGGCAAGCCCGAGAGCGGCGAAACCCTGGCCGGTCGGCTCCAGCCCGCCCCCTCCGAACCAGCCGAAGAGCTTCTGCGTGCCGTTCCCGATGAAGAAGCCACCGATCGCGAGCCGCAGGATGAGTCGTCCGAGGCTCATGAGACCTCCTTCCTCTGAGGCGTTACCCTGCCAGTATTCCCGATCGGCGACAGCACCTCGGCCGCTTCAGGCAGCCACCGGTGAGGCGCGACCACCGCAGACGGACTGGACTACCTCACGGACGGTCCGGGTAGGCCGCGAGATGTGATGCCCCGATCCGGCCGCCGTGCAGGCACCCCGGCCGCAGACGACGACGAGGAGGACCATCCGCGGAGACGCGCAGACTCGGCAGCCAGGGCCTCCAGGTCTCTGCGGAGGGGCTCGGCTGCATGGGCATGTCCGAGTTCTACGGGCCCGCCGACGGGACCGAGGCTCTGGCGACGATCCACCGCGCCCTGGAGCTCGGCGTCACCTTGCTACTGGACCGCCTCGCCGCCGCGGCGCCACGCGGCGCGACGGCCGGCGCCCGCTACGCCGACATGTCGGCCATCGACACCTGAGGTCGGCCGGCTCCGTCCCGCGGAGCGGCGGGGCCTGCGCATCTTCACTGGGATCATCGGCGCAAAAGGCGACGGCTCCCAAACGTGCTCGATGGGTGGGCGCGAAGCCGTTCGCGCCGAGCTCCACCGCCGCCAGCTCGGAGCCGAGAGCGCGGATCTCCGCGAGGGCGCTCTGCCCGAGCTCCTCCAGCCGGCTCAGCTGCGCAGCGGCGGCGGCGGCGCGGTCCCGCGGCAACAGGAGCGCCGCCGACTGCGCCGTGAGATTCATGCCGAACACGGTCTGGGTGACCGAGTCGTGCAGCTCGCGCGCCAACCGCTGGCGCTCCCTGGTGGCGGCCAGGCGCTCGATCCGGCGCGAGTACGCCTCGATCTCGTGGTTGGCCGCCGCAAGATCGTCCACCAGGCCCTGATTCCGGGCGCGCGCCTCCGCCGCCCGGCGGGTGGTCAGCGTGAAGAACGCGAGGAAGACGTCGACACCGGTGTAGATGGCCGCGAAGGCGAGAGCCTGCGGCACGTCGTACGTGAGCGTCAGCGGCAGCGCCGTGAGGGGAGTGAACAGCGCGATCCAGAGGAGAGCGGACTTCCTGCCCAGGCGCTGCATCGCCTCCATGCTCAGGATGCCGAAGAGCACCGCGCAGTAGTCGCCGGACTCGGTGCGCGCGAGGAGAACGACCACGATGGCGGTCTGCGCGATCATGCAAAGGGGGAAGAATGACTGCCACCGGGGCGTGACGTAGGCCTCCAGCACGAAGAGGGCCAGCCAGGCCAGGAGCAAGAGCAGCACCTGGGTCAGCCACGCGTCGCCGACACTGAGCAGCGAGCGCAGCGTCACCGCAGCGTACAGAAGGCCTGCCGTGAGCAGGAAGATCCAGCGATGAAGCCGAGCGGCTGAGCCAGTCATGCGTCGCGTCACCAAGAGGCCGGCCCGCGTTCCGGCGGCGCCGGGTGGCGGCTGAGCGGCTCCATCAGAGCGACCGGCAGGAGTGTGTCCACACACTCCGCGCCTCGACGCTCACGACGCACGATCCGGCATGCTGTACACTGCCGATGCCGCGCGGCCCGGGCACGCCGCCGCGCGTTGACTGGAACGCGGCCTGGAGACGAGCAGTGATCCACCTCTCGAGTGAGCGGTGCGTACTCAGCCTTTCGGCCGCGGCGCCGCCGGCCGCGCGAGTCCCCGACGGCGGCCGCGTCGAGCTCGATACAGCCGATTGCTTCGCCGGCCAGATCCATGCCGGCGGCGGCACGCCCGAGTCGATCGACTGGGGGCGCATCAACCCCGCCACGGGGCCTGTCTACGTCGAGGGTGCCGAGCCGGGCGATGCGCTGTCCGTCTTCGTCGAGCGGATCGAGGTCGCGGCGCAGGGCCTCATGGCCGTGAGCTCGAGCTTCGGCGTCCTCCGGGAGCGGGTGGACGGCCTCCGCTTCGCCGTCGTGCCCCTGCAGGACGGTATCGCGCGGCTGCCCGGCGGCGCGTCGGTGCCGGTGCAGCCGATGATCGGCGTGCTCGGCGTGGCGCCGCGCGGTGAGGCGGTGCCCTGCGGCTCGCCCGGCCCACACGGCGGCAACATGGACACCCGGCTCCTGGGGCAGGGCGCCACCCTGCACCTGCCGGTCTTCGTGCCCGGCGCCCTGCTCGCCGCCGGCGATCTGCACGCGGCCATGGGTGACGGCGAGGTCTGCGGCACCGGTGTCGAAGTCGCGGGCAGGGTCGTGCTCCGACTCGCCGTGCGCCGCGACCTGAGGCTGTCGAACCCCCTCCTGGAGACCGCTGACGTGCTGGCCACCATCGCCTCCGCCGAGACGCTCGATGAGGCGGCCGACCGCGCCACCGCCGACATGGCGGACCTGCTCATCTCGCGGCTCGGGCTCTCGCTCGCCGACTCGACGATGCTGATGAGCGCCGCCGGCCACCTGCAGGTCTGCCAGGTGGTCGATCCGCTGAAGACGGCTCGGTTCTCACTCGCGAAAGCAGTGGTCGAGCAGCTCGGCTCCCGCCTGCTCTAGGCGAGGGTTTCGAGGACGCGCGCTCGAGCGAGCCCGCTGCGCTCACGCGGACGGGTCGGCGTCCGCGCCGCCGGCGCCGCGACGATCGCGCGCCTGGTCCCCGGCGCCGTCCCGGCCTCCGCCGGAGGCGGTCTCGCGCCGGGCCCGCCGGGGCTGGACCCTCGCTTCCGGGGCCTCGCCGGGCAGAGCGGGCCAGAGCGCCCTGCTCTTCTCCGCCAGCTCCGCCAACCGGTCGGCGACCATGCGGTTGACCGTACCCGCGGGATACCGGCCTCTGGCGTTCCGCTCGCCGGCGGGCAGCCCCGTGAGCACCTCGAGCCCCTCATCGATGGTGGCGATGGGGTAGATGGCGAACCGCCCGGCGGCAACGGCGTCCACGACATCGTGGCGCAGCATGAGGTGCTTGACGTTGGCCGCGGGGATCAGCACGCCCTGGTCACCGGTCAGCCCGCGTGCCTTGCAGAGGTCGAAGAAGCCTTCGATCTTGTCGTTGGCGCCGCCGATGGCCTGCACCTCGCCGGACTGAGCGACCGAACCGGTCACCGCCAGTGACTGCGTGAGAGGCACTCGCGCGATGGCCGAGAGCAGCGCGTACAGCTCGGCCGACGAGGCGCTGTCCCCGTCCACCCCGCCGTAGGACTGCTCGAAGACGAGGCTCGCCCCGAGCGACAGTGGCTGCTCCTGGGCGTAGCGGCTGCGCAGAAAGCCGGAGAGGATCAGCACTCCCTTGGAATGGAGCGGCCCGCTCAACTCCACTTCGCGCTCGATGTCGAGCACCTCGCCCCTGCCCAGGTGGACGGTGGCCGTGATGCGGCTGGGCCGGCCAAAGGTGAAGGTGCCCAGGGAGAACACCGACAGCCCGTTGACCTGGCCGACCCTGGCCCCCTCGGTGTCGATCAAGACCGTCTCGCGCAGGACGTCCTCCTGCAGGCGCGTGCGCAGGCGGTCTGATCGATAGATCTGGGCGTCGATCGCCCGCTGCACGTGGGCGGCGCTCACCAGCTCGGCGTTCTCACGCCGGGCCCAGTGGTCCGATTCCACGAGGAGGTCCACGACGGTCCGCATCTGGGCCGTGATCCGCTCCGAGTCCTCCACGAGGCGCGCGGCGTGCTCCACCACGCGGCAGACCGCCGCACGCTCGAACGGCAGCAGGCCTTCGCGGCGGACGACGGCCGCGATCAGCCGCGCGTACTGGCGGGTGGTCTCGGCGTCGCGCACGAACTCGTCGTCGAAATCGGCCGCGATCTTGAACAGCTCGTTGAAATCCGGGTCGGCCTGCGCCAGCTGATAGTACAGCTGGCGGTCGCCCATGAGGATCACCTTCACGTCCAGCGGGATCGGCTCCGGTTCCAGTGAGACGGTGCTGCTGAGGTTGCGCATCTCCACCGGCGACTCGATGCGGATCTGGCGGAACTGGAGGGCCCGCTTCAAGCCTTCCCAGGCATTGGGGTTGGCCAGCACCTTCAGCCCATCCATGATCAGGTAGCCCCCGTTGGCGCGGTGCAGCACGCCCGGCTTGATCAACGTGAAGTCGGTCATCAGCGCGCCCATCATGGACATCTGCTCCACGCGGCCCACCAGGTTGAGGTACGACGGGTTGCTCTCGTAGATGACCGGCGCACCGGTCGCACCGCCGGAATCGACCAGCACGTTGACCTGATAGCGGCGCAGGGCCGGCGACTGCTTGAAGGTGCCGGGGATGGGCAGGCCGGCGGCCGCACCCTCCTCGGGCTTCTCCTCGCCGGCCTCCAGGAAGTCCGCGAGGTGGTCACCGACGCTCCGCTGGACCGCCTTGAGATGAGCCGACACGTCGGGCAGATCCTCGTACTTGGCCAGCAGATCGTCGAGCAGGTCGTCGACGACCAGGGCGGTGACCTCGTCGTTCAGCTCGCGCAGACGGCTGCCGAACTCGCGCTTCCAGCGCGGCATCTGCAGCAGCACTTTCTGAAGCTGCCCCTTCAGGGTCTCCAATTCGCCCTGGATGCGCTTCTGCTCTTCCTCGGGCAACTTCTGGAATTCCTCGGGCGGCACGACCTCGCCGTCCTTCACCGCGGCGAAGGCCAACCCGGATGGCGCGCGCAACAGGGTCAGGCCACGTTCGTGCGCCCGCTTGTGCAGCTCGTCGAGTCTCTCCTGCTGGCGCTCCTGGAACTCCTCCTCCAGGGCGCGGCGGCGCGTCGCGTATTCCTCACTCTCGTACGCGGACGAGAGGCCGGTGCGGAGCTCGTCCACCAGCCGCTCAAGGTCTCGCTGCAGTTCCTTGCCCCCGCCGGTCGGGAGGCGCAGAGCACGCGGGATGGAGGGCTGCTCGAAGTCGTGCACATAACACCAGTCGGCCGGCGGCGGCTCAGCCGCGGCGCGCTGCCCCACGAAGCGCTCGATGACCGTGTACTTGCCGGTGCCGCTGGGCCCCAAGGCGAAGATGTTGTAGCCCTGACGGGCGATGGTGACACCCAGTTCGATGGCGGCGATAGGCCGCTCCTGACCGATGAACTCGATGCCGTCTTCCAGATCGGCGGTGGTGGTGAAGTCCACATGGTCCAGCGTGCAGCGCGCGTAGAGCGCTTCGGGCGGCAAGGGTCGGGCGAAGGCCACGATGAGGTCCTTTCCGTGGGCGCTGCCCGGCGGCCCGGGCACGAGTTTGCGGACAGGGCCATTCTACGGCAGGCCGGCCGTGCCCCATCGCCCCGTGACCGACGGCAAGGCGGCCGTCGGCGCCGCCATCTCCGGCCGCCGGGAGGCGGCGGCGCGCCACGTCCCGGCTACTGGCTTGCGGGGCTTCCGGACCCCTCCCGCGTGCCGGGCACCATGTCGTACCGCTCGAGCAAGCTCACGGTCAGGCCTGAGAGGCGTCGCTGCCACTTCGCGCGGCCGGGCTCCACGAGGTGCCAGTTGTCGACGAAATCGGAATCGACCAGCCCCATCGTCGGCACCCAGTCCACGTAGGGTATGCCGAACTCCGCCGCGACCGCCTGGCAGTCGGCCGCGTACCTGGCGCGCGGCTCGTCGAGCCGGCTGCCGATAGCGGTCAGATTGAGTGGCAGGTTCAACAGCACGGGGCGAAAGCCGCGCGCCTGGCACACCGCCACCAGCGTGCGCAAACGCTCGGCGTGGTAGGCGAACCGCTCCTGATACAAGGGGTACGTGGAGGTGAGCCACTCGGTCAGGAGCGCGCCCTTCTTCTCCGCGGAGGCGACCTGTGTCCCCGTGAAGCGGTGCTGCGCGTAGGTGGCGGTCAGAGGCGTGCGGTCCTGCTCGGCAGCGAGCACCGCCCTTGCCACCCGACCGGTGGAGGTGCTCGGAGCCGCGGAAGGGTGATGCGTGTACAGTCCCAGGTTCACGCCGATGAAGATGATGGAGGGCTTCTCGGGAAGCCGCCTCACGATGCTGATCTCGTCGTCGAAGGACTGCCCTGTCGTGCCCAGGTTGAAGGCCATGGCGCTCCTTCCGCTGAGGGCGCGGATCTCACGGCGCCAACCGGCGTCGCTCGCGGTGCACTCGCGGGCCGCCGAGCCCCCGAGCAGGTAGACGAAGCGACGCTTGGGCGCGTTGTGCAGGTAGTACGCGATCACCTTCGCGACATGGCGCCAATCGTCCCCGCGACGAAAGCGCGTATGGGTGGCGGGCATGAGGTCGGGACTGGGGGCCCTGCTGGCGCCGGCAGCCGGCGGGGCGGTCAAGACGGCTTCGCCGCCGGCCCCCGCCCACACGGGCAAGCCGATGCCTCCGCGCAGAGCGGTCACCGCCGCCCACAGGGCGAGGATCACCGCCAGCGCGATCACCGCCCCGGCAAGGCGGCGGCGGCGGAACGTGCGCCTCATGAGCGGTGTTGGCACCAAGCTTCGTCTTCCAGCGTCGTACGGCTGTTTCACGGTCTCACGGCATGATAGCGGAGGAGTGCGACGGGTGCCCGAAGGGAGGTCCGCGGTCCGTGCCGGTGCCTTCCGCATGGTCGGGCGAGTCCAGCGGGCGGTGATGTGCTCGGGCGTGAGGCCGCCCCGGCCGTCGCGACGATGGTCACCGCCGGCCGCGCGTCAGTCGAAGCTGGATACCACGAGGTCGACGTCCGCCGTCGTGGTGAGCGGGTTGACGAAGCAGAAACGGAGCATGGTCTCGCCCCCGTGCCTGGTCGGCGTCGCCACAGCCAGGCCGGTGCGGATGGCCGCCTCGGACCACCGGGCGTAGTCGGCCGGCGTCCAGCCGGGCCGGCGGAACAGGACGACGGAGAGCGCCGGCTCGACGGCGAGCTCCAGGTGCGGATGGGCCCGGACGGCCGCCGCCGCATACCCGGCCGTGTCGAGGCAACCTTCGATGGCCTCGACGTAGGCGTCGGTGCCGTAGGCCACAAGGGACGCCCACAGCGGCAGGCCGCGAGGGCGGCGGGTGAGGTGGACGGCCAGGTCCCACGGGTTGCCGCCGTCCTCCTCGGCCACCGCGTCGAGGTAATCGGCGCGCTGCGTGAGGGCGCGGGCGGCGGCCGCCTTGTCCCGGTAGATGATGGCGGAGCACTCGAACGGCGCGAAGAGCCACTTGTGCGGGTTGACGGTCAGCGAGTCGGCGAGCTCGAGGCCGCGGAACAGCGGCCGCGTGCGCGGCGAGAGCAGAGCGGCGCCCCCGTAGGCGCCGTCGACGTGCAACCAGAGGCCGTGCTCGGCACAGACGCCGGCCACACCGGCGAGGTCGTCGACGGCGCCGGTGTTGGTGGCCCCGGCGGT
>JBAZPK010000057.1:0-12578 GCA_041648235.1 Thermoleophilia bacterium
GCGGCCTGAGGCGGCGGCCGGAGGCGACCGCCTCGCGGCCGGGCTCAGCCTTGCGCCGGCTGGGCCGCCACATAGGCGTCCAGCTCGGCGAGCAGCGCCTGGCGCCGGGCCTCCGGCAGCAGCGCGGCGAGCAGGGAGTTGCGGGCCAGCGCCACGAGGTCGCGGCGCGTCAGCCCGAGGGCGCTCTGCGCTGCGGCGTAGTTGGCCGTCAGGTAGCCCCCGAAATAGGCCGGGTCGTCGGAGTTCACGGTGACCCGCACACCGGCGTCCAGGAGCCGTTTGAGCGGGTGGTCGGCAAGATTCAACGTCACCTTGAGCTTGAGGTTGCTGAGCGGGCACATGGTGAGGGCGACGTGCTCGCGTGCCAGGCGCTCGACCAGCGTGGGGTCGTCGACCGCGTGCACGCCGTGATCGACGCGCACCACGTGGAGGAGGTCGAGGGCCTCGCGGACGTAGCTCGCCGGCCCCTCCTCGCCGGCGTGCGCCACGGTCAGGAAGCCCGCCGCGCGCGCCGCGGCGAAGACGCCCTCGAAGTCACGCGGCGGGTGGCCCTGCTCCGCCGAGTCGAGGCCGACGCCGACGATGACGTCGCGATGGGGCAGCGCCATCTCCAGCACCGGGAGGGCGCTGGCGGGACTCAGATCGCGAACGAAGCACATGATGAGGCGTGAGCTGATGCCGAGCTCCCGCTCGGCGCGCGCGAGCGCCCGGCGGATCCCGCCGACGACGTCGGCGAAGGGGACGCCGCGCGGCAGGTGGCTCTGGGGGTCGAAGAACACCTCCACGTGGCGCGCGCCCTCGGCGGCGGCGCGCCGCAGGTACGCCGCCGTGAGCTCGTCGAAGTCGTCCTCCCGGCGCAGCACGTTCATGCCGCGGTAGTACAGGTTGAGGAAGGCGCGCAGATCGGCGAAGTCGTAGCCCGCCCGCGCCTCAGCGGGTGAGGCGAAGGGGACGTGGACGCCGTTGCGTGCCCCGAGCTCGAGCATCAACTCCGGCTCGAGGGTGCCTTCGAGATGGACATGGAGCTCCGCCTTGGG
This sequence comes from Thermoleophilia bacterium, assembly GCA_041648235.1. Classification (GTDB taxonomy): domain Bacteria; phylum Actinomycetota; class Thermoleophilia; order UBA2241; family UBA2241; genus CAIXSE01. The sequence goes on from JBAZPK010000057.1 coordinate 1,038, forward strand.
CAGGCCGCGGATGAAGTCGTCGTCGGGCGCCACGGCGGCCGGCGCCGGGCCGCCCGGGGCGAGCGGGGCCGCGGCAGCGCGGTCGGCGTCGGCGGTCTCGAGGTGCTCGGGCACGGGTCCTCCTCCCGGCGGTTGCCGCGGTTGTACCCCCGGGCGCCGGCTCTGAGTCAGGCGGCGCGGGTGAAGCGACGCGCGCCCGTGTTGCCGGAGCGCCCGGCTGGGGTGCGTGAGAGCCAGGTGCGGGCCGCGCCCGCGGTCCCGGGGGCGATCAGTCGCCGTCAGGCGTGAAGCGGGCGACGTCGGGCGCGGGGAGGTGCTCCCAGAAGCCGCGCACCCCGGCGTGCAGGGCGCCCAGCTCGGCGTGCAGCATGGCGATCCCGAGGTCGATGGAGGCCGTCAAGGACGCCGTCCCTGAGGTGGACAACACGAGCGCGCCGCTCGCCAGGCGGAAGCGCCACGGTTGCCGGTCGGCGGCGGAGGGCGCCAGGCGGGCGGCTTCGACGGCGCTCACCGCCCAGGCCGGCCACGCCGCGCCGGCCGGCCCCTCGCCGCGCGTGAGCCCGGGCGCGATCTCGTCCACCTGCCGCCTGGCGGCGGAGCGCACGGCGGCACTCATCATGCGCTCCTCGACCTGCTTGTGCTCGAGCGGGTGGCCCACGGGCGTGACGGCCACGACCTGCTCGCCGGGTTCGCGCGCAAAGACGCGGGCGGCGGCGTCCGGGTCGAACCCGGTGGCCACCCAGCAGGTGCCGAGCCCCAGGTTGGTCGCTGCGAGCACGAACGCCTCGCCGACGTACCCGGCCTCGATGCGGTTGCCGGTGGGGGCGACGAAAGCCGCGGCCCAGGGAGCGCCCTCGACTCTCCCGACGTCGCCGGGGCGTCCGGCGACGTCGGTGTACAGGTCCCCGGGCTGTTCGGCGAGCTCGACGTGGGCTCCGGGCGTGAGCCGGGAGGCGGCGCAGTGGGCGCGCAGCGCCTCGAGCGCCGCCGTGGCGACCGGACGGTCGCTGTAGCGGCGGCGCGAACGGCGTGCCGCGATGGCGTCGTACCAAGCGGGATCGAGCTCCATACGCCGATGATAGCGCCCTCGGAGCCGCCGCGGCGCGCGCGCCGTTGGCCCTCCGCCCGGGGGCGCGACACCGCCGGCCCCGGCGCCTCAGGCGAGCCCGAGGAGCCGCCGCGCCTCGGGCGCTCGGGCCACGGGCCGGCCGAGCTCGCCCGCGAGCCTGACGACGCGCTCCACGAGCTGGGCGTTGCTGACGGCCAGCTCGCCGCGCCGGTAGTAGATGTTGTCCTCGAGCCCCACGCGCACGTGGCCGCCCATGGCCAGGGCCAGCATCGCCATGGGCAGCTGCGCCTTGCCGATGCCGATCACCGACCACGTGGAGCCGGCCGGGACCATCTGCTCGGCGTGCGCGAGGGCCGCCGCCGTCGCCGGCATGCCGTAGCGGGAGCCGTGCAGGAATTGGAAGTGGAGCGGCGCCGGCAGCAGGCCCTGCTCGTGGTAGCGGAGCGCTGTGACGATCATCCCGGTGTCGAAGCACTCGAGCTCGAGCTTGACCCCGTGCTCGCGCGCCGCCGCGACCGCCGCGTCGAGGAAGGCGGCGTCGTTGACGAAGACGCCGGCTTCGGTGTTGATCGAGCCGGCGTCGAACGACGCCATCTCGGGGCGCAGCGCGAGCGGCGCCAGCCGCTCCCCGGTGCTGAGGTTGCGCCCCGGGATGCCGCTCGTCGTGAGGCAGAGGATGGCGTCGGTCTCGGCGCGCAGGTGGTCGACGACCTCGCGGAAGACGGCCACATCCTGGGTGCCGAGGCCGGTGGCGACGTCGCGCACGTGGACGTGCACCACGCTGGCGCCGGCGCGCCACGCCTCGACCCCGGAGCGGGTGATCTCGCCCGGGGTGACCGGGATGTGCGGCGTCTGCTCCTTGCTGATCCGCGAGCCGGTGAGCCCGACGGTGATGACGAGCGGCGTGCCTCTTGCCATGGGGGTCCGCACCTCCTGCGCTGCGCTCACTCTACCCTACGCGCCCGAGCATCCGCGTTCCGGGCGGGCGAGGCCTCGGGCGCCGGCCCGGCGACGTCTGTCGCACTCAAGTCAAGGTCGCAGAGTCCCGATGGAAGAGGCGGAGCGCTCAGGGTGCTCCGCATTGCCATCAGGCACTCCGAAAAGAACCGGTGACCAGGTGATCGAGCTGCTGCATTCGGATCTCGACTACATCATGTTCGTCTACGGCATCGGCTTCGTGCTGCTCGCCATCACCCTCTTCGGTCTGAGCTCCAGTGTCGCCTCGGAGCTGCCGTGGAAGTGGCTCGGCATCGCCGCCACACTGCACGGTCTGAGCGCCTGGGCCAGCGTGTTCTCGCCCGGGTTCCACGACCAGGCCGGCCTGGACGCCGCGCAGACCATCCTCTATTCCGGTGGCTGCGTGTTCCTCGTCGAGTTTGCGCGCTTGAGCTGGGCCGCTGCGGGAGGCGGCCGGGTGGGCCGCTGGGTGTTCATCCCGCTGCTGGCGCTCGCCGCATTGGGCGCCTTCGGCGGGCTCCGCGGCTTGGACGCGACTGCCGGCTACGTGCTCGGCTTCCCCGGCGGGCTCTGGAGCGCCGCCGCGCTCTGGCGTCTTTGGCGCGGCGGCGGCCGCCACGCCCGACCGCTGCTCGTCTGCGCGGCCTCCATGGCTGCCTACGCGGGGTTCGAGTGCCTGATCCCTCGGCGCGCGCCGCTGCCGCTCGCCGAGTGGCTCAACCAGGAGGCTTTCTTCGCGGTTGCCGGCTTCCCGTCGCCGCTGGTCTGCATGGTGGTGGCGGTGCCGTTCCTCGCCGGGCTCTGGCTCTACTACCGTGCTCTCCTCAAGGAGGCGCAGTCCAGGCTCGTCAGCCGCTCCGGTACGCTCTACCAGCTCGCCATGCTGGTGACGCTGGCGGCGATCCTGGCCGGCGGCTTCTTCGCCACGATCGCCGTGGGGGACCGTGAGGAACAGGCGGCGCGCGCCGAACTGGGAGTGCACACGGCGCTCGCCGCCGCGGCCATCGACCCGGACAGCACCGCCCGTCAGGCGTCGAGCCCGGCCGACATCGGCACGCAGGATTACGAGGCTCTGCGCGAGCAGCTCATGTTCATGAAGCGCGCGAGCCCGGACGTTCGCTCGTTCTCGCTGATGACGCTGCGGGGATCGGACATCCTGTCCATCGTCGACAGCATCCCCCTTGGTGACCCCGCTCACGCCCAGCCGGGCTCGCGCTACGAGGGTCCCCTGACCGCGCTCGAAGAGGCGTTCACCGATGGTCGGGGCCTCACTGTTGGTCCGTACCCCGACGAGCCCGGCACTCGCGTGAACGGGTTTGCCCCCGTGGGTGATCCGCGGAGCGGCCGGGTGGTCGGTGTGCTTGGGTCGCGCATCGACGCGGCTCAGTGGCAGCAGAGCGTCTCGCAAGCGCGCATCGCCCCGATCGCCGTGACCCTGCTGATCTCCCTGCTCGTGATCGGAGCCTACGTCGTCTGGGAGCGGCTGCGTCTGGCTGGCATGACGTTGCGCGAGAGTGAGAAGACGTATCGCTCCGTGCTCGAGAGCATGTACGACGTGTTCTACCGCACCGACTTGAACGGCGACCTCATCCTGGCGAGCCCGTCGTTCGCGCACCTGTTCGGCTACGCGTCGGTGGACGAGGCGTTGGGTCTCAATGTCGCCCGCGATCTGTACGTGGATCCCTCAGACCGCGACGCCCTGATCGAGCGCTTACGTGCCGATGGCGAGGTCGTCGACTACGAGGTGCGCGTGCACCGCCGCGACGGGAGCGTGATCCTGGGCTCGACCACCAGCCACCTCTACACCGACGATGCGGGGGTGGTGCTCGGCGTGGAGGGCGTGCTCCGGGACGAGACCGAGCGCAAACGCGTCGAGAAGGAGCTGCGTCTCACGACGTTCATGGTCGAGCAGGCCGGCGAGCTCATCTTCTGGATGACCGCGGACGGAGCCCTCCAGCACGCCAATCATGCCGCCGCCGATACGCTCGGGTACGAGCTCGACGAGCTGAGGTGCATGACCATCCACGATATCGACCCCGACTTCCCGATGAAGCGCTGGACGCAGCACCTGCGCGAGCTGAAGGAGGCCGGCGCTTTGACCTTCGAGACGCGCCACCGCCGCAAGGACGGGGTCATCCTCCCCATGGAGGTCGCGGCGAGGTACCTCGAATACGACGGCGAGGCGTACGACGTCGCCTTCGCGCGGGACATCACGGAGCGCAAGCAGGCGGAGACGGCGCTGCGCGAGAGCCGTGAGCGCCTTGACTTCGTCCTCAAGTCGGCCGGTGTCGGCGCCTGGGATTGGGACATCGCGACTGGCGTGTCCAGATGGGACGAGACGGTCGTCGACCTCTACGGCATGCCGCCGGGAGAGCTCGCAGGCCCTTGGGGATGGTTCGACCCGTACATCCACCCGGCTGACCGCGAGGCGCTCACGACGGCCATCGACGCAGCCCTGGAGTCGGGCGTCCCGTACGACGCGGAGTTTCGGGTGGTGCGCTCAGACGGCAGTGTCGCCTACCTCGCCGAGCGCGGCCAGGTCAGCCGCGGGCCAGACGGCACGCCGGTGCGCATGAGCGGGGTCACGTGGGATGTCACCAACCGGAAGGCGAGCGAGGAGTCGCTGCGGATCGCCAAAGAAGAGACAGAGGCCGCGAACCGCGAGCTCGAGCTCGCGGCCCGCCGCGCCAATCGCCTGGCGCTCGAGGCCGAGACGGCGAACGCAGCCAAGAGCGAGTTCCTGGCCAATATGAGTCACGAGATCCGCACGCCGATGAACGGCGTCCTCGGGATGACCACGCTGCTTCTGGACACGGACGTGGATGCGGAGCAGCGCGATTATGCTCTCACGGTGCAGAATAGCGCCGAGGCGCTGCTCACGATCATCAACGACATCCTCGACTTCTCCAAGATCGAGGCCGGCAAGCTCGAGATCGAGACCCTGGACTTCGACCTGCGCAACGCCGTCGCGGACACCTGCGACCTCCCGGCCCTGCATGCGAGCGCCAAGGGCCTGGAGCTCACGGCGCTGGTGGAGGCCGACGTGCCGTCGGCGCTGCGCGGTGACCCGGGGCGCCTCCGCCAGGTGCTCACCAACGTGCTCGGCAACGCCATCAAGTTCACGGAACGCGGCGAGGTGGCGCTCTCGGTCGGGCTGGTCTGCGAATCGGACGCGGGCGCCCTGCTGCGATTCGCGGTGCGCGATACCGGGATCGGCATTCCCGCCGAGAAGGTCGACGAGCTGTTCGAGGCGTTCACGCAAGCCGACGCCTCCACCACCAGGAAGCACGGCGGCACCGGCCTCGGCCTCACCATCAGCCGCCGCCTGGTGGAGCTGATGGGCGGCGAGATCGGCGTGCAGAGCGTGCCTGGCGCCGGATCCACCTTCTGGTTCACCGCCAGGTTCGAGAAGCAGGCTGCTGTGGCGCTCACCTCGCGTGAGGGCGAGGGCCGGCCCGCTGAGGTCGCCGGAGTCCGCATCCTGGCGGTGGACGACAATGCGACCAGTCGCAAGGTCGTCGCCGGGATGCTCGACGCCTGGCGGTGCCGGCACACCGAAGTCGACGGCGCGGCGGCGGCTCTCGAGGCCCTGCGGGCCGCCGCAGACGCCGGCGATCCCTTCCGCGTCGTCATCCTGGACATGACGATGCCGGAGATGGACGGCGAGGCGCTGGGGGCGTTGATCAAGCAGGACCCGGCCCTGGCGGCCAGCGACCTCATCATGATGACGTCGACTGGGCGACGCGGCGACGCGGGGCGGCTCGAAGCCCTCGGCTTCTCCGCGTACCTGACGAAGCCGGTGAGGGAATCGCAGCTGTTCGACTGCCTCATGGTCGTGCTGGATCGGCGCGGCCGGCGCGAGCCCGAAGCCGCGCCGCGCATCATCACTCGCCATGCGCTGGCGGAGCGTGACCAACATCGCCTGCGCATCCTTGTGGCGGAGGACAACGCGGTGAACCGCAAGGTCGCTCTCAAGACCCTGGAGAAGATGGGGTATCGGGCGGACGCCGTGACCAACGGCTCCGAAGCCCTGGCTGCGCTTGCCCGCCGCCGTTACGACATCGTCCTGATGGACGTGCAGATGCCCGAGGTGGACGGTCTCGAGGCCACCCGCCGCATCCGGGACCCGCAGTCCGCGGTGCTGAGCCATTCCGTGGCGATCGTCGCGCTCACGGCGCACGCCCTGAAGCAGGATCGCGACGCCTGCCTCGCGGCCGGCATGAACGACTACCTCTCCAAGCCCATCCAGCCCGATCAGCTGGCGGCGGTGCTGAGGCGCTGGGCCAGGCGGCGGGTGGCCCGCGAGCCGGCCGCCGGGCTCGCTTCGCCGGCGGCGCTGGAGGCCGGTGCGGGAGCGCCGGCGGCCGCTGCGGCGCGGCCCGGCGTCGAGCCGCCGCAGTCACCTGTGTTCGATGAGGGCGTCCTGCTGAACCTGCTGGGCGGCGACCGCGAGGCCGCCGCGGAAGTCACGGCGGAGTACCGGGCGGATGCCCCGCGGCAGGTCGCGGCGTTGCGTATGGCCCTTGCCGCCGGCAATGCCGCGCTGGCGCGACGGCAGGCGCACACGCTGAAAGGCGCCTCGGCCAATGTGGGCGCCGAAGCAGTGCGCGCGGTCGCGCATGCGGTGGAGCTGGCCGCCGCCGAGGGCGAGCTCGAGAGGGCAGGAGCACTGCAGGCGGAGCTGGCCCTGCAGCTCGACCGGCTCGAGGTCGCCTTGGCGGATCGGGTGGGAGACTCGTGAAGATCCTCATCGCCGAAGATGACGCCACTTCGCGGCTCCTGCTCAAGCGCGTGCTCGAGAACTGGGGCTACGAAGTCACGTCCAGGTCCGATGGCCCCGAGGCCCTTCTGGCGCTCCAGGGCGAGAACGCGCCCCGGCTCGCCATCCTGGACTGGGTGATGCCCGCGATGGACGGTGTAGAGGTGTGCCGTCGCATCCGTGCCCTGCGGACGTTTCGACCGCCGTACTTGATCCTGCTCACTGCCTTGGGCGACAAGGAGAGTGTGGTCGCAGGCCTTGAGGCCGGCGCGGACGACTACGTCGGCAAGCCCTACGACCCAGCCGAGCTGCGCGCTCGCCTGGAGGTCGGGCGGCGGCTCGTCGAGCTGAACGACCAGCTTCTGGAGGTGCAGCGCGCCCTGGAGATCCAGGCCAGCACCGACGCCCTGACGGGAGTCCTGAATCGGGGAGCCATCGTCAAGGGACTCGAGCAGGAGACGCAGCGTGCCGAGCGTGCGGGATCTCGGCTCGGGCTCGGCATGCTGGACGTCGACCACTTCAAACGCGTCAACGACACCCACGGGCATGCCACCGGTGACGCCGTGCTGCGGCAGATCGTGTCGCGTGCCCTGGGTGCGATGCGGCCGTACGACACGCTCGGGCGCGTCGGTGGCGAGGAGTTCCTCGTGATCGTACCCGGCGCCGGCGAGAGCGAGCTGCGAGGGGTGCTCGAGCGCATCCGGGGCGCCGTCGGCTCGACCCCCATCGCTGTGGACGAGCACCGCCTGCACGTCACGGTGAGCCTTGGCGGCGCGTTGCGCGGGCGCGAGTCAGCCGACCGGCTGTTCGCTCGCGCCGACGATGCGCTGTACGTGGCGAAGGGACTCGGGCGTGACACGGTCGTGCTGGCGGAGGACGGCGCCGGAGAGGCCTGACCTGGACCGCCTGGCAGCCTGCCAGGCGAGCGGGAGCGCAGGTGGCTGGGCGGCGACTCAGGCTGGGCGACGAGGCGCCGTCCACCCGGCAAGGTCAACGCAGGGGGTGCTTCATCATCCGCCAGGTGAAGGCCAGGGACTCGGCCGTGAACGGGCTGCGGTGCAGGGGTTCGGGCGGCTGCGCGAGCCGCTGGGCGATGGCTTCGCGGCGCAGCGGGACGATCTCGATGCCGAGGCCGGCGAGCAGCGCGGCGGCCTCGCCGGTGCCCGCCACGAGCGGTGCGCCGAACAGCGGAAGCTCGAGCCTGCGAGCCGCGGCGAGCGTCCAGCGCACCCAGGCGTCGTCGAGCGTGTCGGCGCCGTACAGGCACACGGCCGCGGCGCAGCGCCTGATGCGCAGTTCCAGGCTGGCGCGGATGAGGTCGGAGCGCTGGGCGGCGAAGGGCTCGGAGGTGACGGCGTAGTCGAGCCCGAGGGCGCCGCCCTGGCGAAACGCGGCCGCGACAGGCCGCACCAGCGGCAAGTCGCCGCCGGCGAAGGTGAGGAAGAGCTTCGCCTGCTGGTCCGTCGCTTCGCGCACAGGGCACCCCATGTGGCTCGGCCACCTCGAGTATCGGCAGCTCGAGGGCCGTACCTGAGGGGCTTCGCAGGGCGCGGGCGGAATCCTGCCGCACCGCCACGGCCGGTGCTATGCTGCTGGTATGGTAACGAAGCCCCGACCCAACCGCCGGCTGTACGTGCAGGCACTTCGACGGCTCACTCCGGAGCAGCGTCTGCTCAAAGCCTTCGAGCTCACCGACCTCTCGCGTGACCTGCTCCGCGCGGGGCTGCGGCGACGGCTTCCCGAAGCTGGCCCGGAGGAGCTGCGGCGCATCTATCTGGAGCGCCTGGACAGGTGTCACAACAGGCGCTCCTGAGACGCGTTGCCAGGGCGCTCGGTGGTGCCGGCATCCCCTACATGGTGACGGGGTCGCTGGCCTCGAGTCTGCAGGGTGAGCTGCGAGCGACCCACGCTATCGACCTTGTCGTCGCCGTCTCCGAGAACGACGTCCCGAGTCTGGTCGCCTCACTGGCTGGCCCGGACCTCTATCTCGACGGCATCGCCGTGGCCGAGGCGGTCCGCCAGAGAGGGATGTTCAACCTCATTCAGCCGGCCTCAGGCGACAAGGTGGACTTCTGGCTGCTCAAAGATGATCCGTACGACGGAGAGCGCTTTGGACGGCGCATCACCGTGGATGCTCTGGGCATGCGGCTGGCCGTGTCTGCACCCGAGGACACCATCCTGATGAAGCTGCACTGGGCGCGGCGATCGGGTGGCAGCGAGAAGCAGGTCGCCGACGCGCTTGGGGTGTACGAGGTCCAGGCGCGGGTCCTCGACCGCGCGTACCTCCAGGCCTGGGCCCGGTGGCTCGGTGTCTCCAACCTGTTGGCCGAGATCGAGGCCCGGGCGGAGCCGCTCGAAGGCTGAGCCGGCCGGCCCGCTCGCCGTCAGATGACGGCGGCCTCTGGGCGCGGCCGCGGGTCGGCGAACCACTCCTCTTCGTGCGCCATCTCCGGGGCGATCTCGCCGAGGCCCATCTTGAGGTACTTGCCGCGGCCCTCCGCGGCTACGCTCCCATCGGCCAGGAGGAGCTCGCCGGTACCCTCGAACAGGCGGCTCGTATCGCGCGTCACGCGGCCGACGGCGCGGACCTCTCCGTCCAGCGGCACCGGGCGGCGGAACCGCACGGTGAACTCGACCGTGACGCCCCAGACGCCGGCGTTGCCGACGATGATCGCCCGCCCGATGGTCTCGTCGAGGATCGCCGAGCTGATACCGCCGTGCAGGCGCCCGGGGTAGCTCTGGTGCTCGGCCCGCGGCGCGAAGACGCCGAGCAGCTCGCCGCCCTCCAGCTCGTAGAAGCGGGCGTGGAGGCCGGCGACGTTCTCGGCCCCGCACACCAGGCACATGCGGCTGATGTTCTGGGCGGCGAGGACCTTGCGCGTCGTGCGGGGTGGGGCGCTCGTGGCGTGCTCCTCGGGCGTGGGGGGCGGGCCGGCATGGTGGGGCGACGCCGTCATTGTACCGCCGCCCAGAGCCTGGGCGCCCGCATCCGGCCCGCCGGCGGCGGATCGCGGCGCCACCGCGCACGGCCGACGGCGCCCGGGTTGCGCCTCGGGGGCGGCCATCCTAAAGTGCATCCTGTCCCTCGAAACTCCGTCTGCACACCGACCCCCCAAGGAGGATGCATGAGGAGGATCTCCCCGCACACCAGGAATGGCCGGCGCACGCTGCTCGCGGCGCTGGTCACGGTGGCGCTGCTGGCGTTGCTGGCGGCGGTCGCACGGCCGGCGGCGGCCGTGTCGGACGGCAGCTTCAACCACGGTGGCGCCACGTGCTCGAGCTGCCATCCCGCGTACCCGCCCACCGATGACAAGTGCACCACCTGCCACACCGGCGGCTTCGTCTCGTCGCCGAACAGCAGCACCCCTCGCGCCTGCTTCACCTGTCACGATCCGGGCCAGGACATGTCGGGAGTGCAGACGGCCGGGGGCTGCGCCTCCGGGGCCGCCGGCGCGGCTTGCCACAACACCGCCGGCCACGTGGGTTCGGCCACCAAGGGCTGCACCTCGTGCCACGGCACGGTGGCGGCGTTCAGCAACCCGGACGGCAGCCGCCATCACGTGAAGGACGCCCTCGTCTCGGGCCTGATCACGCTGAAGCTGAACAAGACGCGCATCCTGCGGGGCAGCAGGATCACGGCCAGCGGGCTCGTGAAGCCGATCGCCACGGGTGGCGTCAAGGTTCTCGTGCAGCGGAGGAACGCGTCGGGCACGTGGGTCAAGATCACCATCAAGACGCTCACGGGCACGGTCGCCAACACGTACAAGTGGGCTTACAAGCCGCTCCGCAAGGGCAGCTATCGGATGCGCTCCAGCGTCCTCGCGACCAGCGACACGCGGGCTGCCAAGACCACGTTCAAGGCGTTCGCCGTCAAGTAGCGGGGGGCGACAAGCGTTTGTGCCGAGGACGGGCGCCGACAGGCGCCCGTCCTCGTTGCAGCCGAGCTCAGAAACGCCGGCGCTGTTCGGCGATGAGCTGCTCCACGGGCTTGCCCTCGTCGGCCGCGGCGTCGCCTCGGCGCACGGCGACCAGCGCCTCGTGCAGCTCGGCGCCCATCGCCGTGCGCAATACCGGCGACGCCGCGGAGCTCGTCGTCGCGCCCCCGGCCTCAAGCCGCCCGGGTCGCCGTCACTGCGGCGAGACGAGCTCGTCGCCGGCGTTCGGGCCGGGGCTCATGTCCCACACGGACTCGACGGTGATCCGCACCAGGTACTTCATCGGCGGGAGATGCAGCTGCTCGCTGATGGCCTTGAGCTTCTCGTTGATGCGCTCGAACTCCCACCGTGGTCGATCAGCTCGGCGTGGCCTTTGACCTGCAGGGCGAGCCTGCGATCCGGGTCGTGGATGCCGACGGCGACGCGCGGGTCGTGCTGGAGGTTCTCGCGCGTCTTGTGGCTGAACATGTCGGCGAAGTAGAGGTGCTCGTCGTCGAGCAGGGCGCCGCTCCCCTTGATCGAAACGTTGGGCATGCCGTCCTTGGAGACGGTGGCGACCCACACGTTGTGGCCGCCGGCGAGCAGATCGTGGAGCTCTTGCGGGATCCTGGTCATGGCAGGGACTCCTTCGGCGAGGTTGCGCAGAGCCTACCCGGGGTACGAGGTCGGGGAACCTGCGGTGCCGTCAAGGCCGGGCGACTCGCCGCGGCGTCACCTGTTGCCTCAGCTAAGAAAGTACTCCTAGCTCTCTTCGTTGCCTCAGGAGAAAGGTACTCATAGAGGTCAGCCGGTGGCCGCCACCTCCCTTTCTCTGTTTCGCA
>JBAZPK010000058.1:0-12523 GCA_041648235.1 Thermoleophilia bacterium
GCTGAGCACCACCTCGGCCGTCGGCCGCCCACGTCGTGCCATCGCCGCCTCCCCTCGCCGCCATCTTACAAGGGGAGTTCGTGACCGCCAGACGTTGCCCTTCGAACTAACGACTCAGGACACTAGGAGGGCGCGCTGTGCAGCCGGCGCCGCTGGAGGGGCGGGTGAGGCCGGCACCGTCGGAGTGACATGTGAGGCCGCGCCCAGGTTCAGGTGGGTGGCCGGACCCCTGGACGCGGCACTCACGGTCAACTTGGCGGCATGAACCTGAGCTCCAGCTCCGCGAGGAAGGCCGGCGAAAGGCGTTCAAACTCCTGCCCCGACAGCCGGATCCGGTCACCTGGCTTGAGCTTCACGACCGATTCAGCGGGGATATGCTTGATCACGCTGTCCTCCCGCAGGGTCCCGCCACTATTCATCAGCGAGTCGCAGATCAGCTCGACTTCGTTCAGGGGCTTGCCGTCCTTGCCGGTGACCATGCGCAGGCGGTGGACGTAGTGGGGGTCGAGCGCGAGGGTCATGTTGTTGAGGAACAGTCCTCGAACTCGTCGACGGCAGCTTGGACCTTCTCGTCAGTGGTCGCCCCCGCCACAGCCTTGACGAGAGGCTTGCAGGCGGCGAACTGCTCGTCGACGGCAGCCTTGCCGATGTCGCATTCCTCCTGGGTGTACTCCTTGCGCTCGAGCGTGGAACGGCCTCCTTCGATCCGATGCTCACTCCTGCGACGCACGACGCACGTTGAACGGGAAACCCTCGCGACACCCTCGCCGGACCGGGCCAGAACGACGCCCTCCGGGATTCCCGATCCGCCGCGAAGCGTACCGTGCCGCCCGTGCGGCCCTCATCAACGTCGTTCGATGTATAGTAAAAGCGTAAAAAGTTGATTTAGGAGCAGGACGAACAGTGACAGACGAGATCTCGATCGCACAACAGGCCGGCGGCAACCGGCCGGCCGCGCAGAGCTGCTGCCCGCCGGCGCCACCGCCCGGCGGCTCGTGCTGCGCCGGCGCAGCCGCCACTCCACTCGCAGACCGCGACGATGCGGTCTGTGAGACATCGAGGCAGCAAGAGGAGCCGGGGCGCCGGGCGGGCTCTTGTTGCGGCGCCCCGCGCCAGCCTCCGGTCGGGTATCCCTACGGCCCCGCGGGCTTCGTCACGGGCACGCTGGAGACGCCGGCGGGCCCGGTCCCGCAAGTGTCCTCCGCACTGGCGCGCGACGATCGCCGCGGTGCCTGGCGAGTGCGCTGGGGGTTCGCCCGCGACGACTACCGCGTGCGGCCCGGCCTCTACGCTCTGGGTACGCCAGATGCCGGTGCCCCCGTCCTCGTCACCGCCAACTACAAGCTCACCTTCGACGAGCTGCGCGCCTCGCTGCCTGGCCTCGACGCCTGGGTGCTGGTCGTCGACACGCGCGGGATCAACGTCTGGTGCGCCGCCGGCAAAGGCACGTTCTGCGCCGAGGAGGTCGGCCGAGTGGTCCGCGAGTCGCGCCTGGCTGAGATCGTGGAGCACCGGCGCCTGATCCTCCCGCAGCTCTCCGCCCCCGGCGTCGCCGCCCACCGCGTCAAGGAGGCCTGCGGCTTCCGCGCGACCTTCGGGCCCGTGCGCGCGGCCGACCTGCCCGCGTTCCTGGATGCGGGCCTGAAGGCCCATGCCGAGATGCGCAGGGTCACGTTCACGCTCAGGGAGCGTGCCGTGCTCGCGCCCGTCGAGCTCGCCACCGCGTGGGACCGCCGCATGCTCCTGGCGTATGGTGGCATCCTCGCGGCCTCGGCGCTCGAGCGCGACGGCGTCTCGCTCAGTGGGGCCCTGCGCCGCGGCGCCCCGGTCATCGGCGCCGCATGGCTCGCCCTGCTGGCCGGCGGCGCCGTGACGCCGCTGGCCCTGCCCTGGCTGCCCGGCCGCGCCTTCGCGCTGAAGGGCGCCCTGGCGGGAGGGCTGCTGGCGGCGGCCGGCACGGCAGCGTTTGGCCGCCGCCTCTCGCCCGCCGGCAAGCTCGCGCTGCTCGCTGGCGTGCCGGCTGCTTCCTCGTACGCCGCCATGAACTTCACCGGCTCCTCGCCGATCACTTCGCCTTCCGGCGTGGAGCTCGAGATGCGCAAGGCACTGCCTCTGCAGGGCGCCGCAGCCGCCGTTGCCCTCGGCGCCTGGCTGGCCGCCAGGCTGGGGAGGTGAGGGCGATGGCCGAGCTGCGCTACATCGAAGACGCCGTCACCTTGCAGCTCGACGTCGGCCGCTGCAACGGCTGCGGGCTGTGCGTGGCCGTCTGCCCACGCGGCGTCTTCGCCATCGCGGACCGGCGTGCCACGCTCGTGGACCGAGGCGCCTGCATCGAGTGCGGCGCGTGCGCCCTCAACTGCGTGCCCGGGGCCATCAGCGTCGAGCCTGGCGTCGGCTGCGCGCAGGCGATCATCCACGGCTGGCTGACCGGCGGCGAAGCGAGCTGCGACTGCTAGGGAGCGCTGCTCTGGTCAGCCTCTACGCGCAGTACACCCGCACCGTGTCGCCATTCTTGGCGTCCACGTTGATCTCCATCTCGCGCAGCGCCCCGACGAGCTCGTCGATGTCCTCGGGCTTGAAGTTGGAGAGGTCGACGGACATGCCGTGCTTGGACATCGAGTCGTTGATCTGGTCCATCGCCTGCGGCGGGATGAGCGACGTGAGCTTGAGCCCCGAACGCACGAGTGCGATGGGGATCTTCACGTCCACGTTGTCGCCGTTCGCTGCGAGGACCTTGACGTAGAGGTACTTCGGAAGCGCCTCGATCAGCGGCCCGGGGTCGCCCTGGATGCCCGCCCCGCCCGGGGCTGCGGCGGCTCCTTGGCGCGCGTCGAGCGCGTCCAGCAGGCGCTCGGCCTCCTCGGCACTGATCTTGCCCCCGGCGAGCAGGTTGAGGATCCGGCTGCGGTCTTCACTCATCGTCAACACCCCTTCTCACTGGACCGTCATGTCGACGGCCGTCTTCTCGTTGGTGAAGCGGATGACCATCCCGCGTGTCTCGCCGAGTACCCCGAACGAGCGGACCAGCAGGGCGGTGTAGTGGTGGTAGCGCCGGCCGAGAAGGAGCAACACGGCATCGGCGACGATCGTGAGCGCGAGCGCCAGGATGCCGAGCGCCAGGGCCAGAGGCCACAGCAGGAACAGCGGCAGCCACAGGTGGAACGGGCGCCGCTGGGACGAGGTGACCCTCAGGTCGATGATCATCGGCGGCACCTTCATCGCCCCAGCCTCTCTGCCGCCTCGCCGGCGGAGATCTCGCCGCGCTCGAGCAGGTCGAGGGCGTCGCCTCCCACGGGGGAGGCCGTGACCTCGACCAGCTGGAGCTGCTCGATGATGCGGTTGAGGCGGTTCTTGACCGTCGGGTAGCTGATGCCGAACGCCTTCTCCATGTCCTTGATCGAGCCGTGGCTGCGGACGAACTCGCTCACGAACACCTGGTCCTCGTAGCGCAACCGGGCCAGTGGAGGAAGCTCGAACTCCCCCTGGATCGAGATGCCGGAGTCCATCCGCACCTCGGTCACGCGAAAGCGTCGCTCTTCGGTGAGGTCGGTCAGCTCGTGCCAGTCGTTCGTCATGATGTACTCCACACTGGTTCAGTTGTCGAAGTGTTTCTACACCATACCGTTGAGAAACTCAATCGTCAACTTACTAAAGTCAATACATCACCTGAGCACGACCTGGCCCCAAGCGGGCGAGATCGCCGTACGCACCCTGCCGCACTCGTGTGGGTTGGACCGCCTCACCAACGTCGCAGCCCAGTCACCGAGCCTGAACGTGAAAGCGTGGCCGGAGGGAAGGTGATGGTGGGCCTGACCAGGCAGCTCTCGAAGTCTCCCGCTGAGGTGCGTCGTCCATTCGTGTCCACACGAGGTCACTGGATCCGCATGAACCCTGCCGCCTCACAGGCATCGCGCATCATGCGGATGTCGTCGTAGGAGGAAGCGTCGGCCGGCACGAACCGCTCGACCATGCCGAGGGCCAGGCGCTCACGCGTGGCCGGGTCCTCGTGCATCGTCGTCAGGACGTGCTGTATGCCGGCTCGCAACTCGAGCGGGACCCGCTTCGACACGGCGACCGGCTGGATCGTCGAGGGACCAAGAGCGTCGATGATGCGGAGCGACCGGGCCAGTGACGGATGGTCGCGCATGGCCACGGCCAGCACCTGGGAGTCGATGGCAGAGGCGTCGACCTCCCGAGCGGCCACGAGGCGCATCGACGTCTCGTGAAAGCCGGCCTCGACGACCTCGCTGAAGAAGCCGTGCGTCTCCCCGATCTCGACGAGGTGGTAGCGCGTGATGCCGTACCCCGAGTGCGAGAGCGGCTCGTTGCAGGCCCAGGATCGGCCACGCAGGTCGACGAACGAGGTGAACGGGCTGTCCCGGTGGACGATGACGTCCGAGAAGTAGATGGGCTTGCCACCGTAGCGATCGCCCGCAAGCACCGGGGCAGCGATCGGGACGGCCGGCGAGATGCCTTGGCGCTCGAACTCCACGTAGGGGAGGCTGCAGACAAAGCAGACCTCCTTCTCGTCCCTCGCACAGGCTTCGTAGTCGGTCTCGATGGACAGCTCCGTCTCGATCCCGAGGCGGCGCCCGACCTCCTTCGTGACGGCCTCGTAGACCGGCATGATGTTGGGCGCGAGGAAGGTCCCGAAGCGCAGCCGGTCCACGGTCAACGGCGCCCCGTGGGCTGGCTGTTGTGGTCGGGATCGATCCTGGTGTTCACCCTGCCGGGCATCGATCGGTCAGGTCAGGGCCTGCTCGAGGTCGGCGATGAGGTCGTCGGCGTCTTCCAGCCCGACCGACAGCCGGACCATGCCATCGACGATGCCGCGTCGGCCGCGCTCCTCCGGCGTCAGCCCGTGGTGCGTGGTCGTGATCGGCTGGGTGGCGAGGCTCTCCACCCCGCCGAGGCTCGCGGCGATGCTGAACAGGCGCAGGCGATCGACCACCGCGGCCGTAGAAGCGGCGTCTTCGTCGACGACGAAGCTGAGCATGCCGCCCGGACCGCGCATCTGCCGGGCCACGATCTCAGCCTGTTCGCCCGTCGCCAGTCCCGGGTAGTTGACCTTCGCGACGCGCGGATGCGCGGCGAGGAAGCTCGCCACCGCCGTCGCGGTCTCGTTCTGGGCGCGCACCCGCACGACCAGGCTGCGGATGCTGCGGGCCAGCAGGAAGGCGACCTCCGGGGCCATCATCTGGCCCAGGTTCTTGCGCCACAGGGCGATCGGCTCGAGCAGCGGAGCCGGGCCCAGGACCGCGCCACCGGTGAGGTCGCTGTGGCCGCCCAGGTACTTCGTCGTGGAGTGGATCACGAGGTCGGCGCCGAACTCCAGCGGGTTCTGGTTCACGGGCGTCGCGAAGGTGCCGTCCACGACGGCTAGGGCGCCCGCGCAGTGCGCGGCCTCAGCGGCCGCTGCGATGTCGATGAGCTCGAGCTGGGGGTTGGTGGGCGTCTCGAAGAACACGATGCGCGTGCGATCGGTGAGGACGTCAGGCAAGCGGTCCACTTCACTGACGAGGAGAAACGTCGTGTCGATCCCGACCTGAGGCAGATTGACGCCAAGCAGCTCGAAGGTGCCGCCGTAGACGTCGCCGATGCAGACGATGTGGTCGCCGGCGTGGGCGTGGGCCAGGAAGGTCGCGGCCTCCGCAGCCATACCCGATGAGAACGCGAGGGCTGCCGGCGCGCCCTCCAGGTCGGCCAGCTTGCGCTCCACCGACTGGATCGTGGGGTTGAGCCCGTAGCGGGTGTAGAGCGACCCGGCCCGGCGGCCCTCGACGACGTCGAGCAGGTCCTCGGTGTTGGCGAAGGCGAAGGTGGAGTGGTTATACAGCGGCGTGTGGATGGCGCCCTGCGGGTCGCGATCATCGCCGGCGTGGACGCAGCGAGTCGAGAGCCCCTGGCGAAGGTCTGATGGCGAGCTCAAGGTCCCTCCCGAAGTGGGCCGTTCCGTGTCCGGACTCCCTGCGCTGCCTTTGGCGCGCTCACCAGCCGAAGTGCAACGAGGGCAGGTCGCGCTTCATCTTCTCCAGGTAGTAACGCTCGAAGGCCAGCTTCAGGTAATGATAGCGGCTGCCGCGCCGCAGGGTCGCGACGTTCCGCGGCGGCAGGAATGGGTCGGCGCGGATGTAGAAGGCGATGTCACCCGCGTCGGAGACGCACGTCGACGGCAGCGCGAGCCCATCCACGAGGTCGCCAGAGCCGGTGACCTCCGCGGCGATGTTGGCCGCCGCTCGCGCCGCCATCTCCTCGGTCATGTGCCCCGTCTTCGGGACCCCGACCGGCACGGCCGTGGCCGCGGGCGGCGCGATGGCCACCGCGACGCCCACGGCGTAGACGTTCGGGTAGCGCGTGCTCCGGAGCTGGCGGTCCGTGGGGACGAAGCCGCGCGGGTTCCCGAGGCCGTCGACGTCCCGCGCCACCTGCGCCCCGTAGAAGGCCGGGATGAGGACCGCGAGGTCGAAGGGCATCTCGGTGCCGTCCGCCAGCGTCGCCTTGCCCGGCTCGACGCTCGCAAGAGCGGCGTTCGTGGTCCAGTTCAGGTGCCGCGAGCGGAACTCGTCCTTCATCATGCGGCTGAGGTTGCCGATGCCGTTGACCCCGAAGTGGCCGAGGAAGGGCTCGGGCGTCACCAGGTGCAGATCGAAGAGGTGACGCCGCTTCTGCCGGCGCAGCAGCGTCTCCAGCATCATGATGATCTCGTAGGCGGGGCCGCCGCAGCTCGCCCCGGGGTTCGCACCGATGATGGCGCGCCCGCCGTCGGAGGCGACGAAGCGCGCGATCGCCTCCCGCGCCGCGACCGCCTGCTCGGCCGTGAAGCAGGTGTGCACGACGCCCTCGGCGGGGTCGGAGCCGGGCACGCCGGCCCAGTCGAGGTCGGCGCCCGTGGCGAGGACGAGGTGGTCGTAGCCGAAGGTCTTGCCGCTCGCCGTGGTCACGGACTGAGCGGAGGGGTCGATGGACGTCGCCCGCTCGTTGACGAAGCGGATGCCCTTGCGCATGAGGGGAGCGGCCAGCGGCACCTTGAGAGCCTCGGGCCGGCGCCAGCCCATCATCACCCACGGCAGACTGGGGATGAACGTGAAGTCGCTTTCGGCGGAGACGAGCGTCAGATCGACGCGGTCCCCCAGCTTGCGCCGCAGCTGATAGGCGGCGTTCACGCCCCCGAACGAGCCGCCGACGATGACGACCCTGTGCTTGCCTGTGTTCATCCGGTCTCCAGTGCGGTCTGGGGGGACGATCCCTGCTGGACTGGTGCTCGCTGGGTGGTCAGAGGCACGGCGTCAGAAGACCAGCACCTTGTCGGCCTCGGCGGTGCGCTGCGTGAGCTCGCTCATCGAGCTGCGCCGGGCGCCGTCCGTGACCTCATCTTCGCCCATGCCGCGGGCATCCATGCAGGTCCCGCACAGGAGCACCTCGCCCTTGCGCACGATGGGCTTGAGCATGCGCTCGAGGTTGTAGTAGCCGTCCGGCGTCTTCTGGCCGGCCTTCGCGCACCCCACGCCGTCGCCCATGAAGAAGACGGTGACCTCAGCGTCGGGCTCCTGCGTCAGCAGGGTCATCGCCAGGCGCAGGCCGTTGTAGCTGCGCTCGGTGCCGTAGGCGGGGTCGTTCAGGATGAACAGGTACTTCACGTGATGGCTCCCTTCAGTCATTGTCGATCACAGCAAGGCCGAGCTCGCGCCAGTCCGCGACGCTCTCGGGGGCGCGCACCGCGTCGAAGCCGTGGCGCCGCAGGGTCTCGACGGCGTTGACCGCAAGCACGCAATAGGGGCCGCGGCAGTAGGCGACGATCTGGCGGTCCCGGGGCAACTCGCCGAGCCGCCGCTCGAGCTCCTCGAGCGGCATCGAGAGGGCTCCCGCGACGTGCGCCGCGTCGTACTCTTCCGGCGGCCGCACGTCGAGCACGATGCAGTCGCCGCTGCCGATGCGCTCGAGCAGGGCCTGCTGGTCGACGACCTCCATGCCCTCGCGGCCGGCGAGGAACTCGGTGGTCACGCGCTCGATCTCCGAGAGGCGGCGCGCGCCCAGCACGCGGACGGCGCGCAAGGCCTCGCCGACCACAGGGCCGGCGAGGCGATAGATGACGTGCTGGCCGCGGCGCTCGCTCTCCACGATCCGGCCACGCTTCAGCACCTGCAGGTGGTGGGAGGTGTTGGCGACCGACATCCCTACCGCTGCGGCGAGCACGTCGACGGTGCGCTCCGCCTGCTCCAGGACGTCGAGGATCTCCAGCCGCGGGCCGCTGCAGAGCGCCTTGCCGATCAGCGCGAACTGCTCGTACACGGCGCGCTTGTACTCCCGACCGCCCGTCACAGCGCCTCACTCCCCTGGGTAATTCAAATGACCTTTTGATTATTTGTCGGAGCCCCAGGCGTTGTCAAACTCGGCCGTCGTCACAGGTGGGCGCCAAGGCGATCGGGATCCGCCCGACCCGTGGCAACCCACTGAGTGGTAACCCTCCTCGGGGGGAATGCATTGGAGTGCCTATGCAAACGGAACCCCGACACCTTGCAGAGCAAGTCGAAGCGGTCGCGTCGCTTCCCGCGGGAGCGGAAGAACGGTTCAGCGGCTACGGCGTGATGGGCCTGCCGATGCGCTCAGGCCACGTCTTGGCGCTGCGCCGGTACCCTGCTTCGTCTGTAGGGCCCGGCTACACCTCCGTTTGGCACCGGACGCCGGATGGCGACTGGACCCTCTACGCCAACGTGTCCGCGCGGCGCTCGTGCGCACGCTTCTTCGGCGCGATCGCGTCCGACGCGATCGAGACAGAGATCAGGGTAGCGTGGCTGGGGCCATCCCGCTTGCGCGTCGTGATGCCGGCCGTACCGTTCGAATGGGAGATGGTCGTGGGGGCGACTGCGGCGACCCGGTTCATGAACGCCGCGGGACGGCTGCTTCCGAAAACCGCGTGGCAACGCCCGGCGGTCCTGGCGGCCATGGGCCTGATGGCGGGGCCCCTGCTCGGCGTGGGGCATGTCGGTCTGCAGGGGACCGTACCCAACGGGCAGCACTTCATCGCGAACCCGCGCCTCATGTGGACGATCGTCGACAGCCGGGCGCGGTTGGCGGGGGAAGATCTGGGGCGGCCTGGCCCCGTGCACCCGCAGGCCCGCCTGGGAGATTTCTGGATTCCCCAGCGCGGGATCCTGGCGATAGGCCAGACCTACTTCGCGCCCTTTGACCCGGCCCGCCATTCGGCGCAGACGTGCCGCTCGCCCGCAAAGGACTCCTCGCCCGCAACGGGCTCCCCGCCCGCCGCGCGTCCCACGCCTGATCCTTGACGTGGTGGCCCATCCCCCCGCAGCTCCCCGCTCATCACGAGCCCGTGCCGGCGGCGCCGACTGCCCACCGGCTGCCAGACCTTCCCCATCGAGAGACCTACTTCTTGCCTTTTGCCTGGTTGAAGCTTATGGCAGCACGAACGAGAGTCTTTAGCGAACCTTCTACTATGTGATCCCCTTCATTGACGTCGATAGCTCGCCTCTTGTTGCCTTCAAGTCCGGCATTGAAGAGGTCGTCAGGATCACTGAGTGCCGCTCCGTTCATGAAGACGAGCTGCACCTTGTTCTTGAAGATGTTGCCGACACAGATGATCCCGTTGAGTGACCAGACTGGTGACCCCATCCATTTCCACTCCTCGATGATCTCGGGATCGACCTCAAGGATGGTCTTGCGGAGACTCGCCAGCGTGGCACCGCGCCAGTCCTGATTCTGCGCGATCAGATTGTCGATTTCTTCACTGGGATTCATGGCCATCCCCCTTTGCTTCCTGCACGATCATCAAATGGTTGTTCTCTGGATCCTTGACGCCGAACCCTTTGACGCCTGACCCCGGACCGTAGAGGTCATCGACAATCTGGCTGGCTCCGTCGCGCTTCTACGTGTCACGCGGTCGTTCAGCGCTGCGACCGGGTAGGCGAGCGGACAGCGGAACTCGGTCATGTGCACGGAGGTTGTTGTCGGGTCGACAACGCTGGTGGACCCAACCAGACCGCTCTCAGACTTCCGGAATGAACCGCAGCGCCTTGTGGATACTCATCTCTCAGGGTGAGCGATCGGCGGGGGCGGCAGGGCGGTCTCGTCCGTGGCGTGATCGCCGTCATCTATCGAGGCGGCCTCGTCGTGGCCGCCGCCCTCATCTGGCTCGCCGACTGGAGTGGTGTCGTCGTCGGCGGCCTCGGTGTCGTGCATGCGGTTGGAGAGCTCCGGGCAGCGCTGCGACGAACTCGATGAGAATGCCGGCGCTCGCGACGACGATCGAGCCGGCCTTGCTGAAGAGGGTGAAGAACTGCTCGTGCCGCGATACGGGAAAGGACAGGACCCCCTCCTCTCCACTCTTAATATACAGCGCAGGTAGGGGCTTGCGGCAAGTCCCGGGCCGTGCCGCATACTCAACGGCCCCAAGCCGGAAGGTACGGAAACAAGGAGTCTCGAAATGCGTGTGTTGTCGACGCCGGCGGACCTGCCCCGGCGCGCGGCAGCGCAGCCGCCCAGTATGAGGAGCGAGCCGATGGCAGCCATCGACGACCTGAGTCCGCAGCGGTTCTACCATGGCACACGGGCTGACCTGGAGCCGGGAGACCTGATCGAGCCCGGGTACACCTCTAACTTCGGTAAGAGGAAGAAGGCGACCTACGTCTACCTGACCGGCACCCTGGATGCAGCCACCTGGGGGGCAGAGCTGGCACTCGGCGAAGGTCCCGGGAGGATCTACAGAGTGGAACCGACCGGCCCGATCATGGATGACCCCAATCTGACGGACAAGAAATACCCGGGCAATCCGACGAAGTCATACCGCTCCCGGGAGCCGCTACGGGTCACGGGCGAGGTCACGGATTGGCAGGGGCACTCCCCCGAAGCACTCAAAGCCATGAAGGACAACCTTGAGCGACTCAAGCGACTTGGCGTTGAGGCAATCGATGACTGAGTTACTCCCCGCATCCTCGGGCACTCGATGAGCTTCCGGACGCCGCGCTGAATGAAGCTCTGCAGTGCGGTGCCCCTCACGGCGCACCGCACGGTAACCCCGCTGCGTCCGTTGCTCCCGCGGCGCTCAGCGCGTCCGAAGAGCGGGGTCATCGACCTCGCGGCGTGGCCGCGGCCTGCTGTTGGAGTCCTTGAGCGAGAATCCCCGACGCCAGGTCGGGCGCAAAAGGACGGCGAGCGATCGAGTAGGCGACCGGACATCAAGTACCGGTCATCTACAGGGAGAACGTTGTGATAGTGACAACACTGGTGGGCCCAGCAGGACTCGAACCTGCGACCGATCGATTATGAGTCGACTGCTCTAACCGGCTGAGCTATAGGCCCACGTAAGGTGGGAGGGCGGCCGCGTTGTGCGACCGCGCGACAATGATACGCTCTGCGGCAGGGAGCATGCACGGCATCGAGGAGGTCGGGAGGGCATGGACGAGCAGCTACCGGCGCGGGAGCCCGGCCGGCGCGCGGGCGAGCCCGCGAGCGAGCCCGCGTGGCCGGGCGCGCCCGGCCTGCGCACCAGTGAGCTGGCGCGGCGCACGGCGGTCGTCACGCTCACCGTGTTCGGCCTCGTCGGCCTCGTCCTGCTGCTCGTCGAGATCCGCACGATCCTCCTCTGGGTGCTCATCGGCGTGATCCTGGCGATCGCCCTGCAGCCCGCCGTGGGCTGGCTCATGCGGCACGGCTGGAACCGCATCCTCGCGGCGCTCGCGGTGTCGTTCGCGACGATCGCCGTACTTGTCGCCGCGATCGTCGCCATCGCCTGGCCCGTGGTCCTCCAGGCGGACGACTTCATCCGCGCTCTCCCGGGCCTGGTGGATTCGCTCTTCGGGCCCGGCGGGCGGCTGAACTTCCTCGAGGTCCGCCTGCACGTGCTCGAGCACCTCTCGGATCTCACCCCGGGGGAGGTGCTCAGGGTCCTCCTCGGCAACCAGGAGAGCATCGTGAGCGCGGTCACGCGGGCGGCCTCGGTGCTCGCCGCGGTGGTCACCATCCTCACGATCATGGTGATGCTGCTCATCGAGGGGGCCAAGGCCTGGCGGTCGATCCTCGACATGCTGGTGGACGAGGAGCGGGTGTGGGCGCAGCGCATCGGCGACAACTTCCTGCGCGCCGTCGGCGGCTACGTGCGCGGCAACCTCACCATCAGCCTCGTGGCCGGCGTCGCCACCTACATCGTGCTCAAGGTCCTCGGGGTCCCGTACGCGGAGACGCTCGCCGTGCTGGTCGCGATCCTCGACATCATCCCGCTCGTGGGCGCCACCATCGGCGCCGTGATCGTGAGCATCGTCGGCTTCGCGGCCGGCGGCAGCACTGACGGCGTCGTGCTGGTGGTCTACTTCGTGATCTACCAGCAGCTCGAGAACAACCTCCTGCAGAACATCGTCTACAGCCGGACGGTGTCGCTGAGCCCCCTGGTGGTCTTCATCGCCGCCTTGATCGGCGCCACCTTGGGCGGGATGGTGGGCGTGCTCCTGGCCATCCCGCTCGCCTCGGCCGGCTGGGTGCTGGCCCGCGACCTGCTGGAGCTGCGCCGCGC
>JBAZPK010000059.1:0-12415 GCA_041648235.1 Thermoleophilia bacterium
GACACCGAGTGCGAGCGCCTCGTCCCTGAGCGATCCGCCGCCGCCCTGAGGCGCCGCCGCGCTCGACGCGGCGGCCGAAACGCGCCGGCGTGGGCACACGTGCCACGACGTGGCGCGGGCGGCGGGACGATCGTGCCCCGGCGGAACGGGTGGCGGAGACGATGGTACCCAGCCGCCTCACTGATTCTCGAGCAGCTCGTCCTCGTTGACGTCGCGCACCACGCGTGCCGGCACGCCCATCAGCAGCTTGCGGGGCGGGGCGTCCTTGGTCACCACGGCCCCGGCGGCGATGAACGCCTCCTCGCCGATCTCGATGCCCGGGCAGAGCACCGCACCGCCGCCGACGCGGGCGCCGCGGCGGATGGTCGCGCCCTTGATGAACTGGTGGCGCTTCTCGGTGCGGCCCATGAAGTTGTCGTTCGTGGTCTGGACGCACGGGGCGATGAAGCAGCGCTCTTCGATCGTCATGTAGGCCGTGATGTAGACGCCCGTCTGGATCTTCGTGAAGTCGCCGATCGTCGTGTCGTTCTCGACCACGCTGCCGCGGCCGACGACCACGCGCTGGCCGAGCCGGCAGCGCTCGCGCACCCCGGCGTAGTCGCCGAGGATGCAGCCCGGGCCCAGGGTGGTGCCGCGGTAGACCACGGCGCCGGTGCTCACCACGCAGCCGGCGCCCAGCTCGAGCGGCGGCAGCTCGCCGCGCTTCGCCGTGCTCGTCGGCGAGAGGCTCGGCACCTTGCCGAGCACCGCGCCGTCCTGGATGAAGCAGCCGTCGCCGATCACCGTGCCGTCGTACACCACGACGTGGGCGCCGAACACGACGCCGGCGCCGATGCGGACGCCGGCGCCGAGCAGCAGGTCGTGGCCGAGCCCCGAGGCGGTGAGCGTCATGGCCGCCCCCTCACAGCTCGGCCGTCTTCACCGGCCGGCCGCCGTTACGCAGGCTGCGCTCCATGGCGTCCAGCACGCGCACCACGTTCAGGGCGTCGCGGCCGTCGCTGAGCGGCTGCGTGTCATTGCGGATCGCGTCGACGAAGTGCTGCGCCTCGACGCGCAGCGGCTCCTCGTTGCCGATCTTGGGGATGTGGATGTCGCCGAAGTGCAGGGTGACGAACTCCCCATAAGTCTCGAACTTGGTGCGCGTCGTGGTGGCGCCTTTGTCGTACACGGTGACCTTGCGGTCGTTCTCCATGTCGTCGAAGACGACCATCTTTTCGCTGCCGACCACGGTGATCTTGCGGCTCTTGTGCGGGTCGAGCCAGCTCACGTGGAGGTGGCCGATGACGCCGCTCGGGTACTTGATGTAGCCGAAGACGACGTCCTCGACGCCGTCCTGGAGGTAGCACTCGCCGCGCGCGCTGACCTCTTCGGGCTCCTCGCCGATGAGGAAGTTGAGCACCGAGATGTCGTGCGGGCCGAGGCTCCAGAGCGCGTTCTCGTCGGTGCGCACCTTGCCCAGGTTGAGGCGGTTGGCGTACACGTAGAAGACCTTGCCGAGGCTCCCGTCGTCGACGAGATCCTTCACCTTGCGCACGGCCGGGTGGTACTCGAGCAAGTGGCCCACCATGAGCTTGACGCCCCGGGCCTCCGCCGTCGCGAGCAGGTCGGCGGCGTCGCCCGCCTTGAGCGCGATGGGCTTCTCGATGAAGGCGTGCTTGCCGGCCTCGAGGGCCCGCTTGCCGAGCGCGTAGTGCGTCGGCACCGAGGTGGCGACGACCACGGCGTCGAGCGACGGGTCGGCGAGCAGCGCCTCGTAGTCGTCGGTGACGACCGCCTTGGGGTAGAGGCTGCGCGCCTTGGCGAGGTTGGCCTCGTCCAGGTCGCAGCAGTACGCCAGCTCGGCATTCGCCAGGCGGTCGAAGTTGCGCGCCAGGTTGGGGCCCCAGTAGCCGAGCCCGACCAGCCCGACGCGGACCTTGTCAGCAGTCACGGGTGCGTCTCCCTCTCAGAGTTTCCAGACGTTGCCGGCGTTCGGCATGCCCGCGGTGGCGTTGCGGAAGTCCACCACCAGGTCGGCCTCTTGGACCACCGCCCGGTAGTCCAGTGCCGAGTGCGCCGTGACGATCGTCACGGCGTCGTAGGCCGCGAGGCCGCGGTAGTCGCCGATCGCGACCGAGGCGAGGCCGAACTGCGGCAGCTCGGCACAGAAGGGGTCGTGGTACTGCACGTCGGCGCCGTGGTCGCGCAGGAGACGGATGACCTTGAGCGCCGGCGACTCGCGCAGGTCGTCGATGTCGGCCTTGTAGGCCACGCCGAGCACCAGGATCCGGGCACCGTTGAGGCTCTTGCCGCGCGTGTTGAGCGCCCGGTGAAGCTTCTCGACGCAGAAGTAGGGCATGTTCTCGTTGACCTTGCCGGCGAGCTCGATGAACTCCGTCCAGAAGTCGAACTCGCGCGCCTTCCAGCTCAGGTAGAAGGGGTCGATGGGGATGCAGTGGCCGCCGAGCCCGGGGCCGGGCTGGAACTTCATGAAGCCGAACGGCTTGGTCGCGGCCGCGTCGATGACCTCCCACACGTCGACCTTCATACGGTCGCAGAGCATCGCCAGCTCGTTCATGAGGGCGATGTTGACGCTCCGGAAGATGTTCTCGAGCAGCTTGGCCATCTCGGCGACCTCGGCCGTGCTCACCGGCACCACGTGATCGATGACCGGCCCGTACACCTGCAGAGCCCGCTGCGTGCACGCCGTCGTGAGGCCTCCGATCACCTTGGGGGTGCTCTTGGTGGTGAAGTCGGTGCGCCCCGGGTCGACGCGCTCCGGCGAGAAGGCGAGGTGGAAGTCGACGCCCGCCTTGAGGCCGGAGCCCGCCTCAAGGATCGGCGCGAGGACTTCCCGGGTGGTGCCCGGGTAGGTGGTGCTCTCGAGGGTGACGAGCTGGCCGCGCCGGAGGTGCCCGGCCAGCTCGGCCGCCGCCCCCTTGACCAGCGTGAGGTCCGGCTCGCGGTTGGCGTTGAGCGGCGTCGGCAGACAGAGGATCACGGCATCGCAGGCTGCGGCGGCGGCGTAGTCGGGGGTGGCGTGGATGAGGCCGGCGGCCACCACCTTCTCGAGCGCCGCGCCCGGGACATCCTGGATGTAGCTGCGGCCGGCGTTGACCTCGTCGCAGCGCGCCGCAACGGCCTCGATGCCCACGACCTCCACGCCGGCCTCGGCGAACACCATCGCCAGAGGCAGGCCGACGTAGCCCAGGCCGATGACTGCGATCTTCACGGGAGCTCCTGTGGTTCGCTGAGTCGAGCGGAAGCAGCCCGCTCCGTCGGAAAGCGCATTCTATCGCATCACGGCCGGCGAGCCGCCGCCCGCGGGCACCGCAAGCGGTGGCCAGCGGCCACGCTCGACGGGCGGCCGCACGCCGGCCCGCCACCCGGCCAGTTTCACTCCTGGTGGCTCGCTGCCGATGAAAAGAGCGGTGGAACGATGACATGAGCACGGCGCGACAACCCGAGATCGACAGCATCCCCGCGGCCCTCGACCGCTTCCTCGGCGGCTTCTTCGACCGTCGTGGCTGGCGCTCTGAGATCAAGTACGACCCCGTGCGCGACTGCCTGTACCTCAACGTGCGCCTCGCCGGCGGAGCGCTCTCCGGCGATGACCGCTTTCTCTCGCTCATCGAGCGCTTTTCGCGCCTCCAGGGTGAGCGGCTGCGCCGGCGCGCCGGGCTGCCCCTGCAGTGCCGGCTTTACGCCCCCGACGGCAACGAGATCACCGCCGATCTGCACCGGCGCGGCTCCAGCTACCTCGACGACGACGCGCGAGCCTCGCGCATGCGCCGCCGGCTGGCCTGGCTCGGCTTCCGGCGCCGGATCGTGGGGGGCGCCGTCCCCGGCGCCCTGCTGTGGGCGGTGACGCTGGGGCTCGCGGTCGCCGTCATCGGCCTGCCACTGCCGCTCGCCCTCTGCGTGGCGGGGGCCGCCGTTGCGCTCCAGGTGGGGGCGCTGCTGCTCGAGGCTTCCCTCCGCCGTTAGGCGAGCTCCGCAGGAGTGCCGGCGGCGGGCGCCGAACCTAGCTGCATGCCCTCACCACCCCCAGACGACGAGCTGGCCGGCGCGCTGACGAGCATCGAGCCGCTCATCGCGGCACGGAGCGTCGACGAGGTGCTGCGCGCCGTCAGCCAGGCCGCCTGCCGTGCCACCGCCTCGCGGCGCGGCGTGATCGGCCTGTTCGACGGCGAAGCCGCGACGAGCGACGGCTGGTACGACGTGGACAGCGGCTGGAATCGGATGCGCCTGCGCTGGGACCTCGGCCAGGGCGGCCCCGGGCGCGTGTGCGCCTCGGGCATGCCCTTGCTGCACAACGCCGGCCGCGGCTCCGGGCAGGGCCGCGCGAAAGCCGGCGACCCGCTCGGCCTGGGCGGCTTTGTCTGCGTGCCGATAGCGGCCGCGGACGGCGGCGGCGTCGGGTTCCTCGCCGTCGGTGGCCGCACGAGAGGGTACGGCGCCGCCGACCTCCAGCGGCTCGGCGCGCTCGCCCGGCTGGCGGGGCATCGTTTGCAGGACGTGGCCGGCGACGGCCGCCGCCTCGCCGAGATGCACGCCGCCCAGGCGGACATCGCGGAGCGCCTCCAGCAGCGCCTGCTCCCCGGCGCGCCGCCGGAGCTGGCCGGGCTGGACGTCGCGTTCCTGTACCGCTCAGCCAGCACCGGGGTCCTCAGCGGCGGGGATTTCGTCGACTATTACAGCCGCTCCCCAAACACCCTCGCCTTCGCCATCGGCGATGTGTCGGGCAAGGGCGTCGAGGCGATGGCGACCACTTTCGCGACCAAGTACATCCTGCGCGCCGCCGTGCACGGGGGCCAGCTCTCGTGGCCCACACACCCGGGCGAGGCGCTGCAGGAACTGCGCACCGGGCTGCTCGAGCAGCCTGATTACGCCGCCGACAGCGAGCGCTTCGTGACGGTGCTCTTCGGGCTGGTCAGCACCAGCCGCGGCCTGCTGCAGCTCGCCAGTGCCGGCCACCCGACGCCGTTCGTCGTGCGCGCCGGCGGCGCGGAGCGGCCCCTGCTGTTCACCGAGCCGGCGATCGGCGTCGAGCTGGGGGCCGCCCTGGCTCCCTACCCCACCGAGAACCTCGAGCTCGAGCGCGGCGACCTGCTGGTGGCCTTCACCGACGGAGTCACCGAGCTGCGCGGCGCCGGCGGCCACTTCTTCGAGGACGAGATGGCGGCGCTCCTCGCCGGCCGGCACGACACGCCGGCCGCCGACGTCGTCGCGGGGCTCATGGCCGCGGCCGAGGCGTTCTCCCTGCGCCCACCCGCCGACGACCTCGCCATCCTCTGCATCAGGCTGACGGCGGGCCGTACAGTAAACTAAGTGGCGCTGCCCACCGATAGAGGGGGGTATGCCGGCCAGTCGAGGCAAGGAGGCACATCGATGCTGCGTACGCGGCTGCACGGGCAGGACGGCTTTATCCGGGAGGTCCTCTGGCTCTTCCTCACCATCGCGATCATCGCGGTGGTGGTGCTCGACGGTCTGGCGCTCTTCACCGCCAACCAGTCTGTGCGCGACGACGCGACCACCGCCGCCGAAGAGGCGAGAAACGAGTACTCGCAGAGCCTGGACCTCGCGGCCGCCGAGAAGGCCGCGCGCGACTACCTCACGAAGTCCGACATGCGGCTCCTCGCCTTCTCCACCGGCGTGGGGCTCAGCGGCGACCAGGTGTTCACGGTGACCGCCAAGGCGCACGCCGACACGTACGTGTTCAAGTACCTCAAGTACGTCGGCCTGAAGAAGTGGGTGAAGGACACGACCGAGCCCTCGGCCACGCGGAGCTCGAGCTAGCCGGCCGGCGCTACTGGCACCGGAGGCGACGACGCCTCAGTGGGTGGTGCGCAGGTCGCGACGCGCGGCGTGGCGCCGCAGGCCGAGCTGCACGATCTCCTCCACGAGCGCCGGGCCGTCGAGGCCGGAGGCGGCCCAGAGGCGCGGAAACCCGCTCATGGCCGTCATGCCGGGGATGGTGTTGATCTCGTTGACCAGCACTCGGCCGCTGCCCGCCTCGAGGAAGAAGTCGCAGCGCGCGAACCCACAGCCGTCGATGGCGCTGAAGGCGGCCACGGTGAGGCGAGCGACCTCGGCCTGCATCTCAGGGCCTACGTCGGCCGGGATCACGAAGGCCATCAAGCCCTCGGTGTACTTGGCCTCGTAGTCGTAGAACTCGTTCGCCGGGATGACCTCGCCGGCCACGGACGCGTGCGGCTCCTCGTTGCCGAGCACCGCGCACTCCAGCTCGCGGCCGGCGCAGGCCGCCTCGACGATGACCTTGCGGTCGTAGGCGGCGGCCAGCTCGAGCGCCGGCCCCAGCTCGGCGCGGTCGTGCGCCTTGGTCATGCCCACGCTCGACCCGAGGTTGACCGGCTTGACGAAGACGGGGTAGGCGAGCCGGTCCTCGACCGCCGCCACCGCCCCCGCGCCCGTGGCGGCCTCATCGCGCAGCGTGAGGTACTCCACCTGGGGGAGCCCACGGGCGGCGAAGACGTCCTTCATGGCTTCCTTGTCCATGCCCACGGCGCTGGCGGTGACCCCGGAGCCCGCGTACGCGAGGCCGGCGAGCTCGAGCAGGCCCTGGATGGTGCCGTCCTCCGCGAAGGTGCCGTGCATCATGGGGAAGGCGAAATCGAGGGGCTGGAAACTGCCGTCGGCGTACACCAGCCCCGGCCGCGCCGGGTCGACTTCGAGATGGACCGCCTCGCAGGGGGTGTCGTCGAGGCCGTCGCGCAGCGCGGCCTCGACGTCGAGCGGCCGCACCCAGCGGCCGCCGCGGGTGATGCCCACCGGCACGACCTCGTAGGCGTCGCGGTCCAGCATCTGGGCGACGAACCGGGCTGAGGCGACGGAGATCTCGTGCTCGGCCGAGCGGCCGCCGAAGATGAGGGCCAGCTGAAGCATGCGGGCAAGCCTACGCGCGGCTCCGGAGGGGCGCAAGCGACGAGGTGGGCGGCGGCTTGGCAGGCAGCTGGCGCCTCACGCCGCCGCCAGTGAGGCGCACACGAGGCGGTCGAGGAAGGCGTTGGCGTTCTTGAGCTGGTCGAGGCTGACCGCGAACGGGGGCATCTCATCCTGGACCAGCGCGTCCTGGAGCACGTCGACGATGGCGCCGCGGAGCGCGTGCAGGGCGACCAGCAAGTCGAGGACCTTGAACCCCAGGGCGAGGCGGTGCCGTGCTTCGGCGGTCACCCGGGACTCGATGCCGCGCAGCAGGCCGGGGAGCTCGTACTCTTCCGCCTCCGAGCAGGCGATCAGGTCGTTGACGAGGCCCCGCAGCATGCGCTCCCCCAGGGGGCCGGCGATCAGCTCGCGGTACTCGGCGTCCACGGCGCCCTCGAGGGCCCGGGCCCAGCGCTGCCAGAGCTCGTCGCGGTGGTCACGCAGGAGGAAGGGGATGCTCGTCACGTGGCCCGGCGAGCGATGAGCGCGGCGGTGGCGCCGGCGCCGATGCCGTTGTCGATGTTCACCGCGACGAGCCCGGGGCTGCAACTCTGCAACATGCCGAGAAGCGCGGCCTCGCCGCGCCCGCCAAGCCCGTAGCCGGTCGAGGTGGGAAGCCCGATCACGGGCACGTCGACGAGACCGCAGACGACTGAAGGTAGCGCCCCTTCCATGCCGGCGGCGACGACTACGGCGGCCACGCCGGCGGCGCCCATCTCGTCGAGAGGCCCGGCCAGGCGATGGAGGCCGGCGACCCCCACGTCAAAGGCGCTGATCACGCCGACGTCCATGGCGCGACACATCGCGACCGCCTCGCCGGCGACGCCCAGGTCGCTGGTGCCGGCGGCGAGCACCCCGACCACGCCGCGCTCCTGCGGCGGCGGCGCGTCCGCCCGCCGCACCGTGACGACGCGGCTTCGCTCGTCCCAGACCACGGCAGCGGGCAGGGCGGCGGCCAGAGCCGCGGCCTGGGCGGGCGTCACGCGGCTACAGAGCACCACGGGGCTGTGGTCGAGGAAGCGCCCGACGATCGCCACCACCTGGTCCTCGGACTTGCCCTCGGCGAGCACGACCTCGGGCACGCCCTTGCGCGCGGCGCGCGAGACGTCGAGGCGCGCGAAATCGCCCACGGCGGCGTACCCCATGCCGCGCAAGCGGCCGGCCGCGTCGGCGGCGCTGAGGCGGCCGCCAGCGACCTCGGCGAGCAGTTCGTCGAGCGAGTGGTCCATGCAGCGAGATTAGCCGCGGCGGCGGATTCTCCTGCGGAAGGGCCAGGATACCGCCGCTGGAGGGTATAATCGGAGCGAAATCGTCCCGGAAGAGGCACGGTGCCGGAGTCCACCTACAGAATCTACAGGCACGAGCCCTCACCCCACCGTCGCTGGCCGTACGTCATCGCCGCCGTGGTCTGCGCCTTGGCGGCGCTCGCGGCCTGGCAGCTGCTCAGCGCCCCGCGTGTCTCGGCCGTCACGCCGGGCCCCGACGCTTGGGTCAAGGGGCCGACCCCGACCGTGACTCTCAGCGTCAAGGGCCTCGCCAAGCTCGAGGATGTGCGCGTCTCGTTCGACGGCCGCGACATCACCACCGAGGCGGAGCACCGCGGCGACAGCATCACCTTCGCCACCGGACGGATCGCCGACGGCGCCCATGCCGTCGTCTTCAGCGGCAGGAGCTCCAACCTCTTCCGCCAGCAGGTGCGCAAAGACTGGCGGTTCACCGTCGACACGGGCGTCCCCGCCCTCGAGCTCGACGGCTCCGCCGAGGACGGCCGCCTCAACACCTCGCCGCCCACCTTCAGCGGCACGACGGAGCCCTACGCCGCGGTCACGGTGACCGCCGGCTCGGTGACGGCCGGCGGAACTGCCGACGCGCGCGGCGAGTACGCCGTCAGCGCGCCGCTTCCCGACGGTCCCTCGGAGGTCACGATCACGGCCACCGACCGCGCCGGCAATGCGGCCAGGGAGCACCTGAGCGTGTTCGTCGACGCCGTGCCGCCGACGCTCAAGACCACACAGCTCGGCGCCGTCGTGGGGAACGCCGGCCTCAAGATCCGCATCCAGGCCCTCGATCAGCTGGGCGCACCCGAGGTGAGGGTCGTCCTGGACGGCGAGCCGCGCGATTTCACGGGCGCCGTGTCCGGCGCCGTGTTCCGGGTGGCAGGCCTCGCCCAGGGCGGGCACGTGCTGATCGTCTCCGCCGTCGACGGAGGGGGCAACCGTGTCGCCCAGCGGCAGACCTTCGTGGTCGACAGCACCGAGCACTTCGGTTCCGCCACCCTGTGGCCGGGAGCCCGCGGCAAGGACGTGCGCGAGCTGCAGAAGAGGCTCGCCGCCGCGGGGGTGTTCCAGGGCACCCGCAATGGCGCCTACGACGCACGCACCGCGGCCGCGGTCACGAGCTTCCAGGAGAGGTTCGGCCTGGACGTGGACGGAAAGGTCGGCGGCAGGATGCTCACCGCGCTCAGCGGTGAGATCGTCGTCGACCTCGGCGACCTGCGCCTCTACCTCTACCGTGACGGCAAGCTGATCAAGAGCTACTCTGTCGCCGCCGGCCAGGCGGCGTACCCCACCCCCACCGGCAGCTATGCCGTGACGTCCATGCTGATGAACCCCACCTGGTACCCCCCCAACTCGGACTGGGCCAAGGACGCCAAGCCCATCCCACCGGGGGTCACCAACCCCCTGGGCACGCGCTGGATCGGCACGAGTGCCCCGGGAGTCGGCATCCATGGCACCCCGGACGACGGCTCGATCGGCAGCTACGCCTCGCACGGCTGCATCCGCATGCACATCTCTGAGGTGGAGGATCTCTACGCAAGAGTCGTCGTCGGGATGCCGGTCGTGATCCGCTTCTAGGCGACCGCAGAAGGTATGCTGGTGTGCCCGGCATGCCGACTGGCCACCGTCGCCTGCCGTGACGGCCACCGACCACCGACACAGGGAGACCCATGGCCGAGATCCGGCCCTTCAGAGGCATCCGCTACCGTGACGCCGGCGACCTCAGCGATCTGACCGCACCCCCCTATGACGTCCTCTCGCGGGACGACGCCGCCGGGCTGCGCGCCCGCAGCCCGTACAACGCCGTCCGCCTCGACCTGCCGGTGGATCCGGGCGAGCCGCCGAACGCGGCCGCGTATGCGAAGGCCGCCGCGCTGCTCCGTTCGTGGCGGCAGGCGGGCGTCCTCCAGCGTGACGCCGAGCCCGGCATCTACGTGGTGCGGCAGACGTACCGCGACGCGGCGGGCCGGGAGCGGACGCGCACCGGCTTCGTCGCCCGCCTGGTCCTCGCCGACCTCGAGGAGCGCGTCGTGCTGCCGCACGAGAAGACGCACGCCGGCCCCAAAGTCGACCGCCTCGAGCTGCATCGGGCCGCGCACGCCGACCTGAGCCAGATCTTCCTCCTCTACCCGGACGACGACGGAGCCGTGACCGGAGCCGTCGCCGCGGCGGCGCAGGCCGCGGCGGCGCAGACGCAGGAGGCGCGCGCGGCGGACGGCAGCGTCCATCGCCTGACGCCGCTGCGTGGGGCGCCGGCCGAAGGCATCGCAGCCCTGCTGCGCGACCGCCGCCTGTACATCGCCGACGGCCACCATCGCTACGAGACGGCCCTCGCCTACCGCGACGAGCGCCGCGCCGCCGGCGACCAGAGCGCCGACACGCTGATGGTCTATCTCTGCGCGATGACCGACCCCGGCCTTACCGTGTTCGCCACACACCGGCTGGTGAAGGGCGTCGCGATCCCGCAGATGGCCGCGGCCGTGGAGCGCCTGGCGCCCGACTTCGACGTGCTTCCCGCGCCCGGCACCGGCCCCGGCGCCTGCGAGCTGCTGGCCCGGGACCTGAGCGGCCACGCCGCCCGTGGCCCGGCGTTCTCCCTGTACTTCCCGCGTGAAGAGGCCTGCTGCAGCGTCGTGCTGCGCGAGCTCTCGACGGCCGACCGCCTTATCGAGGAGGGCTTCACACGCACGACGGCACGCCTCGCGGTGACGATCCTGCACTACCTGATCTTTCGCGATGCGCTCGGCATCGATCCTCTGCGGACCGAAGGCTCGGTCGATTACGTCTCGGACTCAGCCGCCGCCTTCGAGCGCCTGCGCGGCGGTGAGTACGAGCTGGGGGCGTTCCTCAACCCGACCCTGGTGAGTGAGGTGCGGGCCGTCGCCGACGAGGGTGGGACGATGCCGCAGAAGTCCACGTACTTTTTCCCCAAGCTGCTCACCGGCCTCGTCTTCGACGGGCTCGACGACTGAGCCCCGCCTCGGCCCCGGGCGGACGCACGCCTGCGGGTCCCGGCTGAGCCGTTCAAGGGGCCCCGAGGAGCCGGGCGCGCAGCGCCCGGCGGTCGGCCGCCCCGCACTTGCGGAGCACGGCCCGGCAGTGGCTGCGGGCCGTCGCCGGCGAGACGCCGAGCCGTGACGCCACCGCCGCCGTCCCGAGGCCGCCGAGCAACAGGATGAGCACGTCGGCCTCCCGCGACGTGAGCCCCGCCTCGTCGGCCGCCGCAATCGGTAGCTGCCCGAGGCGCGGCCGGCCGGCCACCACCCGGAGGGCCAGCACCAGATCGGTGCAGGCGTGCCGCCGATGCGCCGCCAGCAGAGCCGGAGCGCCGGCTCCGTAGCCGACGACGAGCGGCCGCGGCGGCGCGGCAGCCGGCGAGGCGCCCTCGCGAGCTCCGCAGCGAGGGCAGGCCCCAAGACGGTCGA
Organism: Thermoleophilia bacterium; assembly: GCA_041648235.1. Classification (GTDB taxonomy): domain Bacteria; phylum Actinomycetota; class Thermoleophilia; order UBA2241; family UBA2241; genus CAIXSE01. Next base: position 11,627 of record JBAZPK010000059.1, read on the forward strand.
GGCCCACGAAGAGGACGGCGGGCTGGGGGGAGCGCGCTTGCCCGCCGCCCTCCTCGTCGGCGACCGCGAACCCTAGCGCGCGCACGGCGCCCACAGCGTGCAGACGCAGGAAGGGGTCGCCTTCCAGCACCTCCGCGCGCACCCGCCCCGCAAGCAGCGCCGGCACCGGCGCCGGGGGCATCCCGCCGGTCGCCACGAAGCACCGGGCGGGTCTCGGGAGGACCCCGCCGGCGGCCCGCTCGCGCGAGCCGCCGGCGCCCACGGGGAGGGTGGGGAGGGGGGCTTCGGTCACCGGCTGGCCCTCTGCAGGGGCAGGCCTGAGGCGACGACGGCTGGAGACGGGGGAAAGGGGCGCAGCCGGGGCCGGCTGCGAGCATCCCGGGGGGCGGCGGCGGAGGGCGGACCGCCGCAGCCGGCGGGCCGCCGGGGCACCCTCCCGGCAGTGGGCACCGTGAAGCTCGGCCTGCCTTCAGGCAGCGCTGCGCGCTCGCGACGGCCGACGTTCGCCACCATCCCTCCAGGATCCGGAGAAAGCCTCACGGCCCGACGACCCTGATCGCCGGCCGGGCACTGACGGCGCCGGGGGCGCGGGGATCGTGGCGGGCTCAGGATAGCTGCCTCGCGGGCGGGCGTCGTCAGCCCACGGGCCGAGATGCGAGCCCGGGCATGCACCTCCGCGACCGCGGCGCGACCACCCACGGGTCGATTTGCGGGCCCCGCGGGCCGGGGACGGGGTAGACGTTCAACGCGAGCCCCCGGCCCGGAGGCGCTCGCGAGTTCAGGTCAGAG
>JBAZPK010000060.1:0-11919 GCA_041648235.1 Thermoleophilia bacterium
AGACAGTAGTCAAGGTAGGGTTGGCTGTCGCAGTGGCCGATGCAAACCCGAGACAGATCCACGCCTTCCTCGGCGAAGAGATCCAGCTGCGCAAGACCTGCTTCGTGGAAGAGCGTGTGGGTCGCGAGGGGGAGCCCACTACCGAGCTGGGCGCGTGCGGCAGCACGATGAACTCGCTCCTCCAAGGGTGAAATCCAGCCTTGGGCGGCCCCGATCTCACCGATCACCCCCGGCTTGATACCGGTGCCGTCAACACCCTCCTCGATCTCCGCAAGAAGCTGTGTGGCGATTGAGTCCACCGAGCGTCGCTCGAGTTCGTCAGCACTTGGGTAGAACGGTTCCGTGTACCACCCACAGCCGATGACCAGGAAGAGGCCACTGGATTCGGCGAGGCGTTTGACCCCTGCAGGATCTCGGCCGCAGCCACGGGGCGTCTGGTCGACGAGGCACGTGCCGCCAGCCGTGCGGAAGGCCTCGAGCTCAGAGAGCAGCAGCGCCTCGTCGCGCACCTGCAGCATCGGCTCCTGACCGTTGTTGGCCCACATCGTCAGGAAGAGGTGTTCGTGCGGCAGCGTGAGGCCGATGGCATCTACTGGGACTTTGCCGGTTACCGTCTGAATGTGACTCACGATGTTGGCTCCCCGGAGCGTTCCTGATCGACCTCGGCCACTTGCCGACTTCGCTGTGGCGCGGTCAGGACGACCTCGATCCCCTGAGCCCGAAGCGCCCTGACAGCCTCTGCCGGCGCGTCCACATCCGTTACCACGACATCGAGACGCTCCGTCGAGGCAAACGGGAACAGGGCCGTGGCGGAGAACTTCGCCGAGTCGACGAGCAGGATGACGCGGTCGCTGACGTCCATCAGAGCCACCTTGGTCTGAGCGTCGAACGAGCTGCCCACGTACATGGACCCGTCGCGCACAGACGTGGTGCCCATGAAGAAGGTGCCGATCCGCAGATCGCCGATGGCTGACAGCGTCATCGTGCCTGCAAACGCTTGTGTATGACGCTGCAGCGCACCGCTCAGCGACACGACGTCGATGCCGTCTGACCTTGCCAGGACCTGCAGGGCGGGCAGGGAGTGGGTTACGACGAGCAGACGCGCGTCGCTGGGAAGCTGACGCGCAAGCTCGAGCGTAGTCGTGCCGGCGTCGAGTGCAACGGTGGCGCGCGGCGTCACGTACCCAAGAGCAGCGTGTGCGATGGCCCGTTTGGTCGCCGCCTTCCGGGAGGCGCGCACACGGAAGTCGATGCCCTCGCCGGCGTCGAGGATGGCGTTCGCTCCGCCGTGCACCTGGCGTAGCAGATGCCGGCTGCTGAGCGTCTGGAGGTCACGACGGATGGTCATCTCGGACACCGACACGAGCTGAGCGAGGTCGGTCACGGAGGCGAAGCCGCTTGCTCGGACGTGATCGACGATGCGCGCTCGTCTTGCCTCCGCCTGGGAGGTCCCGACGGATGAATGTTGTAAATCAAACATCTCCTGTGCGATAGTCTACATTGCATTGTCCGCCCGGGTCCAGAGTGGGTGCGATGTGCTCCAGCGCGCGGAAGGTAGTCGTCCTGTCCGAGGTTCGTCGCCGATCTTCTGGTCGCCCACCCTGGCGGCCGCTGGACCACCGCGCAGTCGAGGCTCGACTCGCGGGAAGCCGTCCTGTCCGTGACGAGACGGAGGACTCTGGGCGCCGGGGATCCCGGGCCTTCCCCGCCGCTTGCCCATCGCCTTCCTGCAGTCGTGCTTGGCCGCTGCAGCCCACCTCGCAGCGCGACCGTCCTTGGCTGCGGCCGCGCTTCATGTCTCTCGCCGGAGGTTCACCTCACGCGGCCACTAGCAGCGCGGTCATGTCGGTCACGTCAAGGGCCTGGCGGGTTCAGGGCTTGTCGTAGGGGAGGAGTCAGAGATGACACAGGAAGAGAAGGACCTCGGGGTTGTGTCGGAAGCCCTCAATCGCAGATACAGCCGGCGAGAGATACTGCTGAAGAGCGCGGTTGTGGTCGGAGCGGGGACCACACTCGGCTCACTGCTCGTGGCATGTGGCGGTGACGGCGGGACTACGAGCACGCCGAGCGCGAGCAGCAGCGCGGGCTTCACCACTGAGACACCCAAGCAGGGCGGGACTCTCGTCTATGCGCGACGTGCCGCCACCGAGACGCTCGATCCTCTGCAGAACCGCAACGGCAACGGCGACATCTTCGCCGCCGAGATCGTCTACACCGCTCTCGTGCGGCCTGATCCAATGGGCTCCACGGCGCTCGTCCCCGGGCTAGCGGATCGCTGGGAACTCTCCGCAGATCGGCTGGACTACACGTTCCATATCCGGGACAACGCCCGCTTCTCCAACGGCGATGCGGTGACCAGTGATGACGTCAAGTTCTCGCTGGATCGCTTCGGTGACCCGAAGCTCAATGCCATCTACGGCGTGCTCGCCGTGGGCTACAAGGGTACAGATGTCGTCGACAAGTCCACCGTCATCGTGCACCTCAGTCAGCCGGTTTCGGCTTTCCTCTACAACATCAGCATCCTGCCGGCCTTCATCCTCCCCAAGAAGCTCGTCGAGGAGCAGGGCAAGAAGTTTTTCGAAAAGCCAGTGGGGACCGGCCCCTTCATGGTCAGCGAGTGGCTCACCGGCTCACACATGACCTTCGTGCCCAACCCGTACTATTGGGAGGATGGGAAGCCCTACCTGGACGAAGTCCGCTTCGACTTCGCGACGGACGACAACGCGCGCATGCTGGCCCTGCGGAGCGGTACAGCGCAGGCGGCGGACGGAGTGCCCTTCTCGGAGATCAGCGGCCTCAAGAGCAACACCGCCGTCTACCTGCAGTTCACAGACGTTCCCTACTTCCAAGGACTCTGGCTGAATCACAAGCGGCCAGAACTCGCAGATCTCAACGTGCGACAGGCGCTGCAGTACGCGCTCGACAAGGAGGCCATCAACAAGGCCGTGTATGCCGGCACGGGAACGATCCCGAACAGCGTGCTGCCGAAGCTGCGCTACGATGGCTCGCCCGAGCAAGTGGCGCCATATCCCTACGACGTGACGAAGGCGAAGGAGCTGATGGCGGCGTCGGGATTCCCCAACGGCTTCAGCACGACATTGCAGTACCCGTCGGAGTTCGCCTACTACAGTCGCCTGGCGCTCATCTTGCAGGCCGCCTGGAAGGAGATCGGGGTCAGCGCCAAGCTGATCCAGCAGGATCAGGGCACGACCTCTCAGCGCTTCTACCAGTTTGACTACGACCTGACGTTCCCCTACGCACAGTTCACGAGCGACGTGGTCGTGCCAGACGAGTACATCTCGTTCATCTGCGACCCCAACAGCGGTACGGACGGCTTCTTCACTGCGTGGCACGATGACGCCATCTGGAAGCAGGTGCAGGAGTTCGAGAGCGCCGACGAGGCGAGCAGGGAGAGCCTGTGGCCGCAGATCCAGCAGGCGTTCATGGACGCGACACCGGTGATCAACGTCATGAATCTCCCGTTCGTGCAGGCCTACCAGGCCAACGTCAAGAATCCGTACATCAACGCTCTCGGTGCGAACCGTCTCGAGGACACCTGGCTGGCATAGAATCTGACGGAGCGTAATCCGTTGCGACTGGAGGCCAATTGGCGTGGTATCTGCTGCGCCGCGTGATCGCGGCGGTGCCGGTGGTGATCGGCTTGTCGATTGCGGCCTTCCTGATCATCCACCTGGTGCCCGGTGATCCCGTCCAGCAGATGCTAGGCGCTCGCGCGACGCCCGAGACGGTCGCCACAGTGACGCATGAGTTGGGTTTGGATCGGCCCCTCCCGGAGCAGTACCTGGAGTTCGTCTCAGGGGTGGTCGTCGGTGACCTCGGCGATTCGATCACCCTGAACCAGCCGGTCACGACCCTTCTGCGACAACGAGCCATCGCCACCTTCTGGTTGCTCCTCTACGGCGTGTGTGTGGCGCTGGTCGTCGGCGTTCCCCTCGCCGTGTGGTCGGCGGTGCGGCGCGACAGATGGGCGGACCAGGTCATCCGCCTCTTCAGCACCACGGCCTTCGGCATGCCCACCTTCTGGCTGGGGTTGGTCTTGGCCTTGGTCTTCGGCCTGGAGTTGGGCTGGCTGCCTGTCGGGGGCTACACGGACGCGTTCCCGGACCTGCTCGTGAGCCTCACGCTGCCGGCGATCACGCTGGGCTTGTCGCTGACGGCCATCATCATCCGCACGCTGCGCTCGAGCTTGCTCGAGTCGCTGTCGAGCGACTACGTCGAGGCAGCGCGCGCCAGGGGTTTGACGGAGCGTCGCGTCGTGCTGCGCTACGGCTTGCGGAACTCCCTGGGAGCGATGATCACCATCATCGCGGTGAACATCGGCTATCTGATCGGCGGCGCAGTGGTCATAGAGACGGTCTTCCGCATTCCCGGGCTGGGCTCTCTCCTCGTGGAAGCGTCCCTGCGCCGCGACTACACGCTGGTCACCGCCCTGACCCTGGTCGCAGGGGTCGCGGTAGTCGTGATCAGTCTGGTCACCGACCTGGTCTACGCCTACCTCGACCCGAGAGTGCGGTTGAGCTGATGTCGAACGTGCCGGCCACGGCTGGCGTGACGCCCGGCAGGCGTCGAGTGGGACGCATGCTCGGCTCCGCCGATCTCTCGGCCAGCGTCGGTCTCCTCCTCCTTCTCGTCATCGTCGTGGCAGCTCTCCTTGCCACCGTGATCGCTCCGTACCCACCCAACGAGCTCGACATCCTGCATGCCCTTCAGTCGCCTTCCTGGGCGCATCTGATGGGCACCGACGACGTTGGTCGCGACGTATTCTCGCGCGTCCTGTACGGCGTCCGCTTGGACCTCGTGGTGGTCTTGCTGGTGACCTACCTGCCGCTGCCCATCGGCGTGCTGCTCGGCGCCATCGCCGGGTACTTCAAGGGCGCCACCGACAGCGTCATCAGCCGCACCGTGGACGTCGTGATCGCCTTCCCGTTTCTTGTGCTCGTGATCGCGGTCGTTGCCATCACGGGGCCGGGGCTGCGCGGGGCGATCGTGGGCATCCTGGTGGGCGGCTGGGCGATGTACGCCCGGCTCGCTCGTGGTGACATGCTCGTCCTCCGAGAGCAGCAGTTCATCCTTGCCGCACGAGCACTCGGCTACTCCCACATGCGCATCATCGTGCGCCACGCGCTGCCCAACCTGCTGCGCTCGAGTATCGTCTTCTCCGCCGCCGACATCGTCATCAACCTCCTCCTGCTCGCCGGTCTTTCCTTCCTCGGCCTGGGGGTGCAGCCTCCCACTGCTGAGCTGGGGGCGATCGTCGCCTCGGGGCAGGCCTATCTGCTGTCAGCATGGTGGATCGCCACGTTGCCGGGCCTTGTGCTCGTCGTCATCGGCGTTGCCGTGAGCATGGTGGGAGATGCTGTTGGCGACCGCTGGGGGATGGGCAATGGCTGAGCCTTTGCCATCGCCCACCGACCGTGAACGCGGATCGCTGGACATCCGTGGTCTCCGCGTCGCCTTCAACAGGCGGGGGTCACGCATCGTTGCGGTCAACGATGTCGACCTCGGCGTGAGCTCTGGACAGACCCTGGGCCTGGTCGGCGAGTCCGGGTCGGGCAAGACCATGACCCTGCGCTCCGTCATACGTCTCCTGCCTCGCGCTGCGGTGGTCGAGAGCGGGGAGGTGATCTTCGACGGCGTAGATGTGCTCCGCTTGCCTCGCGAGGAGTTGAGGAAGATTCGAGCTCGTTCCATCGGCACCGTCTTCCAGGATCCCTACAGCTCACTCAATCCGGTGTCGCGCGTCGGCGCGCAGTTGACCGAGGCTCTTCGCCTGAACCTCGGACTCACGCAGAAGGAGGCCGCGCTGCGCGCCGTCGAGGCGTTGCGTCACGTCGGCATACCTCAGGCCGAGAAGCGCGTTCGCTCCTACCCGCACGAGTTGAGCGGCGGGATGCGTCAGCGCGTGATGTTCGCCATCGCCACAGCAGCACGGCCACGTCTCCTGCTCGCAGACGAGCCCACCACCGCTCTCGACGTCACGACCCAGGCGCAGATCCTTGCGCTCCTGGCGCGGCTGCGCGCAGAGACGGGCATGACCACCGTCCTCGTGTCGCACGACTTCGGCGTCATCGCCCAGGCGTGCGATACGGTGGCGGTCATGTACGCGGGCCACATCGTGGAACGCGCGCCGATCCGGGAGGTCTACCGGCGCCCGCATCACCCCTACACCCAGGGGCTGCTCAACTCGATACCCAGTGTCGTGCCCCCCTCGAGGACTGAGGATTCGCGACTGAGCACTATCCCGGGCCAACCCCCCGAGCTCTCGGCCTTGCCCGCCGGTTGCCCGTTCCAGCCCCGCTGCCCACATGTCCGCCCCGCCTGCACTGAGGTGCGCATGAAGCTCGAGCGCGTCGAAGGCGATCACTTCACAGCCTGCCCCTTCGTCAGGAGCTGGGATGTCTCCTGACGTCACGGGACATGATTTCGCTCGCGCGCGCGACGGGCAGGGACCGCTGCTTACGGTGAAGGGGCTGTGCAAGGAGTTCGCGCTGCGCCGGTCGGCGGCGGACTGGGTCAATCGATCCAAGGCCGAGCGAGTAGCGGCGGTCCAGGACCTCTCCTTCACGCTCAATCGTGGTGAGACGCTCGGGATCGCCGGCGAGTCGGGCAGTGGCAAGACGACCGCCGTGCGTTGTCTCATCCGCCTCGTCGAGCCGGATGCCGGAGACATCACGTTCGCGGGTATCGACGTTCGTGTCGCCTCGGGGCGCGACCTGCGTGACGTGCGCCGCAGGATGCAGATGGTCTTCCAGGATCCCTACGCCTCTCTGAACCCCAGGATGCGCACGGGTGATGCGATCGTCGAGGCGGGCCGTGTGCACCATCGCCCCGGCAGTGAGAACGCGGATTCGTTCCAGGCGGACCTCTTAGAGCTGGTCAACCTGCCGAAGAGCGTCGCGCGTAAGCGACCGCACGAGTTGAGCGGGGGCCAGCGCCAGCGGATAGCCATCGCGCGCGCGCTCGCCGTCGGACCCGAGATCTTGATCGCCGACGAGGCTCTGAGTGCGCTCGACGTGTCCGTCCAGGCGCAGCTGCTGAACCTCTTCCAGGACCTCAAGAGGGAGCTCGGCCTGACCATGATCTTCGTGGCCCATCAGCTGTCGATCATCGCTCAGACAGCGGATCAGGTGGCCATCATGTACCGGGGGAAGGTTGTCGAGCAGGGGCCGGTGGCGGACATCTTCAGCCATCCTCAAGACCCCTACACCAGGGCCCTGCTTGCGGCTCACCCCCAACCCGATCCCGATCAGAGACTCGCCGTTCAGTTCGTGGACGACGCGATGAGAGCTGGCTCGGAGTCAGCTAGGACAGACAGTGCGGATGCCGGAGGGGTGCCGTGAGCCAGGACGTGATTCGTGATCAGAGTGTGTCGGACGGTCTCTACGAGCGCGCCCTGCGGGTGATCCCTGCGGGGGTCAGCACGGACTACCGTCACGGAACGACGCCCACCTACTGGGCATCGGCCAGCGGCTCGCGCATGCGCGATGTCGACGGCAATGAGTACATCGACTACCTGCTCGGCCTCGGACCCCACATCCTTGGGCACGCGCCAGAAGCCGTGGTGCGCGCTGTCGCCGCCTCTCTGCCGGACGGACAACTGTTCGCGGGTCAGCACCCCCGCGAACTCGAGCTCGCTGAGCTCATCTGCCGTCTCATCCCGAGCGCCGAGCGGGTCCGTTACTTGATGACGGGCACTGAGGCAGTCGCCCTCGCACTACGCTTGGCGAGAGCCGCCACGGGCCGGTCCCTGATCGTCAAGTTCGAGGGCCACTACCATGGCTGGCAGGACGGGATATTCGTAGGCTCCCATCCCGGGTACTACGGTCGCGGCTACCCCGCCCAGGACGCCAAGTGGCCCGAGTCGGGAGGTCAGCTTCCGGGTGCCTATGAGCACGTCGTCCTGCTCCCGTGGAACGATGCGGCGGCGTTGGAGGCGTTCCTGAGCGACCACCCCACTGAAGTAGCGGGCATCATCATGGAGCCCGTGATGTGCAACTCTGCGGTGATCGAGCCTGAAGAGGGCTATCTTGCCGCTGTCCGGGATGCCTGCGACCGCTACGGTTGCCTGCTCATCTTCGACGAGATCATCACGGGCTTTCGCATCGCCCTCACGGGCGCCCAAGGCCACTACGACGTGAAGCCGGACGTGACCACCTTCGGCAAGGCGCTTGGCGGAGGCTTCCCGATCTCGTGCGTGGTCGGGCGGAGGGAGGTCATGGACCTGCTCGGCGACCCACGAGTGACGAGAGAGCAGCCTCTGCCGATGCACGGGGGCACGTTCAACAGCAATGTGACCGCCGTCGTCGCCAGTCTGGCGGCGCTCGAGATCCTGCAGCACGACGACACCTACGCCTACCTGGACCGGCTGGGCACGGCCTTGATGAGGGGCATGGATCAGATCTTGAGCGAGGCGGGCGTGCCGCACGTCGTCCAGGGCTTCCCCACGGCGTTCTACGTCGACTTCAATGACTTCGCTCCTCGCTCTTTGCGGGACATCGTGAACCACGACCACCGCAGCTACCACGAGTTCGTGCGGAAGCTGAAGGCGCGGGGCGTCCTCACCCATCCACGAGGCGTCTGGTACCTATCGACCGCCCACACCGAGGATGACGTGCAGGCCACACTCGCAGCGTGCCGCGCTTGCCTCCCATGATCGAGGAGGCCCCTGGCATCGGCTCTGCCCTCGGTGCGCACGTCTTCCTCTGGGCGTCTGATTCGACAACGGAGGAGTCCGAGAGAGCGATTCGGGCCGCGGCGAGTCTCGGGCTCGATTTCGTCCAGGTTTCACTGTCGTCCCTCGGCATGGATCTCGCGAGGATTAGGGCCGCCCTGGACGAGTGCGGACTCGGGTGCCTCACCGGCCTTGCCGTGCCTCCGAGCGTTTGGTCGCGGCGCCGCGAAGGAGCCCTGCGCCGCTACCTGAGCGAGGCCACGGAGTCCACCGCGGAACTCGGCTGCGGAGCTCTAAGCGGCGCACTCTACACCCCGATGGGCGAGCGGTCAGACCGAGCAGAGCGGCGAGAGGAGTTGCGGCTGCTACGGGGCGATCTCAAGGAAGCCGCCAGACACGCCGCATCATTGGGCATCCGGCTTGGCCTGGAGCCCCTCAACCGATACGAGACCTCACTCGTCAACACCTGCGCCCAGATGATGGAGCTCATCGACGCCGTGGATGAACCCAACCTCTTCGTCCAACTGGACACCTTCCACATGAATATCGAGGAGCGCGATCTCCGTGAGGCCATCCTCACGGCGGGTGAGAAGCTTGGCTACGTTCAACTCGCGGAGTCCGATCGCGGCGTGCCCGGCGATGGTCATGTCCCGTGGGAGGACGTCTTCGCGGGGTTGCGTGACGTCGACTACCGGGGTCCTCTGGCCTTCGAGTCCTTCACGATAGACAACGACGTGCTGGCGAAGGCGGCTTGTCTCTGGCGGGACGTCGTTGGCGACCCGGACTCATTCGTGACAAGAGGCCGGGAGCAGATGCGGGCGATTGCGCAGAAGGCGGGGTACAGGTTCCCGGAATGAGTCCGAGGATTGTGCGAGCGAGCCTCCTGACCAATGACTCGTCTCGCCGAGCGCCTCTGCGGTCGTCAGGGGTACACGACGGCACGCAGCAGTCTCGCGGGATGCGTGTCGCGCGAGCCGTGGAAGCGGTACTGAGAGTGAGTGCCGCTACGCTGCGGTTCTCACTGTCGCTTGCTGGCACTTGCGCCCTGCTCCTCGGTGCTCGCGAAGGCGCTGAAGGGCGCTTCCCGGCACCTGTTAGTAACCTAGTGGACGCGTTTGCGCGGCGGAGGTCTGTGGTGCTGCCGCTACCGACCCTGACCTGCAACCCGTCTGCAACCAGACGCGGCCGCACCCGCTGGCTCTCAGTACCCCGAGCTGGCGCTTCGGCCCCACATCTCGCGCTCGGGACAGCTCTCAGAAGCATTCCCTGACACCTATTAGCAAAATACGAGACGCCCTCTCACGGCGGTAACACGGGTTCGAATCCCGTATGCGCTACCACCGTCCTGCAGGCGCTGATGCAGGGACTCCGTGTACGGTCCCCGGTACGTGCTTGACACCGTGGCTCCGGCAGGTACGTGACACTCCTGGACGCGGCTCCGGTACCTGGACGACGGTGCCTCCGGTGGCTGCGTGACGCCCTCAGTCACGGTCCTCCCGCCAAGCGGAACGGAAGGTCTCACTGAGACTCCCGTGAGGTCAGGCGGGCGCCACCGGACGGGGCTCAGGGAAGGGGAGAGAAGATGGCTGGCGAGGAAGGACTCGAACCTTCAATCCCCTGATCCAGAGTCAGGTGCCTTGCCAATTAGGCCACTCGCCAGCGATGCCCGCAGGGCAGCCAGAGTCTACCGCGCGACGGCACCTGCCTCAACCGCGCGCGACAGGATCCGGGGCAGCCAGGAACGCGGCTCCCTCCTCGACGCCCCCTAGATGCAATACTGTTCATTTAAAGACAACTACCACCTCGGCCTGCAGTGGCGGCAGCGGCGCTGCTCCGCGCGGGCGCAGCGGGAAGTTGCTCATCTTGCGCTTCACGCCGCGCGGGTTGCGGCGGCCCCGGCTGCTGACGACGCGTTCCTGCAGGATCTCGTCCAGCACGCGCTCATGGAAGGCCGTGCGCTGCCGAGGGGGGAATGGCGTGCCAGGTGGAGAGCCTGCGGCGCACGACGCGCACCGCGTGCAGGAAGGAGAGCCGGTCCGGGTCTTCACCCCCTTTCAGTGCGGCCTCGTGCATCAGCGCGCGGATCGCGAAGTGGGCGAGGAGAAGCCCGTAGAGCTCCTGGCGGACGAGCTCCGGGGTCTTGCTGCGCAGCACGATGCGGGCCCCGCGCAGGTGGGTCTTGAGCTCATCGAGCGCCGTCTCGATCTCCCAGCGCTCGTGGTAGAGGGCCGCGAGCTCCGCCGCCGGCGCCTCCTCGGGGTCGAGGATGCTGGTCGCGAGGCGATAGAGCGGCTCGGCGCCTGCGACCCCCTCGAGGTGGTAGTCGATGACGCGCACGCGCCCCCCGCTGGTCTTGGCTCGCCGGTCCTTCTCGGACGGGTAGACCGTGCTCAGGTAGGAGCCGTCGGCGAGGCGCTCCTCGCAGGGCAGGCGCAGGTTCTTCTTGAGGCGCCAGAGCAGGTCGGCGCCTGCGTCCCGCGCCTGCGCGTAGAGCGCGAAGCCGAAGAACCCCCGGTCGGCGAGGCAGAGCATGCCCGCCTGCAGGGCGGGCAGCACGCGCTGAGCCAGCGTGACCTCCCCTGCCCGGCAGCCGCTCATCTGGCTGCCGAACAACACGTGCGTGCCGTTCTCGACGAGCGCCACGAGGCGCACCTGCGGGAAGGCGCTCGCGCCGCGCGAGGCCCCCGGGCGCCCGAAGGCCTCCGCGTTGGCGCGCTCGTCGGCCACGTCGAAGGTGCTGCCGTCGAGGCTCACGAGGCGCCAGCGGCGGTACCAGGCGCCCCTCGTCTCTTTCGTGGCGATGGGGCCGACGATCTCGTCGTGCAGGGCCCGCATGGGCTCGGAGCCGAGGCGCGTGCGCGCCTGCGAGATCCCCGAGCGGCCGGTCACCTTGAGCGCCGCCGAGGGGTCGTCCAGCCACTGGATGCCCTCCAGCAGGCAACGCAGCACCTCACGGTAGGAGGCCTGCATGTAGAGCGCGAGGGCGATCACGTAGTAGACGACCACGTGCGCGGGCAGCTCACGCTGACGGATGCTGCTCCTGCCGGTGGCGGCGAGGGCCGCGTGCACCTTCGCCAGCGGCACCGTCCTGGCGATCACGCCGAGGCTCACGTAGTCGGTGATCCGGGTCCCTTGGGGAAGCTCCGCCGTCGTGCGCGCCATCGCCGCTCCTCCTGTGCTTGTTTCAGGGAGGATAGCACAGCGTGACGTTTAAGTGACCAGTATTG
>JBAZPK010000061.1:0-11783 GCA_041648235.1 Thermoleophilia bacterium
GGCCCGGGGCGCGGGTCGCCGGCCTTCTGTGGCAGGCGGCCGCGCTCGACGGCGGCGCCGACCGCGTCCGCCACCTCCTCGGCCGCGTGCTCACCCCGGGAGCGCGCGACCGGGACTGGGTGGCACTGCCGGCCGGGTTCTCCGCCGCCTACTACCTGGTCCGGCCCGTGCGCCTCGCGAGCCGGTACGCGCACGCCAGGGTGCGCCGTGGCTGAGCGCCGCGACGCCAACGCCCTGAAGAGCGTCCTTCACCTGGGGCGCACCCTGCGTCTGGTGTGGAGCATCGCGCCGGGCTGGACCGCAGTCACGATCGCGCTCGCCGTCGTCCAGGGAGTGCTTCCGCTGGCGGGCCTCTACATGATCAGGCTCATCGTCGACGCGGTGAGCGAAGGGCTCTCCGCGGTCGACAAGGACGCCGCCTTCCAGCACGTCGCCTGGTTCATCCTGATCGCCGGCCTCATCGGCATCTCGAGCGCTCTCGCCCGCTCCGTATCTACCCTGGTCAGCGAGGCGCAGGGCCAGGTGGTCACCGACCACATCTCCGACCTCATCCACTCTCAATCCATCGCCGTCGACCTCGAGTACTACGAGAACTCGCGCTACTACGACGTCTTGCACAGGGCCCAGCAGGAGGCTCCCTACCGGCCGACGAAGATCGTCAACGACCTCGTGATGGTCGGCCAGAGCGGCATCACCCTGATCGGCGTCATCGGTATCCTGTTCGCCATCCACTGGAGCGTCGGCCTGATCATCGTGGCGGCGGCCGTGCCCAGCGCCTACGTGCGGCTGAGGTACTCGCAGCGCCTCTACAAGTGGGAGACGGAGCGGACCGGCGCCGAGCGCCGCTCCTGGTACCTCCACTGGCTGCTCACCGACGGCAACCACGCCAAGGAAGTCCGCCTGTTCGAGCTGGGCGAGACCTTCCGCGCCCGGTACCACGAGCTGCGCCGCGTGCTGCGCCGGGAACGCCTGAGCATCACCGCCCGGCGCTCGCTCGCCGACCTCGCAAGCCAGGCGGTCGCCACGCTGGCCGTCTTCGGCACCTTCGCCTACATCGCCTGGAGGACGATCCAGGGCGCCATCAGCCTGGGCAGCATGATGATGTACTACACGGCGTTCAACACGGGGCTGAGCGCGCTGCAGAGCGTCATGGGAGGCGTGGCCGGGCTCTACGAGGACAACCTCTTCCTGACCTACTACCACGACTTCATGGCGCTCGAGCCCAAGGTCGTCGACCCGCCGGACCCGCGCCCGTTGCCGCGGCCGATGCGTGACGGCGTCGTGTTCGAGAGCGTCACGTTCAACTACCCGGACACCACGCGGACGGCCCTCGCGGACGTCGATCTGCACGTCCGGCCGGGGGAGGTGACGGCGCTGGTCGGCGCCAACGGCTCCGGCAAGACGACGATCGTCAAGCTGCTCTGCCGCCTGTACGACCCCCAGCACGGACGGGTCACGCTCGACGGTGTCGACCTGCGCGAGCTCTCGGTCACCGAGCTGCGGCGGGGCATCAGCGTCATCTTCCAGGACTTCGCCAAGTACCAGCTCAGCGCCCGCCAGAACATCTGGGTGGGCAACGTCGCCCGGCCGGAGGACGACCCGGCCATCGAGGAGGCGGCGCGCGCCGCCGGCGCCGATGCCGTCATCGGCGAGCTGGGCCGCGGTTACGACTCGATGCTCGGCAAGTGGTTCGAGGAGGGCGAGGAGCTGAGCATCGGCGAGTGGCAGAAGGTCGCGCTGGCGCGAGCCTTCGTGCGCGACGCGGAGATCCTCGTCTTCGACGAGCCTACCAGCGCTCTCGACCCGGTGAGCGAGTGGCACGCGTTCGAGCACATCCGGGCGCTGGCCAGGGGCCGCGCGGTCATCCTGATCAGCCACCGCTTCTCGACGGTCCGCAACGCCGACCGTATCCACATCGTCGAGCGAGGCCACATCGTCGAGAGCGGTACCCACGCGGAGCTGCTGGCCCTCGACGGCAGCTACGCGCGCATGTACGAGGTGCAGGCGCGCGCCTACCAGGCGGCGGAGTAGGGAGAACGACGCGGGGCGGCGGGCGGTCAGGCCCGCCGCCTCGCGTCGGCGTCCGTCGCGGGCGGCTCCGGAGCAGCTCGACAGCCTACAGGTCGAGGGCGCTCTGCAGGTCGCGGGCGTGCTCCTCCTCGATGATGAGGATGTCCTCGAGAGCCCGGCGCAGGCCGTACTCCTGGAGCATCTCAGCCTGGCCGATGCGCTCCCGGTAGCGGGCGATGGCGTCCAGCTCGCCCTCGAGGTCCTGCTCGAGCATCACCTTGGAGTCCGGCGAGATGTGGATGTCGGCCACTTCGACGGACGGCACGCCGCCGAGGAAGTCGATCTGGTCGCTGAGCGTGATGGCATGCTGGTGTTCCTCGTTCGAGTGCACCGTGAGCTCGGCCGAGATGGCGTCGTACTGCGGGCCGGTGATCACCGACGCGTGCTGCACGTACTGGATGAGCGCCGAGTACTCCTTGGCGAGGTCGTTGTTGAGCTCGTCGATGAGCTGTTCCCGGGTGAGCTTGCGCGGCGCCCGCGGGGGCGCCGCGGACCTCGGGGGTGCGTCTGCGGCCGGCACGGCCTTCCTCGCGGACTTCCTGGCGGCTGGCTTTGCCACGGTGACTCCTTTCGGCTGCTCGCTGTGGCGGGCGCGGCGAGCCGCGGCCCTCTCCCGGCAGCGTACCCGGAGCGTGCGAGCTCTGAACGGGGCGGCGAGCGGCGCGCCGCCGGGCTCGGGCGCCGGGCTCGGGCCCGGCGCCGGCGGATCTCAGCTTGCCGCGGCGATCTCCCAGAGGCGGTCGGCGACCGCCACGATGCGGTCGCCGCCGACGAGCGCGTCACGCCAGCGTGGCGGGATGTCCGCCTCGCCGTGCAGGGCGCCGGCCAGCGCTCCGGCCACGGCGCCCACGGCGCACGCGTCGCTGCCCAGGTTGACGGCCGCGACGATCGAGGGTTCGAAGCCGGTTCCCTGCAGGACGGTCCACAGCGCGGTCTGCAGAGTGTCGAGCACGAACGAGGAGCTGCGGATCTCCTCCGGCGCGGCTTCGAGGGTGCTGCGCAGCGCCGCGCTCACGCGGCTGTCCTCATCGTCGAGGCCCGCGGCGACTGCCTGCACCTGGCCGCGCACGTCGCCGCGGAGGGCGGCCGCCAGGAGGTCGGTGAACGCCGCGCAGGCCCACCCGGCGAGGCGGTCGAAATGGGTGAGCATGGATTCGCGGTGCGAGAGCTCGCGGCGCAGCTCCGCGTCGCGGTGGTAGAGCAGGCCGAGCGGGGCGGAGCGGATCAGGCTGCCGTTGCCGGCGGTCGGTCCGCCGAGGATCTCGAAGGCGCGCCGCGAGGCCACGTCCCAATGTGTTCCGGCGCGGTAGCTCAGCAGGGCGGCCCGCACCGTGAGGCTCACGTGCACGGGATGGCGGTCAAACCATTGGCGGTACCGCTCGATGATGTCCTCGGGGTCGAAGCGGCCGGCGTCGGCCAGGCTCTCGGCCAGGCACAGCATCATGCCGGTGGCATCGACGGTCTCGCCGGCCGCCACCTCGTAGACCCCACCGCCGAGCATCTCGGTGATGAGGCCGTAGCGCTCCTCGATCTGCTCGCCGGTGAGGAACTCGGCCGGCGCGCCCATGGCCTCGCCGACGGCGAGGCCGAGCAGCGCGCCGCGGAAGCGGTCGCGCGCCACGGGGGAGTCTCCGTGAGCGCCCATCAGGCCAGCAGGTCGCGGGCGAGCCGCTCGAAGAACAGAGCCTGATAGGTGGCGTCCTCGACGAGGATACGCTCGTCGGGCTCGTGGTCCCGGCCGCCGGCCACGGCGTGCAGGCTCTCGGCGACGAACGGGGCGAACCCGTACGCGATGCAGTCCGGGTAGTACTCGCGGATCCAGCGCGAGTCGGTGAAGCTGCCGGAGCACATCGGCACCAGCACCGCTCCGGGCACGTCCCGGCTCAGGACGCGGGCGATGCTCGCGCTCAGCGGCGTCGGTGTCGGCGAGGCGTTGGGGGTGGTCACGTCGATCCATTCGAAGTCCCACTCGATGCCCAGGGGGTCGAGCACCGAGGCGACGAGCTCGAGGGTGCCCTCGTGGGTCATCTCGGGGAGGATGCGGCAGTCGATCAGCGCGGTCGCGTGCGTCGGGATGACGTTGACGACCTGCCCGGCAGCGAGGACGGTCGGCGTGAAGGTCGCGCCGAACAGGGGCTCCACCAGCGACGCCACTTCCGGGTCGCGCCGGCGCAGCTCGGCGCCGGCGGCCCGGGCAGTCGCGGGGTCGGTGAGCCGGGTGCGCAGCCCGGGATCGGTGACGAGCGCCTCGATCAGATCCGCCGTCGTCGCTGAGACGGTCACCGGCGGATCGTGGAGGCCGAGCGCCACGACGGCGCGCGCCAGGTCGATGACGGCGCTGTGGTCGCGCTCGGGCACGGAGGCATGGCCGCCACGCCCGCGGGTGCGGATGCGAAACTGCGCGAACGCCTTCTCGCCGGCGGCGAGGAGGAAGACCTTCGTCCCGTTCACCTCCACCCAGAGCCCGCCCATGCCCTCGTTGAGCAGGTAGTCGCAGCGCAGCAGGTCGGGCTGGTTCTGGCACAGCCAGCGCACGCCGCAGTGCGTGCCGTCCTCCTCGTCCACCGTGGCCGCGTAGGTGATGGAGCCGGCGAAGCCGGCCCCGGAGCGCTTGAGGCGCGCCAGCGCCACGGCTTCGGCGGCGAGCTGGTTCTTCATGTCGGTGGCGCCGCACCCCCACACGTAGCCGTCTCGGACCACGCCGGCGAACGGCGGCACGCTCCATTCGCCGGCGTCGGCCGGTACGACGTCCATATGGCCCATGAGGGCGAGCGCCGGCCCCGTCCGCGAGCCCTGCAGGCGCGCCACGAGGTTCTGGCGCTCGGGCGACTCGCCGATCAGGGTGCTCTCGATGCCGTTGGCGGCCAGGTACTCGCGCAGGACGAGGGCACAGGCCGTCTCGTTGCCGGGGGGGTTGGTGGTGTCGGCGCGGAGGAGCGCGGTGAGCAGGCCGACGACCTCGTCTTCGAGCGCCCGCCACGCGTGCTCGTCGAGGCCGTACATCACCATCGTCACCGTCCTAGCGTGCGGAAGGGAAGGAACACTCAGGGGCTCATGATAGCGGTCTGTACTTCGCGCCGCGAACCTTTTAGTCTCCGGATCAGATCGGGGTCGCGCAGGTGGGTGGAGGAGGCAGCATGAGGATCGCCGTCATCGGCGCCGGCGCCATGGGCCGCTGGGCCGTCAAGCAGCTCGGCCTCGACTCGGAGGTCGGCGAGGTCGTGGTCGGCGACTTCGACGAGGTGCGGGCCCGCGAGGTGGCCGCGGCGTACGCTGGCGGGAAGTCCGCAGCCGTCTTCGTGGATGCCCGCGATGCGGAGAGCGTCAAGCGAGCCATCGCCGGCTGCGACGCACTGGTCAACGCCACCCAGCACTTCTGGAACATCGCCGTGATGCACGCCGCCGCGGCGGCCGGCGTGCAGTACACCGACATGGGCGGCCTCTTCCACGTCACAAGGCAGCAGGTCGAGCTGGACGCCGAGTTCAAGGAGGCCGGCGTCACCGCGGTGATCGCCATGGGCGGCGCCCCCGGGGTCACCAATGTCCTCGCTCGCTACGGCGCCGAGCGGCTCGACACGGTCGAGGAGGCGCATGCGCTGTGCGGCAACGTCGACCGGACCGACTGGAGCGGCTACGAGGGCTGGGCCGTGCCCTACTCGCTCGAGACTCTCTGCGACGAGTTCAGCGTGGTGGCTCCGGAGCTCATCGACGGCGGCTGGAACCTGGACCTCAGCGGCGGCGAGGGGGCGGAGGCTCTCGATTTCGGCGCCCCGGCCGGCAGCCTGGCGGCGCACTACACCATCCACTCCGAGCCCTTCACATTCTGGCACGCCTGGAAGGAGCGAGGCCTGCGCAGCGCGACGTTCAGGCTGTCGCTGCCACCCGAGCTCACGGCCCAGATGCGCTTCCTCCACCGCATCGGCATGACGCGCTCCGACGAGGTGGAGGTCCGGGGTGCGCGCGTGCGCCCGCGTGACGTACTGCTCGAGGTCGTCAGCCAGCTCCCGGGGCCCACCGGGGTGGTGCTCGACGACGTCGACTACCTGCTCGGCATCGTGCGCGGGCGCAAGGACGGCCGGCGCCTCGAGTGGCGCGTGCGCGCCGTGGTCCCGGCGCACAAGGAGTACGGCGCCGGCGGCGGCGACGTGGACACGGGCGTCCCGCCGGCCATCGTGGCGCGCTTGATGGCCAGTGGTGAGATCGCCGGCCCGGGCGTCTTCGTACCGGAGCAGATCGTGCCCTGCGAGCGCCTGTTCGCCGAGCTCGCGCTCTGGGGAGTCACCGTGGACGCGCAGATGCGCGAGGTCGTGGCGGCGCCGGGGGGCTGACCGGGCCCCGGGGGCGTCCGGCGCCCGAGCCGGGGCAGGCCTCAGCCGCCGCCGACGTCGAGCTCGGCCTGGCCGAGCCCTCTGTCCACGCCGAGCAGGTCCGCCATGCGCCGGGCGTTGCGCATGCCCCAGTCCTCGTAGTTGTTGTTGAAGAGGACGTGGACGGCGGCGGCGCTCCCGGCGAGCGTGCGCACCTGGGGCGCCCACTCCTGCAGCTCGGCCTCGCTGTAGAGATACTTGAAGCGATCGGAGGCGGCTTTGGTCGGGGCGTCCCAGGTCGCCGCGTTGCGGCCGTGAAGGCGGAGCACTGCCAGCGGGGCGGTGGCGGCCACGACGGGAGGCGTGCTCGAGCGGAACCCCTGGGGCTCGTCGACGCTCACGTATGCGAGCCCCGCGTCCTCCAGAAGGCGGAGAGTGCCGGCGGCGGCCTCCGGGTCCATCCAGCCGCCGCCGCGGAACTCCACGGCCAGCGGCCAGCCCGGGAGATGCTCGCGCAGCCCGCGCACCTGGTCCGCGTGCGCCCGGGTGCGCGTGAACCAGGGCGGGAACTGGAAGAGCACGGCGCCGAGCTTGCCTGACTCGGCGAGTGGCGCGAGCGCCCGCCGGTGCAGCTCCCAGAGGCGCTCGGTGGAGACGGCGTCTAGATCCTTGCCGTAGGCGTTCTTCTTGGCCAGCGTCTCCGCCGGCAAGGCGCCGCGCAGCCAGCCCGGGAGCTTGTCGACGCGCGCCGGATGGCCGGTGAGCAGGGCGAAGGCCTTGACGTTGAACACGAAGCCCTCAGGGGTGCGCGCCGCCCACAGCTCGCTGTTGCGCTCCGAGGGCGGCGCGTAGTAGGTGGAATCCACCTCGACGATCGGGAACTGCGTCGCGTAGTAGCGCAGGCGCTGCTCGGCGCTGCTCACGCCTCTTGGGTAGAAGCGACCGCTGGCGATGAGCGAGGGGTCGGTCCACGAACAGCTCCCCACCAGGATGCGGGCGCTCATGCAGTCCTTTCGCGATGTGCTTGCCGCGGCACACATTGTTGTCCCACCGGTGGGCCGGCGATATACTCGGGCACGTAAAGCTCAGTCGGCGCCATGGTCTCTGCAGGCCATAGCCTCACGCAAGCGAGGCACTGAAGGGGGCGCCGCCGATGGGCGGGTCCTGTGGAACCGAGGCCCGCCCATCGTCATGTGCTCCGCCTCCCGCCTCCCGGCGCGCCGCGTTGAACTTCGCCTGTGACTCTCCTATACTCTGCATCCCTCGCTCAGTGTCGGAATGGCGGAATTGGTAGACGCGCTAGGTTGAGGGCCTAGTGAGGGTATAACCTCATGGGGGTTCAAGTCCCCCTTCCGACACCATCTCAGCTCTTCCGCTTCCTTCCGGCCGTCACGCGTGGTCGCCGCGCGGCGCGACGTACGAGTGAGCGAAGGAGCGGCTGAAGATCCAGGTCGGCCCAGCGGTGCGGCGGCTCCCTCTCTTCATCGTCGCGGTCTTGCCCGCCGATGGGGATCGTGCTGGATGGCACGGAGCGTCGCGTGATCTCGGGCCGCCGGCAT
The DNA here is from genome assembly GCA_041648235.1 of Thermoleophilia bacterium. GTDB lineage: Bacteria > Actinomycetota > Thermoleophilia > UBA2241 > UBA2241 > CAIXSE01. Next base: position 7,937 of record JBAZPK010000061.1, read on the forward strand.
CGTTGTATGGTCTAGAATGGTGGTGTTCCGCCCGTTCGGGCGGGACGACCCGGAGGGAGCCCATGCCAGTCGAACCGCGTACGTTCCTCCGCACCCTCTTCGACGCCGCGGTGCTCGCCGCTGATCCCGCCGGGCTGCTGCCCGGCCGCCTACCGGAGTGCCCGGCCGGCCGCACGATCGTGGTCGGCGCCGGCAAGGCTGCCGCACGTATGGCGCTGGCTCTCGAGAACGATTGGCAGGGCCACCTCGACGGTCTGGTCGTCACGCGCTACGGACATGGCGAGCCGTGCAAGCGGATCGAAGTGATGGAGGCGGCGCACCCGCTCCCGGATGCTGCCGGGCGCGAGGCGACTTCACGCATTCTGGAGCTGGTTGGGGGCCTTTCCCCGGACGATCTCGTCATCTGCGTGCTGTCGGGTGGCGGCTCAGCCCTGCTCGAGCTGCCCGCGGCGGGCATCACACTGGACGATATCCGGGTGGTGGGCCGGGCCTTGCTTCGCAGTGGCGCCAGCATCTCGGAGATCAACTGCGTGCGGAAACACCTGTCGCGCGTGAAGGGTGGGCGCCTCGCGGTCGCCGCCCACCCCGCGCGCGTCGTCACCTACCTCATCTCGGACGTGCCGGGTGATGAGCCCTCGACGATCGCCTCAGGTCCCACCGTACCGGACCCCACGACATTTGATGATGGGCTCGCCACGCTGGAACGTTACGGCATCCGTGAACCGGCTGCCGTGCTCAGGCATCTGCGCCTCGGCGCTGCCACCGATCGCCGGGAAGCCGGCCGCGACGTCGTCACTGAGACGCCTAAGCCTGGTGATCCGTCATTCGCCCGTGATGAGGTCGTGACACTGGCCACGGCACATGTGTCGATCGACGCGGCCGCACGTTTGGCCGAGGCCGCCGGCGTCGACCCGCTGGTCATCGGCTACGATCTCGAAGGCGAGGCGCGCGCTGTGGGCCTGACGCACGCCCAGCTGGCGCGTGCCTGCTCCTTGGGCACCGGCCCCGTGAGGGCGCCTTGCGTCCTGCTGTCGGGCGGCGAGACAACGGTCACGGTCACCAGCCGCGGACGTGGCGGGCGCAACACCGAGTACCTCCTCGGACTTGCCGTCGGCTTGGCCGGCGAAGCAGGCGTGAGTGCTCTGGCGGCCGACACTGACGGCATCGACGGCACCGAGGAGAACGCGGGCGCCTTCGTCACCCCGGACACACTTGTCCGGGCGGCTGTGGCCGGCCTGGATCCTGCCGGAGCCCTCAGCGCGAACGACGCCTACGGCTTCTTCGCGGCCCTCGGTGACCTGCTCGTCGTCGGGCCCACGCGTACCAACGTCAACGACTTCAGAGCCATCCTGGTCCAGGGTCGCTGACGGGCGTCGTGCGTCCGATTGGGGAGACTGCACGTCATCGCCCGCGGCCCGCGGGCCGCTGCGGTAACGCGAACCCGCTCAACCCGGCGTGGTCCAGAGGCGCATAGCCGTGAGTCACGCGCTCCCTGAGCAGCCTCAGGCGAACCGCATGGTGTGAGCCGGTTCCGGCACCCCCGGGCACCAGCTCAGCCACGACTGCCTCTCGGCGCGCTGGCAGGATCGCGCTGCCGGCGCGGCCTGCATCGACCCACGACAGATCCCTCCACGGCTCTCGCGATCGGTACGCTCACTGGTCGACGTGAGGTAGTCTGACCCGCGGGGAAGCCCGGGCGGTAGTGGCGACGGAAGGGGTGAGGCACATGGAGGTCAGAGGGGAGGCCGTCCCGGCCTTCGAGCAGAGGGCCGAGCTCGGGGAGTGCCCCGTGTGGGATGCGGCGGGGCAAGCCCTCTGGTGGATCGATTGGGCGCTGGGAATCGTCTACCGCAGCGACGTGGCCACCGGGGTGAGCATCTCGTTCCCGGCCGGGCCGTCGCTCGCGGCGCTGGCACCGACGCCCTCCGGGCGCCTCGCCCTCGCCCTCGGCCACGGATTCGGCGCTCTCGACCCCTCGAGCGGCCGCGTCCGCGACCTGGCGCGCGCCGAGCCCGACGAGGTCGCGACGCGGATGTGCGACGGCAAGTGCGACGCCCAAGGGCGCTTCTGGGCGGGCACCATGGCGCTCGACGAGCGATCGCCGATCGGCGCCCTGTTCGTCCTCGAGACCGACGGCCGTGTGCGCCGCGTGCTCGACGGCGTGGTCGTCTCGAACGGGCTCGGCTGGTCCCCTCAGGGCACCCGCCTCTACTACATCGACACGGCCACGGGGCGCGTCGACGGGTTCGACTTCGACCCGGCTCGCGGAACGATCACGAATCGCGCGCCACTCATCGAGATCCCCTCGAGCGAAGGGGCTCCGGACGGCCTTACTGTCGATCGCGAAGGTTGCCTGTGGATCGCGCTCTGGGATGGCTGGCAGGTGCGCCGCTACAGCCCGGGCGGAGAGCTCGACACCGTCATCGAGCTACCCGTTGCCCGCCCCACCTGCTGTGCCCTGGGTGGCCGCGACCTGCGCGACTTGTTCATCACCACGGCCCCGCCGGACAGCGAGAGTGCACGCGAGGCCCAGCCGTTGGCGGGCAGGGTACTGCGTGCGCACGCCACCGTCCCCGGCCTGCCCGCCCACGCCTGCGCCTACGCGCCGGGCTGACGCGGTACCCAGCGGCGCGGCGCTCAGCGGCGTGGCAGCCAGCTGTGCCGGCAGCCTGCGCCCGCCCCCCGCTCCCTCAGCCCCCCTGCGCGAAAGCCGCCCGGTAGATCGCCTCGTAGTCCGCGACGCTCAGCTCACGCGGGTTGCCCACGGTCTGCGGATCGGCGAAGGCGATTCGCGCCAGCAGCGGGACCTCCTCTTCGGCGAAGCCGAGCGCGGCCAGGCTGGGGATCCCGACGCGGTCGGCGAGCCGGCCGACCGCCTCGGCCCCGGCGAGCCCCGCCTCCAGCGGGCTGAGCCCCGCGACCTCGACCCCGAGGCCCGGGGCGAGGCGCGCGTAGCGCTCCGGGCTCGCCGGGGCGTTGAAGGCGCAGACCGGCCCCAGGAGGCGCGCCGTGAGGGCCCCGTGGGAGCAGTCGTGGACGCCCCCGGCCGACTGGCTCATGGCGTGCGCGGCGCCGGCGCTCTCGGTGCCGTAGGCGAGGCCCCCGAGGGTCGCCGCGTGGGCCATCCCCGTGCGCGCCTCGAGGCGCCCGCCGTCGGCGACGGCGGCCTCGAGCCAAGCGCCGACGAGCTCGACGGCCTGGAGGGCGACGGCGTCGTTGAACGGCTGGTGGTAGTCGCAGGTGTAGCACTCGACGGCGTGCGAGAGGGCGTCCATGCCGGTGGCGGCGGTGAGCGCCGGCGGCAGGCCGAGCATCAGCTCCGGGTCGATGAGGGCCGCGCGGGCGGCGATGAGCGCCGTGCCGCCGACGTTGAACTTGAGGCGCCGCCCGGGGTCGGTGACCACCGCCCAGAGGGTGACCTCGCTGCCGGTCCCGGCGGTCGTCGGCACCGTGACGAGCCCTGGGATGCGGTGCTCGATCGGCTCCTGGCCCCACTCGTAGCGGGCGATCGAGCCGCCCTGGCGGGCGACGACCCCGATCGCCTTGGCGGCGTCCATGGAGGAGCCGCCGCCGATCGCCACGAGGCCGTCGCAGGCCTCCTCGCGGTAGAGCTCGGCGCCCCGGTCGATGAGGGCGATGTCGGGGTTGGGGCGCACCTCGGCGAAGAGCGCCGCATCCGCGAGCTGCTCGAGCACGCGGGCCGCGAGCCCGGCCGCGACCACCCCGGCGTCGGTGACCACGAGGGGGCGCCGGAGGCCGAGCTCGGCGACCGTCTGGCCGAGCCGGGTGACGGCCCCCGGGCCGTGGATGAGCTTCGTCGGGAGCTCGACGGTGCGGATCGTGTCAA
>JBAZPK010000062.1:0-11585 GCA_041648235.1 Thermoleophilia bacterium
TCCGTCCCGGCGCCGGCCGTGCTCTCGCTGCTCGCCGGCCTGCCGACCGCCGGCGGCCCGGCGGGCGCCGACGAGGCGCCGGTGGGCGAGCTCACCACGCCGACCGGCGCCGCTCTCCTCGCTCACTTTGCGAGCTCGTTCGCCGGCCTGCCTCCGGGACGCATCGAGCTCACGGGGTGCGGGGCCGGCCGCCGCGAGGTACCCGGCCGGCCGAACGTGCTTCGCGTGGTGCTCGTCGAGCCCGTGCGCGACGCGGAGGGCGCCGAGGAGTCACCCGACCCCCTCCCGGCCGGCCACGGCCCCGGCGACCACGTGCTTCTCGAGACCAACATCGACGACTTGAGCGCCGAACTGCTGGGGCACGCCGCCGAGGCCCTCCGCGAGGCCGGCGCCATCGACGTGTGGATGAGCCCCGCGCTCATGAAGAAGGGCCGCCCCGGCGTAGTCCTCCACGTGCTCGCCGCGGCCGCCGACCGCGAACGCCTGGCCGGGGTCGTGTTCGCCGAGACCTCCAGCTTCGGAGTGCGCACGTCGCCCGTCGGCCGTCTCTACGCCGAGGAGCGCCGCGAGAAGGTCACTATCGGGGGTCAGGAGGTCGGCGTCCGGCTCGGCTACGCCGCCGGGCGCCTGGTCACCGTGTCGCCGGAGTACGAGGACGTGCGCCGCGTGGCCGCCGCCGTCGGTCGACCCGCCAAAGTGGTCTACGAGGCGGTGCAGACGGCCGCACGCACGAACTTCAGCGCCACTTGAGGTTCGCCGGCGGGGCGGACCTGGTCGCGGGCCGGCGCCGCTCGGCGCCTCGCCGCAGCCGGCCCCGCCTCCCGCCGCCTGCCAATTGACCCCCCGCAATCGGCAAATGTACAATCCGTCACAAGGAGCCGCCGTTTTGCACATCCGGCCGAACGGCTTCCCTCACCCTGCGAGACGCGTGGAAGTGTGGACACAAAGGAGGACGCGTTGAGTTCGTCTGACAAGGTCGTACGCAAGTCCCCGGTGCCGAGCGACATCGAGATCGCCCAGGCCGCCACCATGCAGCCCATCCAGGCTATCGCCGAGAAGGCGGGCATCCTGGAGAGCGAGCTGGAGCTCTACGGTCGCTACAAGGCCAAGATCGACTACATGGCTCTGCTCGAACGTCTCAAGGACAAGCCCGACGGCAAGATCATCAACGTGACCGCGATCACGCCGACGCCTCTGGGCGAGGGCAAGACGGTCACTTCCATCGGACTCACGGAGTCGATGAATGCCATCGGCATGGACACGATGCTGGCGCTGCGTGAGCCCTCCCTTGGGCCGGTGTTCGGCATCAAAGGCGGGGCGGCCGGGGGCGGCTACTCGCAGCTCATCCCCATGGAGGACCTGAACCTCCACTTCACCGGTGACATCCATGCCGTCGGCGTCGCCAACAACCTGCTCGCCGCCATGATCGACAGCCACCTCATGCACGGCAACGAGCTCAATATCGACCCGCCCAGCATCTCGTGGCGGCGCTGCGTCGACCTCAACGACCGCGCGATGCGTGAGATCGTCAACGGTCTGGGCGGCCGCCTCAACGGCGTGCCCCGCCAGACCGGCTACGACATCACCGTGGCCAGCGAGGTCATGGCGATCCTCGGCCTTGCCACCAGCCTGAAGGACCTTCGCGAGCGCCTCGGGCGCATCACCTTCGGCTACACCAAAGACGGCGATCCGCTGACGGCCGACGATATCGGCGCCGGCGGCGCCATGACGGTGCTCCTCAAGGACGCCATCAAGCCCAACCTTATGCAGACCCTCGAGGGCAACGCCGCTCTCATCCACGCCGGCCCGTTCGCCAACATCGCCCAGGGCAACAACTCGATCATCGCCGACAAGGTCGCCCTGAAGCTCAGCGACTATGTCGTCACCGAGAGCGGCTTCGCCGCCGACCTCGGCTCCGAGAAGTTCATGGACATCATCTGCCGCTACGGCGGCTTTGCCCCGAGCGCCGTGGTCATCACCTGCACCATGCGCGCCCTCAAGATGCACGGCGGGCTCCCCGTCGACCCCGAGCTGCTCAAGGCCGAGAACAACGCCGCCCTCGAGAAGGGCTGCGAGAACCTCGCCAAGCAGGTCGAGAACATGAAGTACTTCGGCATCCCGGTGGTCGTGACCATCAACCGGTTCGCCTTCGACCGCGACAGCGAAGTCGAGATCGTGCGCAAGGCGGCCGTGGCGGCCGGCGCCGAGGACGCCGTGCCGATCAACGTGCATGCCCTCGGCGGCGACGGCGGGCAGGAAGCGGCCGAGATCGTCAAGGCGGCCGCTGACCGCGGCGGCGACTTCAAGTTCCTGTATCCGCTCGACGCCTCCATCAAGGAGAAGATCGAGACCATCGCCACCAAGATCTACGGCGCCGACGGCGTGGATTACCTGCCCGAGGCCGAGGCCAAGATCAAGCAGTTCACCGCGCAGGGCCTCGACAAGCTGCCGCTCTGCATGGCCAAGACGCACCTGTCGCTGAGCCACGACCCGGCGCTCAAGGGCCGGCCGCGCGGTTTCCGGGTGCCGATCCGCGACATCCGTCCCGCCACCGGTGCCGGGTACCTGTACCCGCTGCTCGGCGAGATGCGCACCATGCCCGGCCTGGCCAAGCGGCCGGCGGCCGTCGACGTCGATATCGACGTCCAGACCGGCCGCATCATCGGCCTGTTCTGAGCAGACGAGAACGGTGGGTGCGCGGGGCGGGCTCGGCTGCGGCCGGCCCGCCCCGCGGCGCCGCCTCCGCGGCCGCCACGGGCGGCCCCGGGTGGCGCCGCGAGGCATCCCCTTCCCCCATCGGAGGTACACGGTGAGCGACGGTCCCACCATCTACGCTACTGAACTCCTGACGACCTACCTCGACGACGCCGCCAGCGGCAAGCCGGCCCCCGGCGGCGGCAGCGTCTCGGCCTGCGTCGGCGCCCTCGGAGCCGCGCTGGTGAGCATGGTCTGCAACCTCACGCGGGGGCGCGAGAAGTTCGCCGCCGTGGAGGACGAGATCCAGGCCCTGGTGGCCGAGGCGGAGGGCGTGCGCGCCGGTCTCGAGACGCTCCTCCAGGACGACACCGTGGCCTACAACGGCGTCATCGCGGCCTACAAGCTGCCCAAGGAGACGGACGCGGAGCAGGCGGCGCGCACCGCGGCCGTCCAGGCCGGCCTCATCGTCGCCGCCAACGTCCCGCTCGAGATCTGCCGCCTGGCGGTGAGGGTCTGCCGTCTCTCGAGGACCGCGGCCGAGCTCGGCAACCCGGGGGCGGTCACCGACGCCGGGATCGGCGCCGTGCTCGGCGAGGCGGCCGTGGTCGGCGCGGCCCTCAACGTGAAGATCAACCTGGGCTCGATCAAGGACGCGGCCTACGTCGAGGCCGCCGCGGCCGAGATCGACGCCATCGAGGCCGAGGCCGCGGCGCTGCGCGCCGACGTGCTCGGCATCACCCTCTCCAAGCTCTGATCACCCCCTGACGACACGCGAAAGGTACGCCATGGCAGCTCAGATCATCGACGGCAAGGCGATCGCCGAGCAGATCCGCGAAGAGATCAAGTCCGAAGTCGCCAAGCTCGCGACCTGCGGCGTCAAGCCCGGCGTCGCCACGATCCTCGTGGGCGACGACGGCGGCGCTCAGTTCTACCGCGGCCAGATCGAGAAGAACACCGGCACGGTGGGCTTCGAGTACTTCAACAACGCGCTTCCGGCCGGCACCGGCCAGGACGAGGTGCTCGCCCTTATCGAGAAGCTCAACCAGGATCCGCGCGTGCACGGCATCCTGGCGCTCATGCCGATGGCCGGCGGCATCGACCAGAACGCGGTGTTCAACGCCATCGCGCCGGTCAAAGACCTCGACTGTGTGAACCCGGCCAACATCGGCCACGTGCTGCTCGGCGACCAGCTGTTCGCGCCGGCCACGCCTTCGGCCTGTATCGAGATCCTCGACCGCGAGGGCATCGAGCTGCAGGGTCTCGACGTCACGATCGTCAACCACTCGAACATCGTGGGCAAGCCGGTGGCTCTGCTGTGCCTCAACCGCAACGCCTCGGTCCACGTCGTGCACGTGTTCAGCAAGGACGTGCCCGCCGCCTGCCGCCAGGCCGACGTCCTCATCAGTGCGGCGCCGGTGCGCAACCTCATCAAGGGCGACATGGTCAAGCCCGGCGCCGTGGTGATCGATGTCACCACGATGCGCGGCGACGACGGCAAGCAGGTCGGGAGCCTCGAGTGGGAGGCGGTCGTCGAGGTCGCCGGCAAGGCGACGCCGGTGCCCGGCGGCGTCGGCCCGGTGACCAACGTCATCCTCCTCAAGAACGCCCTCGCCGCCTGCAAGGCGCAGACCGGCGTCAGCTGACCCCGAGGCCGCCGCGGCGGCGTGGCTGCGCCGCCGCGGCTACCGCCGGCCGCCGCGGCATGGTTCAATAGAGTCTCTGGCCTCAGGTGCGAAGGAGGGCGGTCGCGTCGCGGCCGCCCGGCGAACGCGGAACGCGATGTGGAGTTGATACGATGCCCAGGAGAGTAGTGCGCAGCGATGCGGCTCCGGCCGATCCCCGCGGGAACGGCGACCTCGATGTCTGTGCGGTCGCGACGCTCGTCGCCGAGAGCGACCCGCACGGCAATCTCATCGCGCTGCTGCAGCGGGCGCAAGGCGAGTTCGGCTATCTGCCGGAGCCCGTCATCGACGAGATCGCTCGCCTCAGCGGGCTCCCGGCCTCGCGCCTGCACGGCATCATCACCTTCTATGCCCAGTTCAGCACCGTACCCAGCGGCCGCCACCGGGTCTGTGTCTGCCACGGCACGGCCTGCCACGTGGCCGGCGCCTCGCGGATCACGGAGGCGCTCGAGCAGGAGCTCGGCGTGTGCGACGGCGACACCACCGCCGATAGGGAGTTCACCCTCGATTCGGTCGCCTGCATGGGCGCCTGCTCGCAGGCCCCCGTCATGCGCATCGACGACGACACGTTCGGCAACCTCAGCGCCGACCGGACGCGCAAGGCCCTGCGCGACCTGCGCCAGGAGCTCGGGCTGCAGCCCCCGGTCGGGGCGGCGGTGGGCGAGGGTGGTGAGAAGCATGCCTGAGCAGGCGAGGCCCTCGTCGGGGCCGGCGCCGGCGGAGGGCGTCAAGGTCACGGTCACGCCGGCGGCGGGCGGGCGGCGCCGGGTCTCGGTCTGCGCCGGCACCGCCTGCGTGTTCGCCGGCTCCATGAAGGTCCGCGACGCCTTCGTTCGTGAGGTCGAGGCGGCCGGCCTGGCAGCCGCGGTCGAGGTCCGCCTCAGCGGCTGCCACGGCCTCTGCTCGCAGGGCCCGTCGGCGATCGTGTCGGACGGCGATGTCTACTACCCGCGTCTTCGCGAGAAGGACGTCGCCGGTGTCGTCACCGGCCACCTCGCGGGCGGCGTACCGGTGGACAAGCTCCTGTACACCGATCCCTCCACGGGTGAGCGCATCGCCTGCGCGCATGACATCCCGTTCTATCGCCAGCAGACGCGTATCTCCCTGCGCGACGTCGGCCTCATCGACCCCGAGAGCATCGACGAGTACCTCGCGCGCGGCGGCTACAAGGCCGCACGCACAGCGCTCACGACGATGACGCCCGAGGCGATCGTCGAGGAGATCCTCGCCTCCGGCCTGCGCGGCCGCGGCGGCGCCGGGTTCCCCACCGGCACGAAGTGGCAGTTCGCACGAAGGTCCCCCGGCGAGGTCAAGTACATCATCTGCAACGGTGACGAGGGCGACCCCGGTGCCTTCATGGACGCCTCGATCATGGACGGCGACCCGCACGCCGTGCTCGAAGGCATGCTCATCGCGTCGTTCGCGATCGGCGCCCATGAGGGCTACATCTACGTGCGGGCCGAGTACCCGCTGGCGGTCAAGCGTCTGCGCCTGGCGATCGCCGCCGCCCAGGAGCGTGGCTTCCTCGGCGAGGATCTCTTCGGCACCGGCTGGAGCTTCGCGGTCAGGATCAAGGAGGGCGCCGGTGCCTTCGTGTGCGGCGAGGAGACGGCGCTCATCGCCAGCATCGAGGGGAAGCGCGGCATGCCGCGCTCGCGGCCGCCGTTCCCGGCCGTCTCGGGGCTGTGGGGCAAGCCCACGAACATCAACAACGTCGAGACGTTCGCCACCGTGCCCTGGGTCATCGCCAACGGTGCCGCCGCTTTCGCGGCCATCGGCAGCGAGCGCTGCAAGGGCACCAAGGCCTTCAGCCTCGCCGGCAAGGTCGTCAACGGCGGCCTTGCCGAGGTCCCCATGGGCTCGACGCTGCGCCACGTGATCTTCGACGTCGGCGGCGGCATCAAGGACGGCAAGCAGTTCAAGGCCGTGCAGCTCGGCGGCCCCTCGGGTGGCTGCGTCCCGGCCAGCCTCCTCGACACTCCGGTCGACTACGAGAGCCTCGCCGCGACCGGCGCTATCATGGGTTCCGGCGGCATGGTCGTCGCCGACGAGAGCACGTGCATGGTCGACCTTGCCAGGTACTTCCTGCAATTCACCCAGAACGAGAGCTGCGGCAAATGCGTCCCCTGCCGCCTGGGCACCAAGCGCATGCTGGAGATCCTCGAACGCATCACGGCCGGCAAGGGGCAGGACGGCGACATCGAGAAGCTGGACACGCTGGCCAGGGGCATCAAGAAGACGAGCCTGTGCGGCCTCGGGCAGACAGCGCCCAACCCGGTGCTCACCACCATCAGGTACTTCCGCGACGAGTACGAGGCGCACATCTACGAGCAACGCTGCCCGGCGGGCGCGTGCGACGCGCTCATCGCCTACGCCATCGACCCTGAGGCCTGCACCGGCTGCACCCTGTGCGCCAAGAAGTGCCCGACCGGTTGCATAAGCGGCGAGAAGAAGCAGCCTTACGCGATCGACCAGTCGCTCTGCATCAGGTGTGACTCGTGCCGCCAGGCCTGCAAGTTCGACGCCGTCAAGGTCACGAGCGGCCCCGAGCAGATCGCCGCCGCCGTGGCGGCGCAGGCGGGTGCCTGAAGCCGTCGCGGGGCGAAAGAGGAGAGACCGGGCGAGGGCCGGGGCGGCGCCGTTTCGAGGCGCCGCCCCGGCCCTCGCCCTTCCCTGACACTTTCCCTTGATGTATCGTGATTCCCGGTGCGGTCTTAGTTAGGTGAGTAACTAAGATCGCTGAGGCGACGACGAGGGGGCGGATGGCACACCGGCTGCATTGAGGGCGGGAAGGCCGCGGCTCCGGTGCGGATGGCGCGGCGTCCGGATCTGGAAGGGGGGAATGTGGCTGAGGATCTCGCTTTTGCGCGCAAGGCCAGCGGTCTCGTCCGGGGCCTCTCCATGACCGACGCGTTCGCGGTCGGGATGATGAACCAAGGCATCACGCCGAGCATCTGGACGATGATCACCTGGGGGCTCGGCACCTATCTGACCGGCAATCTCCTGTGGGCGAGCGTCATCTCGCTCGTCATGGTGGGCTTCGGCTTCCCGCTCGTGTGGGGCATCCTCTCGGGGAGCATGCCCCGCTCCGGCGGCGAGTACATCTACAACTCGCGCATCATCCACCCGATCGTGGCCATCGCCGAGAGCTTCGGCAACGCCTTCGTGATGATCTTCTGGGTGTACATCCTGGCGCCGTGGGTGGCGGACCCGGGCCTCGTCATTTTCGCCGAGTATCAGGGGTGGACGTGGCTGTACGACAGCGCCGCCGGGACCTTCTTCGGCGGGCTGTCCTACGATTGGGGCGTCTTCGTGGTCGCCACGGTCGCCAACGTGCTCGCGTTCTTCACGGTCGTGTTCGGGATGAGGATCTTCTCCCAGATCCAGAAGGTCATCATGATCTTCGCCCTGGGCGGCGCGGCGGTGGTCACGGGGGCGATCACCTTCAGCAGCACGTCGTCGTTCGCCGCCAACTGGGACGTGCTGGCCGACAGGCACGACTCGCTCAAGTACGCGGACGTCGTCCCGGCCGTGGCGGCCGCGATCGGCGAGGCGGTGCCGACGAGCTCCACCTTCTACGGCACGCTGGGGGTGATGGTCGCCGGTTCCTGGCTCTTCGCGTACGCCTACTTCTGCGTGTTCGTCGCCGGTGAGGTCAAGCGCCCCGATGTCACGCTGATCGGCGCCAACTTCTTCGCCATCCTGGTGCCGGCGGTCATCATGATCTGGACGGCGCTGTCGATGTACCGCGTCATGCCGTTCGAGTTCATCTCGGCCACGGCCTGGATCGACAACAACGGCGGCGTCGACGGCTACAACCTGCCCTTCCTGCCCAGCTACATGAGCCTGGCCTATGTGGCGCACTCCAATTGGTTCGTGGCGCTGGCCGCGTCGGGGTCGTACATCCTGTTCTGTTTCTGGTACGTCGCCCTCAGCTACCTGGCCTTCCCGCGCATCATCTTCGCCTGGGGCATGGACCGCATGGGGCCGAAGTGGTTCACGGACATCAATCCGCGCTGGGCGAGCCCGGTGAAGAACTACATCCTCTGCCTGGTCCTCTGCCAGGGCGCGATCGCGCTCTACACCTTCTGGCTCGGCGACTACATGCAGGGCCTCACCGTGACCGGAATGGAGATCGTCTCCGTGTGGGGGGTCACCACGATCGCGGCGCTCATCTTCCCCTACGTGAAGCGCGCCAGAGGCATCTGGGAGTCGTCGCCCTACAAGACCTGGAAGTTCCTCGGCATACCGCTGGTGAGCTGGGGCGCGGTGGTCTCCCTCGTCTACCTGGGCATCCTCTTCTACTTCCTCATCTTCACCGAGGAGATGCGCGACTCGAACCGCGATTCGTGGATCCTCTACGCGGTGGTCTGGGTCATCGGCGTGCTCTGGTACTTCTTCTGGGCCGGCCGCAGCAAGAAGGTCGGGGTCGACGTCGGCATGACCTACGGGGAGCTGCCGCCGGAGTGAGCGGCTGAGCGATCCCGTGCCTTTCGCGCGGGGCGGCGAGCTGACGGCTCGCCGCCCCGCGCTTCGCTTGGCACGCGGCCGCCGGCGCAGCGGAGGGCCGCGGCCGGAGGACCGACGTTCAGTCATATGTAGGAATCGGCAAGAGACGAAATTTCGTTCTTGCCGATTCCTACAAGACCTTCACCGCCCTTGACATTTTCCGACGCTGGGTGTCGAAATAGCCCGACGGAGTGGACATCGACCAGGGGGGTCCAGTTGCCGTTCAGCCTCGACGCTATCGATCGCAGCATCATCGCCCTCCTCCTGGAGGACGGGCGCATGTCATCGGCTGAGATCACACGGCGCATCGGCCACGTGTCGGAGCGAGCGGTCCGGTACCGCATCGAGCGGCTGTTGCGCACGGGCGTCATCCGCGTCAGCGCCATCGTCATGCCGCAGGCCGTGGGCTTCACGGTCATTGGCGACGTGCTCATCGACGTCGCCCCGGGCAAGCTGCAAGACGTCGCCGCCCAGCTCGTCGACATCCCCACCGTCAGCTACGTGGCCGGCTCCGTCGGCGAGGGCGACCTCAGCGTTCAGATCTACGCGCGCGACACCGAAGAGCTCCTGCGCTTCGTCAACGAAGTCATCGGCAAGGTCCCCGGGGTCACCCGCACCAAGCTCGCCATGGTGCCGTGGAAGCTCAAGGATGTGTATCAGTGGCAGGTACCCGTGGAGGCCGCGGAGGAAGGGAGGGCCATCGGCTGACGCGTCGTTCGTCCGCATGCATCGCACTATCGATCGTGGCATCGCTGGCATGGGGCCTCGTCAGCGTGACGTTGAGACAAGGGGGAAGTATGGCTGAAGAACTAGCCTTTGCCCGCAAGGCCAGCGGCCTCGTCCGCGGCCTCTCCATGTGGGACGCCTTCGGCGTCGGCTTCATGAACCAGGGGCTCACGCCGTCGATCTGGGTCATGACGAGCCTCGGCGTGGGCATCTACCTGGGCGGCAACCTCATCTGGGCGACCATCGTCTCGGTGATCCTCGCCGGTATCGGCTTCCCGATCGTCTGGGGCGTGCTCGGCGGCTCGATGCCGCGCTCCGGCGGCGAGTACATCTACAACTCCCGCATCATCCACCCCATCGTGGGTATCGGTGAATCGTTCGGCAACGCCTTCGTGTGGATCATGTGGATCTACGTGCTGGCGCCGTGGCTGGCCGACCCCGGTTTTGTGATGCTCTCGCAGTTCATGGACTGGACCTGGGCCTACAACCCGGAGACGGAGGCGATCCTCGGCCTGTCCTACTCGTGGGGCTCGTTCGTCATCGCCTCCCTCGCGAACGTCGTCGCCTTCTTCTTCGTGGTGTTCGGCATCAAGTGGTTCGCGCGCATCCAGAAGGTCGTCATGATCTTCGGCATCGGCGGCTGCGCCGTGCTGCTGGTCGGCATCAGCCTCTACAACCAGGCCGACTTCCAGGCCGGGTGGAACGCCATCGCCAGCCAGTACGGCTCGCTCGACTACAACGGCTTCCTGGCCGCCGTCGAGGGCGAGGCCGGGGCGGCGATGCCGTCCACGTGGAACTGGTCGGATACCCTCGGGGTGATGGTCGCCGGCTCGTGGCTCTTCGCCTACAGCTACTGCATCACGTTCATCGCCGGCGAGGTCAAGCGCCCGGACAAGACCATCATCCTCTCCAACCTGTTCGCCATCCTCGTCCCCGGCGCGTTCATGATCTGGGCCGCCGCGGCGCTCTACCACATGGTGCCGTTCAACTTCTTCTCGGCGACACAGTACGTCGACAACGCCGGCACCGACCTCGGCGGCGCCTACACGGTGCCCTGGTCGACGCACTTCCTCGGCCTGCTCGCCATGGTCAATCAGAGCAAGCTGCTGCTGCTCATCGCGGTGCTCTCGTTCCTGGCCTTCGACCTGTGGTGGGTGGCGCTGAGCTACCTGGCGTTCCCGCGGATCATCTTCGCCTGGGGTATGGACCGCATGGGCCCGAAGTGGTTCACGGACATCAACCCGCGCTTCGCGAGCCCGGTCAAGAACCACGTCCTCTGCCTGATCCTCGGCGAGATCGGGATCGGTCTCTACATCTTCTGGCAGAACGATACGATGCAGGGGCTTGCGGTCACCGCCATGGAGATCTTCTCGGTCTTCGGCGTCACCGCCATCGCGGCATTGCTGTTCCCCTACGTGAAGAGGGCCAAGGGGATCTGGGACTCCTCGCCGTACAAGACGTGGCGCATCGCCGGTATCCCGGTCGTCACCATCGGCGCCGTTGTCGACCTCGTCTACCTCGGCATCCTGGCCTACTACTTCTTCTTCATGCCCGACCCGGCAAAACGCCTCGAGGGCTTCACCACCAGCACGCTGGTCCTGATCCTCGCCACCTGGGTCGCCGGCATCCTCTGGTACCTGTTTTGGAAGCAGCGCAGCAAGTCCGTGGGCGTCGACGTCTCGATGACCTACGGCGAGTTGCCGCCTGAGTGAAGTAGCAGTAGCTTGAGGGGGGCGGGAGCGGCCGCTCCCGCCCCCCTCACCGTCCCTGGAGAGTGCAGATGATCAAGCTATTCTTCGTGACCGATATCCACGGCTCCAACGTCTGCTACCGTAAGTTCCTCAACGCGCTGCCGATCTACGGCGCCGACGTCGCCGTGCTGCTCGGCGACCTCACCGGCAAGGTGCTCGTGCCGCTCGTCGAGAAGGGCAACGATCAGTGGGAATGCACCCTCATGGGACAGCATCGTGA
>JBAZPK010000063.1:0-11520 GCA_041648235.1 Thermoleophilia bacterium
CGCGCCGCGCGGGTCGGCCGGCCTGCGCGCCTGGCTGCTGCTCGGGGTCGCCGCCGCCGCCGTCATCGCCGCTGCCCTCTACCTGCTGCTTTCGGGGCGCGACGTGCTGGGCAACTCGCTGGCGGCACTCGACCTGGCCAAGCTCTCGGGCAGGGTCCCCGGCTGGGCGCTGGTGGCCGCGCCGGCACTCGCCGCCGCGGTCCTCGTCGCCGTCGCGGTCTACGTGGCTCTCGGCCGCCACCTGGCCCTCAAGCTGCTCGCCGTGGGCGTGGTCGTGGTCGCCCTGGCGGCCCCTGGCCTCGCCTTGGGGTGGGCCAACAGCACCGTGGCGACGGTGAGCCACCGCAGCGCCGAGGTGGAGGCGGTGGTCGCGAAGACGCAGGAGCAGCTCCGGCCGCGGCTCCCGGGCGAGCCGATGAACATCCTGCTCATCGGCTCCGACCGCACCGACCTGCCGGGCGACCCCGGGCGCTCGGACACGCAGATGCTGGTCCGCCTCGACCCGGCGACGAGGAGCATCTCGATGCTCTCCGTGCCGCGCGACCTCCGCGTGATGATCCCCGACCGCGGCTACGACAAGATGAACACCGCCTACTCCTACGGCGGCCCGGCGCTCACCGTGCGCACGTTCATGGAGCTCACCGGGCTCGAGATCAACCACTTCGTCGAGATCGACTTCGCCGGCTTCTGGCACACGGTGAACGTCCTCGGGGGCGTCTACATCCCCGTCGACCACCGCTACTACAACCCGGAGAGCAGCGACTACAAGTCGATCGACATCAAGCCGGGCTATCAGCTCCTCGACGGCCACGACAGCCTCGATCTGGTGCGCTTCCGCCACGATCAACGCGGCGATTTCACGCGCATGGAGCGGCAGCAGCTCTTCCTCAAAGAGCTGCAGCGCCAATCGGGGCGCTGGAGCAAGGACTGGGCCAAGGTCCTGCGCCTGATCAAGGCGATCACCGCCGAGACGACGTCCGACATCGACTCGTTGAAGCGCCTCAAGCCGCTCGTCGAGCTCATCTTCCAGGTGGATACCTCCAAGGTCTCCAGCGTGCACCTGGAGGGCTCGACGCCGATGATCGCCGGGGTCTCCTACGTCGAGGCGACGCAGGCCGAGATCGACGCGGCGGTGGAGGAGTTCACGCACCCGACGCGAGCTCCGGTCAAGTCGGCGGGCGTCAGGATCACCAAGAAGATGTACGGTGTCCGGGTCTACAACGGCAGCGGCATCGCGGGGAAGTCGGCCACGGCGGCCGACCAGCTCGCGGCGCTCGGCTACGCCGTGACGGTAGGCCCCGACGCGCCCGAGTTCCCGGGCACGGTGACGCTGGTGTACGCGCCCCCCGGCCTGGCCACCCAGGCGGAGGAGCTGGCGGCCATGTTCACACCGTCCGACGTGGTCCTCGTCGACCGTGCCCCGGGGGGGAGCGGGGGCATCTCGGTGTTTGTCACCTCGTCCTTCGGCGGCACGCTCATCCTCCCGGAGAAGACGGTCGAGCCGCAGCAGACGCTGGAGCAGGACGTGCGCTACGACGCAGCCGCCTGGGCGGAGTCCGCCACCAAGACGCCGTTGCCGCTGGAGATGCCCACGGCCTGGTCGCCGGGGTTCTCCTACGACGAGTTCCGCACCTATCGCATCAAGACGCCGACCGGGACGAGCGCGGCGGCCGTCGCCGTGGCCCGCACCCCGAGCGGCGGCTACTGGAGCATCCAGACCCTGCACTGGGCTCGTCCGCCGGCCATCACCGACCCTGATGCGGCCAAGACGGTCAAGGGCACCAAGTACCTGCTGTTCTATGAAGGCGACAGGCTGCATATGGTCGCCTGGTCGCGCAACGGGACCCTGTACTGGGTGCTCAACACGCTGGACGACGAGATCTCGAGCGACGTGCTGCTGGGCCTTGCCACGTCGTTCGCTCCCGTGGAGTGAAGTCCCTGCGCGCCGTGCTGCAGCGGCTCGACCCGTGGGCAGCCCTGGTGATCGGCGTCCTCATCGCGCTGGCGGTCGTCATCCTCCTCGCCACCCCCGGCCCCTGGCTCCGCGTCGTGGGGCCGGCGCCACCCGTGGGGCTGGTCTCCCCGCCGCCGGCCGACGTGGCGCTGTTCGTGCTCGCCGACGACACCGGCGCCTGCACGGGCGTGGTCTGGGTGCACGTCGACCACACCCGGAAGTCGCTGACCGCGACCGTCGTGGAGTCCGACACGCAGGGCACCGTGCCGGGCGGCGGGCTCACGTCCCTGCGGCGCACGGTCGACGACGCGGGGCCGGAGGCGGCCGCCGGCGCGCTCGGCGCGGCGCTTGGCGTTGAGATGGACGCCTGGGCCGCGCTCGACCGCCAGGCGCTGCGCGCCGCCGTGCCCACGATGTTCCCCGTCGGCGAGGACCGCACCAGCCTCAAGGTGTACCGGCGCGCCACCGCGGCCTGGGCGGTGCGCGCGGACCCGGCACGCCGCTGGCCGGAGCAGTACGCGGCGCTTCGCGAGGCGTTGCCGCGCGTGCAGTACGAGCAGCTCAAGGTCGTGGCGTTCTCCAACTACATCCTCGGCTTCGGGGTGGTGCGCAGCGACCTCGACCTGCAAGGCGCGACGTCGCTGGCCGCGACTCTCGGCGCGCTACAGCCCTCGCAGGTGCGGGTCCGCGCGGCGGCGGCGCTGGTGGAGACGTGCCGCGGGGCTCGGGTGTGGAGCGTCGACGGCGAGGCCCTGGAGCCCGTGCGGGAAGCGCTCAGCCTGGGCCTGGTGCCGCCGGCGCTGGGCCCGACGGTGTCGTACCGCTCGCGGCCGGCGCGAGTGCTCGTCGTCACGCGGGGCGGCGGGCCGGCGGCCGGCGCCTACGTGGGTGAGGTGCGCCGGCGCCTGCGGCGCTCCGCCGGCGCCCCGGTGGCGGTGCGTTCGCTCGCGATCCTGGACGCCGCCGGGTCGGCGGACCGCGTGATGGCCGTCGTGGACGAGTGGGGGCCGCTGGCGGTGCTCCTGGCGCCGCCCCTGAGCTCTGCCGCGCCTCCGGCGGACGAGCTGGCGGCGGCCTTCGAGGAGGTGGCCGTGCGGCTCCAGCAGCGCGGCCAGCCCGCCGTGATCAGCGCGCCTCTGCCGGAGGCTGACGAGAGCAGGGGCGCGGCCCGTCAGGCCGCGCTGACCGCGTCGGGCCTGCCCGTGTCGCCGCTCTCGGGCCTGGTGGCAGTGACTGCCGGGGCCCCCGAGTTCGGTACCGTGGTGCGTGCCCGGGAAGCCGCGCGGGCCAACGTCGAGACGCTCGTCCACGCCTGCTGGCCGGGGGCGCTGGCGCCCGGGCTCGCGTCCACCCGCCTCGGCGTGTCCTTCGCCGCCGCGCGGCGCACAGCCGTGGCTGTGGTCGGGCCGGCGACGGCGGAGCTCGCCGCCGCCCGGCTTCGCCTCTGGGGCTATCAGGCGGCCGCCGCGGACGCGGGGGGTTGGGAGGGGGGGCTGCTGGGGCGGGCGGTCTACTACCACGAGGGCCGGCGCCGCGCCGCCCTGGCCCTGGCCGGCGACCTGGGCCTGCCGCGAAGCGCCGTGGTCGTGGACGAAGAGGCGCCGGCCG
This sequence comes from Thermoleophilia bacterium, assembly GCA_041648235.1. Lineage (GTDB taxonomy): Bacteria > Actinomycetota > Thermoleophilia > UBA2241 > UBA2241 > CAIXSE01. The sequence continues at coordinate 3,563 of JBAZPK010000063.1, forward strand.
AGGTCACGCTGGACCTGCGGCAGTAGAACGGGGCGGCCCCCCGTGAGGAGAGCCGCCCCGTCTCAGTGACTGGTTGTCGTGTGGACTGGGCTAAGCCCGGCGGCGGCGCAGCAGCGCGCCACTCCCGATGAGACCCGCCCCGGCGCCGAGGATCAGGAACACCTCACCGCCGGTGAAGGCGAGCTCGCCGCCCTGCTCCCCCGGAGCCTGCAGGCTGGCGAGGTAATCCTCGAGGACGCCCTTACGATCCGAGTACTGCTCGTAAAGCGGGTTGTCCTCGATGTACGCGAGTGCGGCGTTGATCTCGGCCGCGGACCAGGTACCGTCGATGGTACCGTCGGCGGCGTCCTCGATGATCGCGTCGATGGTGGCCTGCGAGACGGCCGCCATTGCGGCCACCGCGAACACGAGCACGAGCAGGACCGCGAGTGCGATGGCAATCAGAAGCTTGACCTTCATGTCTTCACCCCCCCTCAAGCCTTGGCCGGCTTTGGTGCCGGGACCCGGGGCGTCTCTGTCGCCCCTCTTACCGTAATGCTACCCCTTCACCCCCCTCGACGGCCATACCCGCGTCCGCCCAGGGTGGCGTGGCCACCATCGCCAGATGGTGTGACACTATAATGCCGACGATGCAGGTCGGAGTAAACACCCAGGCAGGCGATCGGCTGGCCGCAGGGAGCTTCCGCGACACGGTTCCCTTCGCTCTCGCCGTGGCCTGCGGCGGCGCGTTCTCGTTCCTGTCCGGTGGGTACATCCTGGCTCGCAGTTCGCCGCTCGCCGTCGGTTTCCTGGCCGCGGCGGCGGTCTGGGTGTGGTTCGCGGGCCGGACCTCGGGCGGTGCCCTGTTTCGAGTGTCGATAGCCTCATTTGGGCTCTTCGTGGCCTGGTCAGGGCTCTCGGTGGCCTGGTCCTACGGCCCCGACCTGAGCTGGGTCGCCTTCAACCTCGCCGCCTTCTACCTCGCCCTGGTGGCCGTGCTCGGGCTCACCCCGGTGCGCGGCCTCCAGCTGCGCGTCGCCGGCCTCGGGGCCCTCGCCGTGTGCGTCGCCACCGGCGTATACGCATTTCTCGGTAAGGCGGCTCCGGACGTCGTCACGCACGCCCACACCTACGCGCGGCTCGATAGCCCGGTGGGCTACTGGAACGTCCTGGCGCTGATGATGGTGCTGGGGCTCGCCGTCGCCCTGGCTCTCGCCGGCGACCGCCAGGCGCGCCCGGTCTGGCGCGTGCTCGCCGCGGCCGGCGCCGTGCCGCTGTGCTTCACCTTCTTCTTCACCTTCTCGCGCGGCGGCTGGCTGGTGCTGGCCGTGGCCCTGCCGATCTACTTCGGACTCACGAACACGAGGCTGGCGAGCCTGTTCAGCCTCGCGGCGATCGCCGTGCCGGTGGCTGCCGTGCTGTGGCGGCTGCGGAGCCTCGAGACGCTGTTCGCCACGAGCACGGATGACGCGCTGCGCGCCGCCCAGGGCCACACGCTCCTGCGCTGGGCGCTGGTCGCGCTGCTCGTCACGGCCGGCGCCCAGGCTCTCCTCACCCTGGGGCAGCGGGCCGTCCCCTGGCCACGCCGGCTGCGCGTGGCCGCCGGTGCGGCCCTGCTGGCCACGCTGGTCGTCGGCGTCGCCGGCGCCTCGTGGTGGTACCTGGCGCCGCGTGGCGGCCTGGGGTGGGTCGGCGACAGGGTCCACGTGCTGCTCACCGACGGCGACCCCGGCTCGGCCGGCGATGCCGCCGCCCGGCTGATCAACCTCAACACCGGCCGGCCGCCCTTGTGGAGGGAGGCGCTGCAGCAGTCCCGCGTCGAGCGCCTGCACGGCACCGGCGCCGGCACCTTCCCGCTCACCCACTACCGTTTCCGCGAGAGTGGCGGGGTGGTCAAGCACGCGCACAGCCAATGGCTCAACGTGCTCAGCGAGCTGGGCGTCGCGGGGTTGGTGCTGTTCGTCGCGGCCCTCGCACTCCTGGCCGCGGCGGCGGTGGGCAACCCCTTCAGCCGGCGGCGCGACCCCATGCGCCCGCTGCTGGTCGCGCTCCAGGCGGGGATGGCGGCCTTCCTCGTCCACCTCACCTGGGACTGGACCTGGGACATGGCCGCCATCGGGACGCTCTTCTTCCTCTTCGCCGGGGCCTGCTCGTCGTACCTCGCGACGGGCGCTGCCGACCGCCGCGCCGCGGCGCTCGCCGCCGTGGGCCCGCGGGGCGAGTCGGCGGTGAGTGACGCAGGTGGCCCACCGCCTGATCCGGCCGGAGATGCCGCCGCGGCGCCGCCCGTGCCGGCTCCTCGCCGGCGCGCCTCACTGCCCGGGCGCGCGCTCGCCAGCACCGCCCTGCTGGGGCTCGCGCTCAGCTGGCTGCCGCCGTATCTCGAGCTCCGCGCCACGAGCGACGCACTTGCGGCCTCCGGAGACGGCGATACGGCGCGGGCCCTGAACAGCGCCCGCGGCGCCGCCCGCTTCGACCCCCTGGCCGTCGACCCGCTGATCGTGGAGTCGCTCGTGCTGCAGCAGGAGGGCCGCCACCGCGAGGCCCTCGCCACGCTGGGCACGGCGGCTGCCCTGCAGCCCGACAACTACGAGGTGTACTACCAGATCGGCGTGCTCCAGGGGCGTGTGTTCGGCCGGAAGGCGGCGGCGGTCACGGCTCTGCGGCGCGCTCTCGCCCTCAATCCGCTCGACCGCCAGAGCCGCGACGAGCTCGCACGGCTGCTCGGCGGTTGAGCGCGGGAGGGCCTTCGGCCGGCCGCCGGTGCCCCCGGCCCTCCGGGGCCCTATGGTAGACTCAGCCCGCCACTCAGGCGCTCCCTGAAGCAACGCGGAGGTTCTCTTCAGCATGGATGCTGCCGCCCCGATCGGCGTCGTCGGCACTGGGTACGTAGGGCTCGTCTCGGCGGTGTGCTTCGCGCATCTCGGCCACCGCGTCGTGTGCATGGACGTCGACGCCGCCAAGATCGCGCGGCTCGAGCGCGGCGACGTGCCGATCTACGAGCCGGGCCTCGACAAGCTCGTCGACGACAACGCGTCGCGGCTTTCGTTCACGACCTCCTACGACGAGCTGCTCGAGCGCTGCCGGATCCTGTTCATCGCCGTGGACACGCCGCCCTCGCCCTCGGGCGACGCCGACCTCTCGCGCGTGCAGCACGCCACGCGCGAGATCGCGCGGCGCGGCGGCGAGCGGCTCATGGTCATGAAGAGCACCGTCCCGGTCGGCACCGGCGAGAAGGTCGTCGCCGACCTCGAGGCGCTGGGCGCCGCGGGCATCACCTACGCCTCCAACCCCGAGTTCCTGCGCGAAGGCGCCGCGATCCAGGATTTCCTCGAACCCGACCGCATCGTCGTCGGGGCCTTCCGCGACGAAGACGGCGACGCCGTCGCGGCCCTCTACCGCGGCATCGACACCGACGTGGTGCGCACCAGCGTCCCCACGGCCGAGATGATCAAGTACGCCTCCAACGCCTTTCTCGCCACCAAGATCTCGTTCATCAACGAGATCGCCAACGTGTGCGAGCAGGTGGGCGCCGACGTGCGCGTCGTGGCCCGCGGGATGGGGCTCGACCATCGCATCGGGCCGCACTTCCTGCAGGCCGGCATCGGCTACGGCGGCTCCTGCTTCCCCAAGGACGTCCAGGCGCTCAAGCAGCTGGCGGGCAACACGGGCTATCACTTCCAGCTGCTCAACGCGGTCATCGAGGTCAACGCGCTGCAGAAGCGCCGCGTCGTGGGCAAGCTCAAGGCCCATCTGGGCGGTCTGCGTGGCAAGACCGTGGCCCTGCTCGGGCTCACGTTCAAGCCGCAGACCGACGACCTTCGCGAGGCGGCCTCCATCGTGCTCGCCGGCCGCCTCCACAGCGAGGGCGTGGAGGTCCGCGCCTACGACCCCATGCTGGAGGCCGGCGCCCACCCGCTGTTCCCCGGCGTCACCATCTGCGACGCCCCGCTCGAGGCGCTCGAGGGCGCCGACGCGGCGGTGCTGGTCACCGAGTGGCCCGAGTTCGCGCGGCTCGACTGGGCCGCCGCCGGCGGTGTCATGCGTCGGCCCCTGCTGATCGACGGGCGCAACTTCATCGACCCGGCGGTGGCGGCCGCCGCCGGTCTTGAGTACGAAGGCGTCGGCTTGGGCGAGCCGTTCGCCATGCCCGTCCTCGGCTGACAGCGAGCGGCGGCATGGGCACAGCGCGCGGCACCCCCAAGCAGGCCGTCATCCTCGTCGGCGGCGAGGGCACCCGGCTGCGGCCGGTCACCTCGCGCGTCCCCAAGCCGGTCGCGCCGGTGGTGGAGCGCCCCTTCGTCGCCTACATCCTGGACGCCCTCGCCCGGCATGGGGTCGAGCACGCCGTCTTCTCCACGGGCTTCCTCGCGGCGGCGATCGAGGCCGTGATCGGTGACGGCTCCGCCTACGGCCTGCGGGTGGACTACGCCGTCGAGGACGAGCCGCTGGGCACGGCGGGGGCGATCGCCAATTGCGAGCGCCTCCTCGATGAGGGCAGCTTCTACGTGTTCAACGGCGACGTGCTCAGCGACGTCGACCTCTCGGCGCTGGCGCGCCTGCACGAATCCAAGCGCGGCATGGCGACGATCTTCCTCACGCCGGTGGACGACCCTCGGCGGTATGGGCTCGTGGAGCTGCGCGAGGACGGCAGCGTTGAGAGCTTCCTCGAGAAGCCGGGGGAGTGGGAGGGCACGGCGCTGATCAACGCCGGCGTCTACGTCCTCGAGCACGAGGTGCTCGAGATGATCCCGCGCGGCCGCCTGTTCTCGATCGAGCGCGGCGTCTTCCCGCGCCTCGCCCAGGCGGGCTCGCTGTACGGCTACGTCGACCACGGCTACTGGCGTGACATCGGCACCCCCGACAGCTACCTGCAGGCCCACTTCGACATCCTCGAGAGCACCGTGCGGACCTCCGTCGGGGAGGCGCTCGGGGCGCAGTACCTCTACGTGGCGCCCACGGCCGAGGTGGACCCGCTGGCCCGGGTCGTGCCGCCGTGCTTCGTCGCCGGCGGGGCGCGCGTGGCGGCCGGCGCCCGCGTGGGCCCCCTGGCCGTGCTCGGCGCCGGCGCCGTGGTTGCCGAAGGCGCCTCCGTGCTGGAGTCGGTGGTGCAGGAGGGCGCCGTGATCGGCGCCCACGCCCACATCGAGGCGAGCATCGTCGTCCGCCGCTGCCGCATCGGCGCCGGGACGCAGCTCAACAACGCCGTGCTCGGCGAGAGCTGCGTGATCGGCGCCGGCAACCGCCTGGCCGGCGGCATCGCGGTCTACCCCGAGACCTCGCTCCCCGACAACTCCATCCAGTGCCTGGACCAGATGCGCGGCCGGGAGGCCTGATGACGATCCCCGATCAGATCTTCAAGGCGTACGACATACGCGGGCTGTGCCCTCAGGAGCTGGACGAGGACGCCGCCGAACGCATCGGCTGCGCCCTCGCGCAGCAGCTGGGCGCGCGCACGCTCGGCGTGGGGATGGACCCGCGGCCGTCGTCCGCAGGCCTGCTTGAGGCCTTCGCCGCCGGCGCCGCCGCCGGCGGCGCCGGCACCGTCGACTTCGGCCTCGTGCCCACCGAGATGGTCTACTTCGGCGTGGCCGACCGCGGGCTCGACGGCGGCGCCATGGTCACCGCTTCGCACAACCCGCCGCAGTACAACGGCATGAAGCTCGTCGGCGCCGGCGCCCTGCCGCTCAGCGGCGACGCCGGCATCCCCGAGCTCAAGGACCGTGCCCAGGCGCTCGCGAAGCTGCCGCCGCGCGCCGCCGGCGCCGCGCGCGAGGAGGTCGACCTGTACCCCGCCTATGTGGAGCACCTTCACGGGCTCGTCGACGTGGCCGGCTTCCGGCCCTTCAAGGTGGTCATGGACGCCGCCAACGGCGTCGCCGGCAAGCTCGCCCCCAGGGTCTTCGCCGGCACCCCGATCGAGTGCGTCGAGATGTACTTCGAGGTGGACGGGACCTTCCCCAACCACGCGCCCAATCCGCTGCTCGAGGAGAACAGCCGCGAGATCCGGGCCCGCGTCGTGGCCGAGAAGGCCGACCTCGGGATCGCCTGGGACGGCGACGCCGACCGCTGCTTCTTCATCGACGCGGCCGGCGACTTCGTGCCTGGCGACTTCGTCACGGCGCTGCTCGCCGAGGCCCTGCTGGCGAAGAATCCGGGCGCGGCGATCCTCTATGACCTGCGCGCCAGCCGCGCCGTGCCCGACGTGATCCGGGCCTACGGCGGCGTGCCCCTGATCAACCGCGTCGGGCACGCCTTCTTCAAGCAGCGCATGCGCCGCGAACAGGTACTGTTCGGCGGCGAAGTCTCGGGGCATTACTACTTCGCCGCCAACCACAACGCCGACTCGGGCTTCATCCCGGCGCTCCTTATCCTCGAGCTGCTCTCGCAGAAGCGGGCCACCCTGGCCGAGCTGCTCGAGCCGCTGCGCACGAAGTACTTCATGAGCGGCGAGATCAACTCGACGGTGGCCGACGTCGGCGCCACCCTGGCGCGCCTCGAAGCGCGGTTCGGCGACGGCGAGGTCGCGAAGCTCGACGGCCTCTCCGTGGACTACGAGCGCTGGCACTTCAACGTCCGGCCCTCCAACACCGAGCCGCTCCTGCGCCTCAACCTCGGCGCCGACGCGCGGGAGCTCATGGAGGAGAAGCGCGACCTCGTACTCGGCCTGATCCGCGAGGCTTGAGGTGGGGGAGACGCAGGCTCTCGAGGGCGAGGGCCGCGGCGCCGAGCGCTCCGCCGATCTGGGGCCCGAGCAGGTCGCCGCGGTCGACCGCAGCGACCTGCTGGGCGCCATCGCCGGCCTGCCGCGGCAGCTCACGGCCGGCTACGCCGCCGCCCGCCGCAGCCTGAGGGCCGCGCTGGCGGAGGGAGCCGCGCCCGCGGAGCGGCCCGCCGGCGTGGTCATCTGCGGCATGGGCGGCTCGGCGATCGGCGCCGACCTGGTGCTCGCCTGCCTGCCCGAGCTGCCCGTGCCCGCCGCCGTGGTGCGCGGCTACGAGCTGCCGGCCTGGGCGGGCCCCGAGACGCTCGTGATCGCCGTGAGCTACTCCGGCGGCACCGAGGAGACCCTCGCCTGCGCCACCGCCGCGTTGACGCGCGGCGCCACGCCGGTCTGCGTGGCCTCCGGCGGCCGCCTCGCGGCCCTGGCCGGTGAGCACAGCCTGCCACTGGTGTTGGTGCCCGGCGGCGGCCAGCCGCGCGCCGCCGTCGGAGCGCTGGCGATGCCGCTTCTGGCCGCGCTCGAGGCCGCCGGCCTCTGCGCCGCCGCCGAGGGCGACGTGGACGAGGCCGCGGCGGTTCTGCGTGCGGCCGGCGAGGGCTGTGCGCCGGAGGCCGGCGCCGAGGCCAACCCGGCCAAGCGGCTGGCTCGGGCGCTGTTCCGGCGCCTGCTCGTGGTGTACGGCGCGGGGCTCACGGTGCCGGCCGCCCGGCGCTGGAAGGGCCAGGTCAACGAGAACGCCAAGGCGCCGGCCTTCTGGAACGAGCTCCCGGAGCTCGACCACAACGAGCTCATGGGTTGGTCGAGCCTGCCACCCGTGTCGGCGGCCACCACGGCGGTCTTCCTCGAGGACGCCGCCGCGGACCCGCGGCTGCGCCGCCGCGCCGAGCTCACCGCCGCCGAGGTGCGCCGCCATGGGCTCGCCGTGGAGATGGTGACGGCGCGCGGGGCGTCGCGCCTGGCGCGCCTCTTCTCGCTCGTCCAGCTCGGGGACTACGTCTCCTTCTACCTGGCGGTCCTGTACGGTGTGGACCCCACGCCGGTGACCGCCATCGAGGAGTTCAAAGCCGAGCTGGCCGGCGCCGGCGGCTGAGCGCATGCCCGGCGCCGTCTCGCTGGTGCTGACGGCCGACGACCCGGCCTTGCGGCGCGTCGGCGCCGAGCTCTTCCCCGAGGCGGACGGTCGCTCCCTGGCGCCCGAGGAGCTGCGCCCGCAGGCCCCCTTCGCCGGCCCGTTGTTCGCGCTCCTGGCGGAGCA
>JBAZPK010000064.1:0-11464 GCA_041648235.1 Thermoleophilia bacterium
AGCCCGTGTGAGCCGCGGCCGCCGGGCCGCACCCCGCGCGCCCGCCTCGCCGGCGGCGTGCGACGGAGCGGCCGCGGCTGGCACTACCGGAAGAGCCGCGGCAGGCGCTGCTTCCAGTCCTCGGGAAGCACCACGTCGAGAGCGTCGTCCAGCGTGACGATGCCCAGCGGCCGCCGCTGCTCGTCCACCACCGGGATGGCCAGCAGGTCGTACTTGGTCATCGTGCGGCCGACCTCTTCTTCGTCCGCGTCGACGCCGACCGCCACGACGTCGTCCTCCATGAAGCCGGCCACCGGCTGAGCCGGGTCGGCGAGCACGAGGTCTCTGAGACCCACCATCCCGACGAGGTGCCGTTCGTCGTCGACGAGGTAGAGGTAGATCATCGCGTGCGGGTCGGGGCGCTCGCGGCGGATCCAGGCGAGCGCCTCTCCAGCCGTGGAGCCGAGTGGCAGGGCGACGAACTCGGCGCTCATGAGCGCCCCGGCGGTGTGCTCAGGGTGGCTGGCGAGGCCGCGCAGCGCCACCTCGCGGTCGTCCGGGAGCCTGGCCAGCAGTTCCTGAGCGAGATCGTCGGGGAGCCCGGCGAGGATGTCGGCCGCCTCATCGGTCTCGATCTGCTCGAGCACGGCCGCGGCGCGGGCCAGCGGCATCTCCTGCAGAGCCGCCGTGCGCAGTTCCTCGTCCATCTCCTGGAGGGTGTCGGCGGCCAGACCCGTGTTGAGCGCGGCCAGCACCGCCGCGCGCTCCCTCGGGCCCACCTGGCCGACGACGTCGGCGATGTCGGCCGGGTGCAGCTCGGCGAGCTCGGCGAAGGCTTCCACGAAGTTGAGCCGCGAAAGCCGCAGGGCGATGAGGTTCACGTCCTCCCAAGGGACGAAGTCGCCGCTGCGCCGAGGCAGACGCCGGGAGAGAAAGCCGAGCCCGAATCGCCGGGCGAGGGCTCCGGAGCTCGCATCGACGCCGGCCACCACGAGGCCGCCCGCGCGATCGTGGAGGAGCACGTCCTGGACGCGGACGAAGACGCGGCGGCGCATGTCGAGCACCTGGTTGTCGAGGACGGAGTCCACGAGGGCCAGCTCGTCGCTGCGCAGCGACGCCGGCTCGAGGCTCGACGCCGGGCACGACAGCCGGAGCCTCTCGGCGTCGACGTCGATCTCGGCCACCTGGCCCCAGGTGGCGCGGAGCTGGTCGTCACCCCGTTCGACGAAGAAGCCCGTGATCGCGGGGGCCTCGGACGTCGCCAGCGCCACGACGTCGAGCAGGTCGCCGACCTGGGCGCCGGCGCTGTCGACGACCGTCATGTCGTGGAGCTCGGAGAGAGCCAGGGAGCCAGATTCGTCGTCCACGGGGGGTCACTTCCTTTCGCCCGCCACGGCCGGGCAGGGGAGTAGCGAGGATACCCGCGCGCGCCGACGCCAGTCAATGAGTGAAACGCGATCATGCGTGCATCGTCCCACGCGCCCCGTGCGATAGACTCAGCCGGCCCCACACCCCACCGCCCCGAAGGAGGACCAAGTCTCAATGGAAGCAGTTGAAAGCGGTTCGGGCAACGCCCTCGAGCGCTTCTTCAAGTTCAAGCAGTGGGATACGTCGATCAAGCGCGACACGCTCGCCGGGCTCACGACCTTCATCGTCATGGCCTACATCATCTTCGTGAACCCGAGCATCCTGGGGCTCGGCGGCGACGGCCTGCCCTTCGCCGCGGTGCTCACCTCGACGTGCCTCGTCGCCGGCGTCATGACCATCCTCATGGGCCTGGTCACCAATCGCGCCTACGCGATCGCCCCCGGCATGGGCCTCAACGCCGTGGTCGCCTTCAGCCTCGTCCTCGGCCAAGGGCTCTCGTTCGAGAGCGCCATGGGGATCATCCTCCTCGAGGGCATCGCCATCACCATCCTCGTCCTCACCGGTTTCCGCGAGGCGATCTTCAAGTCCATCCCGCTCGAGCTCAAGCAGGCGATCGTCGTCGGCATCGGCTTCTTCATCCTCTTCATCGGCCTCGTCGACGGTGGCCTCATCAAGGCCGGCGGCGGCACCCCGCTGGCGCTCGTCGAGCTCGGTAGCATCCCCATGGTGCCGCTCGCCGTCACCGTCTTCGGGCTCGCGCTCACCATCGTCATGCTCGCCCTGCGCTGGCGCGCCGCGATCCTCCTCGGCATCGTCTTCTCGACCATCTTCGCGATCGTCCTCAACTACGCCTTCGGCAAGGACGTCGGCTTCCTGCCGGGCGTCGCCGTGATGCCGGGTGACGTAGTGGCCGCCCCGGACTTCAGCCTGATCGGCGCCTTCGACTTCAACGCCTACCAGACGCTGGGCGTCGCCGCGATGGTCCTCTGGGTGTTCAGCCTCATGCTGAGCGACTTCTTCGACACCATGGGCACCCTCGTCGGCGTGGGCGGCGAGGCCGGCTACCTGGACAAGAAGGGCGACCTGCCGCAGGTCAACCGGCCGCTGCTGGTCGACTCCCTGGCGGCCATCGCCGGCGGCGCCTGCAGCTCCTCGTCGGCCACCACCTACATCGAGTCGGGGGCCGGCGTCGCCGCCGGCGGCCGCACCGGCTGGGTCGGCATCGTCACCGGCGTCCTGTTCCTCCTGGCGATGTTCTTCTCGCCGATCGCCGGCGTCGTCCCGGCCCAGGCCACCGCCCCGGCGCTGATCGTCGTCGGCTACCTCATGATGGCCACCCTCACCAAAGGCGAGGCGAAGGCCGAGCACGAAGAGGGCGCCAGGGCCAGCTCCGCGATCGACTTCGGCGACCTGGCCTTCGGCCTGCCGGCCGTGCTGGTCATGACCATCATGCCGCTCACCTACAGCATCACCAACGGCATCGGCGCCGGCTTCATCTCGTACGTGCTGATCCGCGTCGTGCAGGGCAAGGCCCGCATGGTGAACTGGCTCCTGTGGATCTCGGCGGCCGCCTTCGTCGTCTACTTCATCTTCCCGTACTTCCGGGCGAAGGGCTGGGTCTGAGGCAGGCGGCGCGCCTCGGGCGCGCCCGTCCACCAACGCCACGCGGGGCGGGGGCCGATCGGCCCCCGCCCCGCGTGCGTCAGCGCCCGTCTCCGCTTCAGGCGGCGACGGTCAGCGTCACCGTACTGCCCAGGGGGACGGTCGCGCCGGAGTCAGGCTTGACCTTGACGACGGTCCCCGGCGGCTGGCCGGTACCGCCCTTCTCCTTGAGCAGCACCTGCAGTCCGGCCGCCTCGAGCTGGCCGGCCGCCGACGAGGCGTCCATGCCGTAGACGTTGGGGACGAGCGTCGTTGCCTCCGAAGGGCTCGGCGACGGTGTCGGGGTGCCGCTCGAGATCACCACCGCGACCGCGGTCCCCTTGGCGACCTTGGTACCGGCGATCGGGTCCTGGCGGATGACGGCGCCGCTGGGCACGGTCTCGCTCGGCTCCGGGGTCGTGGCGCCGAGCAGCAGCCCGGCGTCGGCCAACGCCAGCTCGGCGTCGGCCTGCGTCATGCCGCCGAGCTCGGGCACGGTAGCCTGCTTCTTGCCGCTGCTCACCCAGTACGTGACCGCCTCGCCGGGTTCGAGCGCGGTGCCCGCCGCAGGCTCCTGCTTGAACACCTTGCCGGTGTCCACGGCATCCGACTTGCCCGTGCGCTCGACGCCGCTGACGCCGTTGTCGGCGAGCCACTGGCGCACCTCCGCCGCCGTCCAGCCTTCGAAATCGGCGAGCTTCACCGTCTCGGGGCCCTCGCTCACCCACAGGTCCACGGTCTCGCCCTTGCGCAGCCTGGTGCCGCCGACCGGCGCCTGGCGGCTGACCAGGCCTTCGGCAGTGGCGGCCGAGAACTCGCGCTCGACGTTGACCTTGAACCCCTCGTCCTCGAGGGCCCGCACCGCCGCCGCCTCGGTCTTGCCGACCACTGAGGGCACGGCCACCTGCCCGCCCGCGACGACCCGCCAGACGCCGAAGGCCGCGGCGACGATGACCAGCAGGAGGAGGAGCACCACGAGTACTGCGGGCCAGCGGGAGCGCCGGCGGCGGTCGCCCGCGGCCTCGTCCAGCGGCCCGCCGGGCAGTACCCTGGTCGCGCCGGCACCGCCCGCCGTCATCAAGCGCGTCGCCTCGGCCCCGGCGTCGAAGGTGGCCGCCGCCACGGGACCGCCGACCTGCGCCGAACGCAGGTCGCGGGCGAACTGAGCCGCGCTCTGGTACCGGTCGGCGGGGTCCTTGGCCATGGCCTTGAGCACGATCTGGTTGAGCGAGTAGGGCAGCCCAGGCACGAGCTGCGCCGGCTCCGGTGCCAGCTCGTTCACGTGCTTGAGGGCCACGGTCACGGCGCTGTCGCCACGGAACGGCACGGCGCCGGTGAGCATCTCGTAGAGGACGACGCCCACCGAGTACAGGTCCGAGCGCTCGTCGACGGGCAGGCCCTTGGCCTGCTCCGGCGCCAGGTACTGAGCGGTCCCGAGGATCGACCCTGCCTCGGTCATGCCCGAATCGCCGGCGCGGGCGATGCCGAAGTCCATCACCTTGACGTTGCCTTCCCGGTCGCGCATCACGTTCTGCGGCTTGATGTCCCGGTGCACGACGCCGCCACGATGCGCGTAGTCGAGGCCCGCGAGGAGCTGCAACGCGATGCGCACCGCCTCGTTGCCGCTGAGGCGGCCCTGGCGGCGCACGAGCTCTTTGACCGTCTCGCCCTCCACATACTCCATGACGATGTAATACGCGCCGTCGAGCTCGCCCCAGTCGAAGATGCTCACCACGTTGGCCTGGTTGAGCCCGGCGGCAGCCTTGGCCTCGCGCCGGAAACGCTCGACGAACGTGGGGTCGTCGCGGAAGCGCTGCAGCAGCACCTTGAGCGCCACGCGACGCCCGAGGGTGAGGTCCTCGCAGAGGTAGACGTCGGCCATGCCGCCGCCGCCGATCTTGCGCAGCACGCGGTATCTGCCGCTCACCAGCTGGTCTGGCTGGAACACGTCGCTCACCTCAGCTTCGTTCGTTCATTCTCAGACAGGTACGACTTCGGGCGCAGGGTCCCTGCCCTTCAGGGCAGGGCGGGTTGCGCAAGGGCGGCCTTGAGCACCGCGCCGGCCAGCGGAGCCGCGAGCTCGCCACCGGTCGACTGCGTGTCCTCGATGACGATCGCCAACGCCACACGGGGATCGTCGGCCGGCGCGAAGGCGATGAACCAGGCCAGGTTGGTGCCGTCGCCGCGCTCGGCGGTGCCGGACTTGCCGGCCACCTGGATGCCCTCCAGCGCGGCGGCCGTACCCGTGCCGGCGTTGACCACCCGCTGCATCATCGTGCTGAGCGTGGACGCCGTGGCCGGCTTCATCGCCACCAGCCACTGCTCGGGCGCTGCCCGCAGCACCACGTCGCCGGCGGCCGAGACGATCTCCTGCGTGTAGTAGGGCTTCATCACCCGGCCGCCGTTGGCCACGGCCGCCGCCGCCAAAGCCATCTGAAGCGGCGTCGCCAGGACCTGCTCCTGGCCGCAGGCGGCCCAGGCCACGGCCAGGGGGTCCATGAAGGCGTCCGGGCCGAGCAGGCCCTTGTTCCCGTAGCGGCCGCTGGCCACCACCTCGCCGCTCGGCAACGGCAGCGGCGGTACCTCGTAGAACCCGAACCGCTGCATCGCCGCGATCAGGCGCCGACGGGCAAGCAGGTTACCCACCCTGGCGAAGGTCGTGTTGATCGAGTAGGTAAGGGCGGTCGTGAAATCGTTGGGGCCGAAGACGGCGCCGCCGTAGTTGGTGACCTTGCCGCCGAAGACGACGTAGGTGCCGGTGTCGACGAACTCGGTGCTCGGCGTGACCTTGCCGGAGTCCAGAGCCGCGGCGGCGGTGACGACCTTGAAGGCCGAGCCGGGAGGGTACAGGCCCTGGGTCGGCCGGTCGAGTAGCGGCGCCTCGCGGTCGGTGCTCAGGCGCGCCCACCTCCGCTCCAGGGCCGCGGGCTCGTAGGTGGGCGCCGAGGCCGAGGCGATCAACGCCCCCGTCCGGGGGTCGAGCACCACCACGGCGCCCTTCTGGCCGGCGAGCGCCTTCTGGGCCACCTTCTGCACCGCAGGGACCAGCGTGAGCCGCACATCGGCCCCCTTGGGCCTGCGGCCCAGGATGCGGTCCACCCAGGACTGCACGCCGAGGTCGGTGGACTTGCCGGTGAGCACGTCGTTGAGCTGCTGCTCGATGCCGCTGCGCCCGTAGCGCACGCTGTCGTAGCCGAGGAGCTGCGGGGCCAGCGTGCCCTGCGGGTAGTCGCGGTAGTAGTAGCCGGAGCGGCGTACCGCGCCGGCGATCGTCGAGCCGTCGAAGCCGAGGAGCTCGCCGCGCTTGATCTTGAGCTCCTTGGCGATGCCGCGCTTGTTCTCGGGGCGGTCCTCGAACCAGGCGGCCCGCACCACCATGATCCAGGTGAGGTTGGCGATCAGCGCCACGAAGAGGATGGCGCCGACGACGAAGATGCGCGAGATGGCCCGGTTCACGCCGCCCCCTAGCCGCGTTCCGCCAGCCGGCGGCGCTCGAGATCGCTGCCGCCGAGCACCACGTTGGTACGATGCGAGACCATGAGGAGCAGGGCAACGAGCATCAGGTTCGCGGTGATGGAGCTGCCGCCGTAGCTCACGAACGGCAGGGTGATGCCGGTGAGCGGGATGAGCCGGGTGACGCCGCCGAGGATGATGAACGTCTGCAGCCCGAACGCGAAGGCGAGCCCCGCGGCGAGAAGCTTGGAGAAGCCGTCCGGGGCGAAGACGGCGATGCGGAAGCCGCGCCACATGAACAGCAGGTAGAGCAGGACGATGCCGGCGGCCCCCAACAGGCCCATCTCGTTGGCGATCGCGGCGAAGATGAAGTCGGTCTGCAGATCGGGCACCACCGGCTGCCGGTTGGCGTACAGCAGGAAGCCGCGCCCGAAGCCGGCCCCGAGCACGCCGCCGTCGGCGATCGTGAACAGCGACTGCAGGAGCTGATAGCCGCTGCTGGCGGCGCGCGGCCACGGGTCCAGCCACACGTCGAAGCGATCCTGCACGTGCGGCACGATGCCCACGGCGAGCGCGGCGGCGGCGGCGAAGAGGCCGCCGCCGACCACCACGTAGGCGATCCGCGCCGTGGCCATGTACATCAGCGCCACGAAGATCGACATGTAGAGCAGCGCCATCCCGAAGTCTTTCATGAACACCAGCATGGCCAGCGACAGCACCCACATCACGAGCAGCGGGCCGAAGTACTTGGCGGCCGGCAACGGGACCCCCAGCACGTGGCGCGTGGGCACCGAGAGCATCACCTTCTTGTCGTCCAGGTAGCCCGCCAGGAAGACGACGATGGCAAGCTTGGCGAACTCCGACGGCTGGATGGACATGCCGAAGGCGTGGATCCACAGCTTGGCGCCGTTGATGGTCGTGCCGAGCACGATCGTGACCACGAGGAGGGCGAGCCCGAGAGCGCCCATGAGGTAGCGGTAGCGGTCGAGCCGCATGTGGTCGCGCACGACGAGCACGGTGAGCACGAACAGCGCGGCGCCGACCAGGAGCCACTGGCCCTGGGTGAGCGCCAGCGCCGGGCGGATGCGGAAGATCTCGGTGAGGCCGACCGCCGCCAGGAGGGCCGTGAGCGGCAGCAGGAACGGGTCGGCCTGCGGCAGCGCGAAGCGCACCAGGAGATGCAGGGCGAAGAAGATCGCCACGAAGATCAGGCCGTAGATGATGGACACCCGATCGATCTCGCGGAAACGGCCGGCGTAGACGGAGACATACGCCATGGTGCTCACGGCGCCGGCGATCACGAGGAAGAGGAGCTCGACGTTGCGCCGGCTCACGGCCACATCCCCAGGGCGCTGGAGAGCGCCATGACGCCGTCCTCGCCGTGCAGGCCGCGCGCGTCGACGACGCGGCGCTCGGCCTCCGACAGCGACGCGTACGGCCGCGCGCTCTTGCGCCAGATGGCATGGAGCTGCAGCGGGCCGACCTGGACCGGCAGCCCGCTGTAAATGGCCAGCCGGCCGTCGTCGACGCCGACGAAGAACACGGTGCTGAACGCCAGGGCGCCGGCGGCGGCGATGACGGCGAGCAGACCCAGGGCCGCCGCCAGGCATCCGAGGCGGCGCCGCGACGGCACGGGCGGTGCGCCGTCGCCGGCGACCTCACTACCTGAGGCGCCGGCCGGCGCCTCGACGCTGCCGGCGGCCGGCGAGCCGCCCCCCGGCAGATCACCGGCGGGCCGCTCCCCGTCACCCGGGAGCCCGGGATCGACGCCACCGGCCGGCACGACGCCGGCATCCGGGCCACCGGAGGCCGGCACTGGCGGCGCGCCGTCGCCCAGGCTCGCGGCGGCCGGCGCCTCTGCCCCGTCGCCCTCTTCCGGGGCGGCCGCGAAGCGGAGCACCACGGCGGAGATGTTGTCGGGGGCCCCGGCCGCGCGAGCCGCGGCCACGAGCTCCTCGGCGGCGTCCTCCGGCATCTGGTGCTCGAGCCCCCCGGCGATGGCCGTCGCCGGCACCACGCCGCTCAGGCCGTCGCTGCACAGGAGCAACACGTCGCCGGGCAGGAGGTCGACGGCGAACTCGTCGAAGCGCGCCTGCGGCTCGGTCCCAAGGGCGCGGCTGAGGATGCTGCGGTGCGGATGAACAGCCGCCTCCTCGGCGGTGAGGCGGCCGTCGCGCACCATCTGGCCCACCAGCGAGTGGTCCTCGCTGATCTGCTCGAGCTCCCCGGCGCGCAGCACGTAGGCGCGGCTGTCGCCGATGTGGACGAAATGCGCCGTGTCGCCCTCGAGCGTCAAGGCCGTGAGCGTCGTGCCCATGCCACTCCGCTCGGGGTCCGCGGCCGCCTGCGCGTGCACCGCGGCGTTGGCCTCCTCGGCCGCCGCCAGCAGCGTACGGCCGCCGGCGAGGGCCGCAGCGAGCGTCTCGACGGCGAGCCGGCTGGCGACCTCACCGGCCCGGGCGCCACCCATGCCGTCGCACACCACGAAGAGGGGTGGGGCGGCCAGGACGGCGTCCTCGTTGGTCTTGCGATGCAGGCCGATGTCGCTGCGCGCGGCGTGACGGGCGACGAGAGTCACCGGCAGGTCACTCCTCGTAGCGGAAGATCGTCTCGCCGATGCGCACCCGGCTGTCCGGCCGCAGCTGCGCCTCGGTGACCGGCCGTTCGTTCACGTAGGTGCCGTTGGTGCTGCCGAGGTCCTCGACGTAGTAGAACTGGCCGCGCGGCACCAGGCGGGCATGGGCGCCGGACACGAACTCCTCATCGAGGACGATATCGCTCTCGGGCGCGCGCCCCACCGTGATCCAGCCCTCGAGCGGGAAGATCACGCCGGCGGGCACCAAGGGGCTCGCTTCGACGACGAGCCGCGGATCGATGTGCGGGGTGAAGTCGAGCTTGTCGCCAGCCATGGTGCGCTCACTCTGGCGCTCTTCGCGGCGCAGCTCGCGCTCCTCGGGCGTGAAGACGGCCTCGGGGCGGGCGCCGCTGGGCAGCGCCACGTCCGGCGCCGGGGCGGCGGCGGCGCCGCGCACGCTGACGACCGCCGTCTTCACCACCTGCCAGATGAACAGGTAGAGCAGGATGAGGATGCCGACCTTCAGAATGAGCAGCACGATGTCGATCATGAGCATCTCCCGCACCGCACGCGCGACGCGCGCACGGCCGCCGAGTTCACTTGCGGGCCCGCGTCACGGAAGCCTCTCGAAGCGCAGCTCCGTGGTGCCGAACTCGAGGCGGTCGCCAGGCCGCAAGACCGCCTGCTTGACGCCCCGTCGGTTCACGCGCGTGCCGTTTGTGGAGCCGAGGTCGTGCACGACGTAGTCGTCGCCCTGCCGCCGCACCTCGGCGTGCTGGCGCGAGACGTTGGGGTCGGCGAGCACGATGTCGCAGCGGCGGCTGCGCCCCACCACGGTGACGGACTCGCGCAGCTCCCACTGGCCTTGAGGGCCACGCAGAACGGCGCCCGCCGCGGCGCGCGCCGCTGCCGGCGCGGCGGCCGGCGGAGGCCCCTGGTAGAGGACCGTCTGGTCGAGCAGGGGGCCGGGCGTGGGAGCCGGAGCCACGGCCGGGAACCCCAGCGCCGCGGCCGGCGGCAGGTATGCCCCCGCCGGCGGCGCGGACGCACCTGCCGGCGGCGCCGAGGCCGCCGAGGCCGCCTCCGCGGCCGGCTGGGTGACGGTACGGGTGGCGATGCCGAACTCCCCCAGGCGCAGGTCGTCGTCCCGGCGGAGCTCGATCTGCGGCGGCGCCACGAGGGTCCAGCCCTCGCGCCGGGCGAAGGCGGCGACGTAGCTGGACAGCTCGGCCTTGAGCGAATCGGCGAACGACGAGAGGTGCTCGTGGTCGTCGCCGCCGAGGTAGATGTCGAACTCGTTGGGCACGTACACGTTGGAGACGCCGACCGTCTTGTGCTCGCCCATCTCCTTGGCCAGCTTGTGCGCGAGCTCGACCGGCTGCACGCTCGACTTGAAGGCGCGGCCGAAGCCGCCTTCCACCAGCCCCTCGAGCTTCTTCTCAGCTTTCCTGAAGATCCCCATCTGTGCTTGCCTCCGGCAGGCCGCCGGTCGTCAGGACCAGCGGCAAGAGTATCACGGCCGCCGCGAGGGCCACATTCAGCAGCAACGGCGTGAGCGCGCCCGGGTAGCCCCACACCCGCGTGGGTACCAGACCGTAGACCGCGAACGCCGCCGCGAAAAGGAGTGACCAGATCCACAGGCGCAGCTCGAGCCGGCGGCAGGTGACGGCGAAGCCCAGGGCCGCCGCCGACCCGGCCCACAGGCCGATCTGCACCAGGGACGGCGCGGCCAGCACGTGCTCGAACGCCCGCAGCCCCACCGCGAACGGGTCGCCGGCGGCGGCGAGGGCGTCGGCAAGGTGCCAGCGCGGCTGATACAAAGTGAACGGCCCCCTCGGAGGGCGCGTCAGGAGCAGGAAGAACAGGGTGCCGGCGGCGGCCCAGGCGGCCGCGAGCGGGCCGCGCACGCGGCCCAGCACGGCCGCCGCCGCCGGCGCCAGCAGCGTCAGGTGCAGCGGTGCCAGCACCAGCGCCAGGGCCGGCCACAGGGCCATGATCGGCCGCGCCCGGGTGAGGAGGAAGAGCACCACGGCGAAGGCCAGGTAGGCGGAGCCGACGCTGACCGAGACGTTGAACATCGGGAAGGCCAGGGCGCCGAGCAGCCAGGCGAGGCCGGCCTGCGGCACTACCGCCCAGACGGCGGTGCTGAGCGCCACGAGCGGCAACGTCCAGCTCTGCGGGTACGCGGGAAGCGCCGCGAGCACCGCCCCGCTGGTGACCGCCGCCAAGCCCGCCCCGGCGGCGCGTTCGGCGACGGCGCCGGCGCGGCCCAAAGGACGCACGAGGCGCTGAGCGCGCTCCAGCCGCTGGGCGCGCAGGCGCCCGCTCCTGAGCACCTCGGCGAGCGCCAGGCTGAGCTCGGCCGCCTCGGGGCGCTCAGCCGGCCGCGCCGCGCAGGCGGCGTCGATGAGCCCGACGAGCTCCTCCGGGAGGTCGGGCCGCAGCGCC
>JBAZPK010000065.1:0-11135 GCA_041648235.1 Thermoleophilia bacterium
CGGAGCCGGCGGCCGGGTCCAGACCGCCGGCCGCCGCCGCACCGGCGGCCGGGGCGGAGCGGCCGGCCGTGCTCGGCATCATCGGCCGCCCCGGCAGCGGCAAGACGACGCTCATCGAGCGGCTGATCCCCGAGCTCGCCGCCTCGGGGCTGCGCGTGGCCACCGTCAAGAGCGTCGCCCGCTTCGAGATCGACGTGCCGGGCAAGGACTCGTGGCGGCACGCCCAAGCCGGGGCGGAGACGTACGCGGTGGCCTCCGCCGCCAAGCTGGCCTTCGTCACCGAGCTCCGCGCCGAGGCGGCGCTCAGCGACATCGTGCGGCGCTACTTCGCCGGCTACGACGTCGTCCTCTGCGAGGGCTACCGGCGCGAGGCGCCGCGGGTGGTCGAGGTGTTCCGCCGCGGCGCCGGCCACGACGAGCCGCTCTGCGGGCCCGAGGAGACGCTCGCCCTCGTGACCGACGCGGGCCTCTCCCATGACCACCGCTTCGGGCTCGACGAAAGTGGCCCCCTGGCTCGCTTCCTCGAGCGCCGCCTCGGCCTCACGGGCCCGGCCACGTAGCAGCCCCGACCGCCGGGCGACCTGGCCGGGTGGCAGCCGACGCCACGCGCGCAGCGCTGCCGCCGGCCGCCACCGAGACCGGGCGAGCGCCCACTGGCGCGGTGTTTGACAGCAGTGCTACCCTGTGCCTTGTCCGACTCCAAGCCCTTCGCCCTACGGCAATCGCTACGGGCGCTGGGCCGTACCATGGACAGACCATGGGGCAGCGCGGAATGCGCTGCCGTGGGCCCGCGGTGGAAACGCCCGGACCTCCTCGTGTTTGGAAAGGAGTATGGGATGCGCATCGCTGCGCGTTCGGCTGCGGGCCTTCGCGACGCCGGAGCCACCACGGGGCGTCCTGCCCACCCGGGTCTTCTGCCGCTGCGCTGCGACCGTCACGAGCTGGCCGGCGGCGTCGCCGACATCGGCATCATGGTCCCGCTGGCGTGCGGGGTGGCCGTGACCGCCGGCCTCAGCCTCGTCACCGTCTTCATCTCTGTGGCTCTCGTCTACGCCGTCGCAGCCCTGGCGTTCCGCGTGCCTGTACCGGTCCAGCCGATGAAGGCGATGGCCGCCGCGGTCATCGCCCTCGGCCTGTCGGCGTCCGTCGTCGCCGCCGCGAGCCTCGAGATCGGCCTGCTCTTCCTGCTGTTCGCCCTCACCCCGCTCGCCCGCCACCTCGGCCGCCTGTTCCCACTTGCGGTGGTCCGCGGCATCCAGCTGGCCATCGGGATCCTGCTCCTCAAGAGCGCGCTGCTGATGGCGGGGGGCGCGACCGCCTTCCCCGGCCTCCGCGTGAGGCTGACGATCGGCGGCCTCACGCTGACGGCCGGCGTGCTCGTGGCCCTCGCCATCGTCGTCTTCCTGCTCGCCGGCAGGGAGCGGAGCCGCCTTCCGAGCGGCCTGGTCGTGCTCGGCGCGGGGGCGCTCGTGGGGATCGCCCTGGCAGTCACCGGGGCGACGAGCCCCAGCCCCGTACCGTCCGGGTTCCAGCTCCCTCTCGCGCACTTGCCAGGCCTGCACGACGCCTGGATCGCCTTCTTCGCCGTCGTGCTGCCCCAGCTCCCGCTCTCGCTCGGGAACTCGGTGTTCGCTACTGACGACGTCCTGCACCACTACTACGGGGCGGCGGCGCGCCGCGTCTCGCCGCCACGCCTCTGCCTGAGCCTCGGGCTCGTCAACGTCGGCACCGGTCTCCTGGGCGGCATGGCGCTGTGCCACGGCTCCGGCGGCGCCACGGCGCACTATCGCCTCGGGGCGCGGACGGCGGGCGCCACGCTCGCGGCGGCGGGGCTCTACGCCTCTCTCGCCGCCGGCGCGGCTCTCGGCGTCTCGCCGCTGTTCGTGCCGGGCGCCGTACTTGCCGGCATGTTGCTCTACGTGGGCGTCGAGCACTGCCTCCTCTTGACCGACCTGACCGGCGCCGACGACATCGTCTGCGCCCTCCTGATCGCCACCGTGGCCCTGGCGGTGAACAACCTGGCGGTCGGCTTCCTGGTCGGCTGGCTGGCTTATTTGGGGCTCAAGCGGACGCCGCTGCGCCGCAGAGGTCTGCGCTGGCCGTTGCTCACCCAACGCCTGGCTCCACGGCCGCAGCCGCTGGAGGCGGACGCCGGCTGACCGCCACTCCGGGGGACCGGAGCGCTACGGGGGCGCCGGCCTCGACGCGCGGCGCCGGGTACACTGGGGAGCACATGATGCCTCAGTCCCTCGACGATCAAGTCGGCGTCGGCGTCCTCCTCGCCGGCGGCGGCAGCCGCCGTGCCGGCGTCGACAAACGCTTCCTCGTCCTCGAGGGGCGCACGCTGCTGCTGCGTAACCTCGCCTTCCTGCGCGGCCTCTTCCCCACCGTCGCGGTCGTGCTCGGCCAGGGCCAGGGCCTCGACCTCGGAGATGCCGGCGAGACGGAGGTCCTGCACGACGCGTGGCCGGGGAGGTCGCCCCTGGTGGGCATCGCCACCGCATTGGCACACTACCGGCGGCCGCTCTTCGCGATGGCCGCCGACCTTGGTTTCCCCGACCGCGGCGCCGCGGCTCGGGTGCTCGCCGCCTTCCCCGGCCACGACGCGGCGATGCCGGCGATGGGGCCGCACCACCAGCCGCTCTTCGCGGTGTACGGACCCGCCTGCCTGGCGCCGATGACGGCGCTGCTCGCGGCGGACCGCCACCGCATCGTGGAGATCCTGCCGGAGGTCAGGGTCACCGAGGTGCGGTTTCCCGACGACGCCCTGTTCCGTAACATCAACACCATGGACGAGTACGAAGCAGCGCGCCGCGAAGCGGCCGGCGCGGACGCGCCGGCCGGCGGCGGCGCGCCGCCGGCCCTGGTCGCCATCGTCGGCAAGAGCGACTCCGGCAAGACCACGCTGATCGAGAAGGTGATCCCGGAGCTGGTGAGGCTCGGCCTGCGCGTCGGCACCATCAAGCACGACGCGCACAGCTTCGAGATCGACCACCCGGGCAAGGACTCGTGGCGGCACGGCCAGGCGGGCGCCCTCGCCTACGCCATCGCCTCGCCGGAGCGCCTCGCCTTCATCACCCGGCTGGACGGCGAGATGCCCCTCGCCGAGATCGCCAGGCGCTACTTCGCGGGCTTCGATCTCGTGCTCGCGGAGGGCTACAAGCGCACCGCGCCCCACCGGGTGGAGCTCTTCCGCGTCGGCGCCGGCCACGCCGAGCCGCTGTGTGGCCCCGGCGAGGCCATGGCACTCGTCACCGACGCCCCTCTGCGCCACAAGCACGCCTTCGGCCTCGACGACGCCGCCGGCCTGGCGCGCTTCCTGGCGGTGCGGCTGGACTCGCTCCGGGACTACTGAGCCGCACCGCCGGCCTTCGTCCCTGCGCTCGCCCGGCAGGCTCGCCTGCCGCCCCCCGCGCGCCACCGCGTCGCCGCCCGCCGCCGGCCGGCCTTGGCGGCCCCAAGCCTCCCCCCGTACACTTGACAGGTTCGACCCCGGAGATAACATGCCCGTAATGCGGGCGTCGTGGTCCGCATCGTGGACATTTCGCAGTACAGCCGCGATCGCGTGCACCGCGGTACTCCCAGGCGAGCGAGGAGCGGAGGTCAGAGCATATGGCGGAGGACATGAGCAAGACCGGAGCCAGCGGCGAGAAGACGCTGGTCCGGGACATCAGCTTCTGCGGCGTTCCGGAGAACGGGTCCAACGCATCCATGGTGGACGTGAAGAACGGCAAGATCATCCGCATCCGCCCGATGCACTACGACTGGAAGTACAAGCGGGAGGACATGAACCCCTGGAAGATGGAGGTCAGGGGCTCGACGTTCGAACCGAGCATGAAGACGCTCATCCCGCCGTACAGCATCGCCTACAAGAAGCGCGTCTACTCGCCGGCTCGCATCCGCTACCCGATGCTGCGCGTCGACTTCGACCCTGACGGCGAGCGCAACCCGCAGAACCGCGGTGAGAGCAAGTACAAGCGCATCTCGTGGAAGGAGGCGCTCGACCTCATCACCGGCGAGATGGAGCGCATCAAGGCCAAGTACGGTCCCACGGCGCTGCTCTACCAATGCGACCAGCACGGCGAGAACAAGGTCGTGCAGGCCTGCCACGGCGCCGGCCGCAAGCTGCTGCGCTCCTGGGGCGGCTTCACGCTGCAGATCCGCCAGCCCGACAGCTGGGAGGGTTGGTGGTGGGGCAACAAGCACTTCTGGGGCTGCGAGCCGGTCGGCCAGGGGAAACAGAGTAACCTGCTCTGGGACATCTCGAAGAACGCCGAGCTGCTCCTCTTCTGGGGCTGCGACCAGGAGACCACCCCTTGGGGTTGGCAGGGCCAGCTCCCCAGCCGCCTGAGCTACTGGTGGAGCGAGCTCGGCATCAAGCAGATCTACGTCTGCCCGGACCTCAACTACGCCGCCGCCGTGCACGCCGACCGCTGGATCCCGGTGCTGCCCAACACCGACGCCGCCCTCTACCTGGCCATCACCTATCAGTGGTTCAAGGACGGCACCTACGACAAAGCCTATCTCGCCACGCACGCCGTGGGCGTCGAGAAGTACGAGGCCTACGTGATGGGTGAAGAGGACGGCGTCAAGAAGACGCCGGAGTGGGCGGCGCCGATCACCGGCGTCCCCGCCCGCACGATCAAGGCGCTGGCCAAGGAGTGGGCGAGCAAGCGCACGACCGTGGTCATCGGCAACGGCGGCCCCGGCATCCGCGGCCCCTACGCCACCGAGCCGGCCCGCCTGCAAGCGATCTGCCTCGCCATGCAGGGCCTCGGCAAGCCGGGCGTGAACCAGGCCAAGATGATCGAGTGGGGCCTCTTCGACAAGCCCGACCAGTACGCCCAGCCCAAGCCGCTGCGGGTGCCCAACCTGCGCAGCGCCTACACCGGCGGCCACCCCGACGAGTCCAACCACCCGTCGTTCGTCCCCAAGACGTACGTGCCCAAGGCCATCCTCGAGGGCGAGTGCGACTGGTGGGGCTGCGAGTCCGAGACGGCCGACCGCACCAACCAGTTCGTGCACTACAAGTACCCGGCCGACGGCTGCTCCAAGATCCACATGGTCTGGACCGACTCGCCCTCGTGGATCACCTGCTGGAACGCCGGCAACGACTACGTGCGCGCCATGCGGCACCCCGACATCGAGTTCATGTTCGCCCAGCACCCGTGGCTCGAGAACGACTGCCTGCTGGCCGACCTCATCCTGCCCGTGAACACCAAGCTCGAAGAGGACGACATCGCCGGCGACATCTTCAGCGGCCAGTACAACCTGCTGTTCCCCGAGCACAAGTGCGTGGAGCCGCTCGGCGAGAGCTTCAGCGACTACGAGATCGCCTGCATGATCGCCGAGCGCCTCGGGCTGCTGGAGGAGTACACCGGCGGCAAGTCCATCCCCGAGCTCATCAAGCACGGCTACGACACCTCCCGCGTGGAGGACCTCATCTCGTGGGAGGAGCTCAACGAGAAGGGGTACTTCGTGGTGCCCACGGCCGACGGCTGGGAGGACGTGCCGGCCGGCTTCTACAACTTCTACATGGACCCCGAGAAGTACCCGCTCACCACACCGACCGGCAAGCTCGAGTTCGAGGCCACCGGCCTGCTCGAGCATTTCCCCGACGACCTCGAGCGGCCACCGGTGCCCAAGTGGGTGGCCCAGGGCATCAGCCACGAGGAGACCATCGGCACCGAGCGCTCCAAGAAGTATCCGCTGCTCGTCTGCTCCAACCACCCGCGCTGGAGCGTGCACTCGCAGCACGACGACATCACGTGGCTGCGTGAGATCGACACCTGCAAGGTCAAGGGCCCGGACGGCTACCAGTACCACCCGCTGTGGCTCAACCCCGTGGACGCAGCGAAGCGCGGCATCAGGCACGGCGACATCTGCTCCATCATCAACGACCGCGGGACGGTGCTCGCCGGGGCGTACGTCACCGAACGGGTGATGCCCGGCGTGGCCTACATCGACCACGGCTCCAAGTGGGACCCGATCGTCCCCGGAGAGATCGACCGCGGCGGCGCCATCAACACCATCGTGCCGCGCAACACGACCTCGAAGAACGCGGTCGGGCACGCGGTGAGCGGCTTCCTCGTCGAGGTCGAGAAGACCGACATGGAAGGCCTCAAGCGCAAGTATCCGGAGGCCTTCGAGAAGCCCTTCCACCCCTGCGCCGGCCCCAACATGGAATCGTGCCTCGCGGGAGAGCTGTGATGGGAAAAGTACTCGTCATAGACATCACGATCTGCAACGGCTGCCACAACTGCCAGGTGGCCTGCAAAGACGAGCACGTGGGCAACGACTGGGCGCCCATCGCCAAGCCCCAGCCGGACACCGGCCAGTTCTGGAACAAGGTCGAATCGATGACCCGGGGCAGCGTGCCGAAGGTAAAGGTCAGCTATCTGCACTCGATCTGCCAGCACTGCGACGACGCACCGTGCATCGTGGCCTGTAACGCGGAAGCGATCTACAAACGCGACGACGGGGCCGTGATCATCGACACCGAGAAGTGCCGCGGCAACCAGCTCTGCCTGGCCGCGTGTCCCTACGAGGGCGTCATCTACTTCAACGACTCCCTGAACATCGCCCAGAAGTGCACCTTCTGCGCCCACCTCCTGGACGACGGCTGGACCGAGCCGCGCTGCGTCGACGCCTGCCCCACCGGCGCCTTCACCTTCGGCGAGGAGGAAGACCTCAAGGACCTCATCGCCAGAGCCCAGCCGCTCAAGCCCGGCCTCTCGGTGAAGCCCCGCGTCTACTACATCGGCCTGCCCAAGCCGTTCATCGCCGGCGCGGTGTTCGACAGCGAGGCGGACGAGTGCAGCGAGGGCGCCACGGTCACGGCCACCGGCGTCGCCGGAGGCGCGCCGCTGAGCGTCACCACCGACAGCTACGGCGACTTCTGGCTGCGCGACCTGGAGCCCGGTGAGTACACGCTGCTCATCGAGAAGGACGGCTACCTGCCCCAGAAGTTGGGCCCGGTGGACGCCACCGCCGACATCAACGTCGGCGACATCGCCGTCTGGAAGACCTGAGGCGGGCGCGCGGCGACGCGCCCGCGACGAGGGCGAAGAAGAAGAGGGGGCCGGCCCCGGGGCCGGCCCCCTCCTTGCGCTTCAGGGCCTCGGCGAACGGGCGGCGTTCGGCCGGCCGCACGTCAGTCGGGCGGCGGCCCGGGAAGCCGACCGCCGCCGAGCCCATCCACCAGGTCGGCAAGCGCTGCGCCGCCCAAGTGCCCGATCATCGCCTCCTCGGCGGCCACGAAGGTGTCGTGGACGGCGCAGGCACCGTCCAGGCGGCAGGGCCCGCCGCGCAGCACGCACGACTCGCGGTGGCTGCCCCCCTCGATCGCCTCGATGACGGCGAGCAGGCTGATCTCCGGCGCGGGGCGGGCAAGCCGGTAGCCACCGGCCCGCCCAGGCACGCTGTCGACGAGCCGCGCGCGCACGAGGTCGCCCATCACCTGAGGCAGGAAGCGCGGCGGGATCGCCATGTCGGCGGCGATCCGGCGGGCGCTGAGCAGGCTGCCGCCGGGGTCGCGCGCCAGGGCCAGCATGGCGCGCACCGCGTAGTCACCGCGCTTGGTGAGTTCCAGCCGCATGGCGCTACTCTACTCGGCCCCGCCGCCGGCCGCGTGCTCCGCCTCGCGGAGCGGCAGCACGCGCGCCGCCAGGGTGAAGACCAGCGCCCCGAAGCAGAGCACTCCGAGGGCCACGAGGTACTCCACCAGGCTCGGCTTGTAGAAGAGGCTCAGGGCAAAGGAGTCGCTGCCCATCGGCTGCCGCGTCCCGATAGAGACCCCCGGCGGGTAGGGCACGGTCGCGTAGGAAAGGCCGTTGAGGACGATGTTGACCCGGTGCACGAGGATACCGGCGACGGCCAGCAGCGACGCGAGCGCCACCCAACGCACGTCCGCCCGCAGACGGCGCTGGGCGAGCAGCACGAAGGGGACGACGAGTCCGACGATCACCTCGAACCAGAAGAAGCCCGCGTAGGGGCCCGTCAGGAGACGCGCGGCGGGGTCGGCTTCGAAGCTCGCCCCCGGGTACGCGGCGGTGAGCATCTCGGAGAAGACGAGGAAGCCCTCCACCGCGACGAACACCGCCAGCATGCCGCCCAGGTACGCGACGAGGTCGTCGCGGAAGGACACCCTGCCCGCGCGCCGCACGATGAGCGCGAGCAGGATCATGAGCGCCGTGCCCGAGACGAGAGCGGAGGCGATGAACAGCGGCGCCATGACCGCCGAATACCAGAACCCGCGCGAGATCTGCAGGCCGAAGATCCAGGCGGTGATGGAGTGCAGCAGGATCGCCGCCGGGAGGCCCACCGCGGCGAGCACACCCTTGACACGCTCGTCGCGCTGGGCGTCGGCCACGCCGGTGCCCGTCCCCAGAGCCAGCCGGCTGCCGGCGCGCGCGAGGTCGGCACGCGTATACACCCACACATACGTCACCGAGATCAGGAGGTAGAGGGTGACGATGGTGAGGTCCCAGATCAGCGGTGAGGTGAAGTGCGGGTAGCGCAGCAGGTGCCAGGCGCGGTCCGGGCGGCCGATGTCGGGGAGCAGGAAGAGGCCCGCGACCATGACGGCCACCGTGGCCTCGAGCACCGCCAGGCGCACCACCGGCTTGAGGCGGGCGGCGCCGAAGAGCCGGCCGGCGGAGGCGACGATCAGCCCGCCGGCCGAGAGCCCGACGAAGTACATGAAGAGGGTGATGTACAACCCCCACATCATGGGGTTGCGCATGTTGGTCACGGCCAGCCCGTTGGCGAGCTGGTAGACCCAGGCTCCGAGGCCTGTGGCCAGGCCGGCGGCGAGCAGCGCGAGCCACACCAGCGTGGCCCGGCTGAGGCGCCGCGCCGCCCGAGGCAAGGCGGTGGTGGCGACGGTGCTCATGCTTCCAGTCCTCTCTTGCGGCGCGGCGGCAGGTAGTAGACGCGCGGGTCGGTCCCGCGCTCCTCGAGGAGCTGGGAGCCGCCGCGCTCCCTGATGAGGCGGCTGACGCGGCTCTCGGGGTCGTTGAGGTCGCCGAAGGTCCGCGCCTGCGCCGGGCACGACCACACGCACGACGGCACCTGCCCGTCCGTGAGCCGGTGCACGCAGAACGTGCACTTCTCCATCGTCCCGATGGGCCGCGGCTCGACCATGCCCGTATCGAAATCCGTGGGCCGCTCGGCGCGGCCCCAGTTGAACACGCGCACCCCGTAGGGGCAGGCCACGAGGCAGAAGCGGCAGCCGATGCAGCGCGCGGAGTCCTGCATGACCACGCCGTCCTCACGAGGGTAGGTGGCCTGCACCGGGCAGACTTTGGTGCAGGCGGGGTTCTCGCAGTGCTGGCAGGCGAGCGGCAGCCAATGCATGACGAGCTCGCCCTGTTCGAGGTAGGGCGTGTCGAGCGCGTCGCCCACCGTGTCGATGCGATTCCACCACATCCCCAGTGGGACGTCGTTCTCGGACTTGCAGATCACGCAGCACGACCAGCAGCCGATGCAGCGCTCCTGGTCGACGACCATGCCCCAGCGCGGCGCCTCGGAGACTGGCCCGATCTCCCCGTACTCGCGGGACGCCGGAGGGAGCGCCTCGATCGGCGAGACCTTCTCAGCCATCAGTCACCTCCTGGTACGCCAGGGCGGCGGTCTCGCCTTCCGGCGCGCCGCCGGGCCCGACCCGCGTCACCTCGCAGCGGCAGTCCTTCCAGCCCGTGGAGGGCGCCCACATGTTGGCCACGTAGTGGATCTCGTGGATGGGATTGACCTCCGACGAGGTGAGCTCGTTGACGCTCTTGCCGCCGCCGAGCTGGCGGCTCCACCAGCCCTCGAAGAGGGTCGCCGTACCGGGGCGCGCGGCCTCGGTGACGTGCGCCCAGGCACGCACCCGGCCGCGCGTGTTGGCAATCTCGACGAGGTCGCCCTCCTCGATGCCGCGCTCGGCCGCGGTGGCCGGGCTGAGCAGCACGGGCGCCCGGCCGCCGGTGATCTCGTTGAGCCAGGCGACGTTGGCGTAGCTCGAGTGGATACGCCACTTGGAGTGCGGCGAGAGCAGGGCGATCGGGTACTCGCCGGGGTCGTGGATCCCGTCGTCGTGGGGAGCCTTGTAAGTGGGGACCGCTTCACCCGACTCCAGAAAGCGGTCCTCCTCCTTGTAGAACTCGGCCCGCCGCGTGGGCACGAAGACGGCCGTCGCCTCCAGTGGCGCCGGCAGGGACTGCGGCGGGAACGGCACCAGCTCCTCGACCTGCCGGATGAAGGCGACGTCGGGGTCGGGCACGCCGAGCCGCACCGGCCCCGCGCGCAGCTGCTCGAGCGTGATGCCTTCGGCGGGGCCGCCGCGGGCGAGGATCGCCGCGATCGCCTCTTCCTCCGTGACGTCGAAGTGCCGCGCGAAGACGGCCGGGTCGATCCGCTTGATGAGCTCCTGCCACATCCAGAGCTCAGGCCGCGACTCGCCGACCGGCGGGATGGCCGCCTGCTGGATCTGCAGGTAGGGATGCAGCGGCGTCGCCGTGAGGTCCGTCTTCTCGTACCAGGTGGCGGCCGGCAGCACGATGTCGGCCCACTTCGCGGTGTCGGTCATCTGGTGGTCGACGACGACGATGAGCTCGCAGGCCGCGAGGGTCTCGTGGAGGCGGTTCACGTCCATGGCCTGGAGGAACAGGTTGGCGAACGTGCAGATCAGCGCCTTGAAGCCGTTCTCCGGGTACGGGACGGCCTCGTGCATGGTCTCGCTGCGGCCACGCACGAAGTAGACGCTGGGGACGATCTTCGCCTTGACGTCGCCCAGGTTCCACCAGGGCGAGGTGTCGACGCGGACCTTGTACTGGCCGACGTACACCGAGTAGCCGCCGCCCGAGCGGCCGACGTTGCCGGTGAGGGCGGCGAGCAGCGCGAAGGCGCGGCCATTGAGATCGCCGTGGAACCAGTGGTTGCCGCCCCCGCCCATGATGACGGCGGCGGGGCGCTCCGCGGCGTAGCCGCGCGCCACGCGGACGGTCGTCTCGGCGGGCACGCCGGTGACCTCCGCGGCACGCTCGGGCGTCCACTCGTCGAGCTCGGCGCGCACGAGCGCGAACCCCGGCGTGACCTTCACGCGCTCGCCGCTCTTGAGCCTCAATGTGAAGACGCCCTCGAGCGCCGCCTCG
>JBAZPK010000066.1:0-10910 GCA_041648235.1 Thermoleophilia bacterium
CGCCCCGAGCTGGCGGCAGGGTTCGCGCACCTCGTGCTGCTCGACCCGCCGCCGGCGGCGGCCGCCTATGCCGCCGCCGTGGCCGCCGCCGGGCAGAGCTGGGTGCACGCCCTGTGGGGGCCCGCCGAGGCCGCGTTCGCCGAGCGGGTGCAGGCCGCGGCCCCCGGGCTCGATCACGAGATGCGCCGCGTGTGGCGCGCCCTCTCGGCGGGCTCCGGCCGGTTTGACGATGCGCTCGAGCAGGAACTTCTGGAGGCAGAGCCGTTTCTGCGGCCGGTCGGGGCGCTGGCCGCGGCGCTTCGCGCGCTTCGCGAAGCCGGCCTCCTGGCCTTGGAGGGCGGTGGCTACCATCTCGAGCGGCCGCAGAGTAAGGTCGACGTGACCCGCACCGAAAGCTATGGCACATGGCACACACTGTTTCAGAAGAGCGACTTCCTGCGGACCTGCCTGACCGCGCGGCTCTGACGGAGGTCCCTGAGCGGTACCGCCCGCTCCTCGACGACCTCTTCGCGGCGATCGAGCGGTACAACACCGATCCGGACCGCGATCTCATCACGCGCGCCTTCGTCGCCGCCTGCCTCCTGCACGGCGCCCAGAACCGCAAGAGTGGCGAGGCGTACATCCATCACCCCGTGGGCACGGCCCTCAACGTCGCCGAGCTCAAGCTCGACTCGGTGACCATCGCTGCGGCCCTGCTCCACGACGTCGTCGAAGACACCGGCACCCCCCTGGCGTGGATCCAGGAGCAGTTCGGCGACGAGATCGCGATGCTGGTGGACGGCGTCACGAAACTCACCAAGATGCACTTCACCTCGCAGGAGGAGGAGCAGGCAGAGAACTACCGCAAGATGATCGTCGCGATGGCCACCGACATCAGGGTCATCCTGATCAAGCTCTGCGACCGCCTGCACAACATGCACACGCTCTGCTACCTGAGCAAGCAGAAGCAGATCCAGAAGGCCAAAGAGACGCTCGAGGTCTACGCGCCCCTCGCCCATCGTCTGGGTATCCACAACCTCAAGTGGCAGCTCGAGGACCTCTCCTTCGCGGCGCTCCACCCCCGCAAGTACCAGGAGATCCAGAACTGGGTGGCCCAGCGCCGCGCCGACCGCGAGGATTACGCCGACGAGGCCGCCGGCTTCCTGCGCGCGGAGCTCGAGCAGGCCGGCATCGAGGCCGAGATCACCGGCCGCGCCAAGCACTTCTACTCCATCTACGTGAAGATGAGCCGGCGCGGCAAGGAGTTCAACGAGATCTTCGACCTCACCGGCCTTCGGGTCCTCGTCGAGACGATCAAGGATTGCTACGGCGCCGTGGGCATCATCCACTCGGTCTGGAAGCCTCTCCCGGGGCGCTTCAAGGACTACATCGCGATGCCCAAGTTCAACCTGTACCAGTCGCTGCACACCACCGTGATCGGGCCTGGAGGTAAGCCCCTCGAGATCCAGATCCGCACGTTCGACATGCACCAGACGGCGGAGTTCGGGGTCGCCGCGCACTGGCTCTACAAGGCGCACGGCGACCGCCACGCCGACAAGCTCGGCTGGCTCCACCAGATGATGGAGTGGCAGTCCGAGACCGGTGACCCGCGCGAGTTCATGGACACCCTGCGCGTCGACCTCTTCGAGGACGAGGTCTTCGTCTTCACGCCCAAGGGCGACGTCAAGAGCCTCGCGGCCGGCAGCACGCCCATCGATTTCGCCTTCGCGGTGCACACCGACGTCGGCAGCCACACGGTGGGCGCCAAGGTCAACGGCCGCATCGTGCCGCTGCACTCCGAACTGCACTCAGGCGACATCGTCGAGATCATCACCAGCAAGTCCAGCCGGGGGCCGTCGCGCGACTGGCTGGACATCGTGCACACGCCGCGCGCCCGGCAGAAGATCCGCCAGCACTTCCGTCGCGAGCAACGCGAGGACTCCGAGCACTCCGGCCGCGACCTCCTCCAGGAGTCTCTGCGCCGGGAGGGCCTGCCGGCGCAGAAGATCCTCTCGTCGAAGGTCTTCGGGCAGATCAGCAAGGAGATCGGCTTCGCGCGGCCTGACGATCTCTTCGTCGCCATCGGCTCCGGACGCCTCCCCGTGAAGACCGTGGCGCACAAGGTCATGCAGCGCGCCGGCACCATGAAGGAGGCCACGCCGCCTCCCGAGATGCTGCCGACGAGGCCGTCGCGCGAAGCCGAGGAACCGCAGGCGCTCTCCGGCGAGTTCGGCATCGTCGTCGAGGGCATGAGCGACATCATGGTGCGCATGGCCAAGTGCTGTAAGCCCATCCCGGGCGACCACATCGTGGGCTACATCTCGCTGGGCAAGGGCATCACCATCCATCGCTCTGACTGCAAGAACGCCCGCGCCCTCCTCAAGAACCCGGAGCGCTTCACGAAGGTCGATTGGCAGGGCCTGGGGGGGATGGCGTTCCGGGTGGAGATCCAGGTCGAGGCGCTCGACCGCAACCACCTGCTCGAGGACCTCGCGCGCACGCTGTCCGACTCGGGGGTCAACATCCTCGGCGGCAGCATGCAGACGCTGCCGGACGGCGTGGTGCGAGACCGTTTCATCCTCGAGGTCGGCGATGTCCGGCAGCTCGACAACATCCTCGCCAACATCCGCGGCATCAACACGGTCTACGACGCCTACCGCGTCGTCGGGGGCTGAGGCCGGCGCCGGGCCGTCCCCGGCGGCGCCGGCCGGCGGTCGACCCTCTCGGGCGGCGTCTGATAGGCTCTCGCGCGACCCCGACCTCCCGAGGCAGCATGGCTGACCCGCTCGAAGTCTTCCCGCTCCCGCTCGGCCCTCTGCAGGCCAACTGCTTCCTCGTCGTCCACGGCCACGAAGGGCTCGTCGTCGACCCCGGCGACGAGGCCGACGTGCTCATCGAGGCGTTCACCGAGTTCGGCTTCCCCCCGGCGGCGGTGCTCGTGACGCACGGGCATTTCGACCACTTCGGCGGCGTCGCGCCGCTGGCACGGCACTTCGGGATCCCCGTGTACGTGGGCGAGCCCGACGCCGGCCAGATGGCCGACGGCGGCCTCGGCGCCGTGGCCGGCTTCGACATCGAGCCGGTGGCCGGGGCGCTCACGATCAGCGGCGAGCAGGTGCTCGACCTGCCGATCCCGGTGACCGCCATCCCCACACCCGGTCATTCGCGGGGCTCGTACACCTACGTCATCGCCGAGCACCTGTTCTCCGGCGACCTCATCTTCCAGAACAGCGTCGGGCGCACCGACCTTCCCGGCGGCGACAGGGACGCACTGCTCAACTCCATCGCCGGTCTGGTCCGCCGTTTCCCGCCGGACGTAGTGGTCCACTGCGGCCACGGCCCCGACACCTCGCTGGGTCGCGAGCTGGCGCTCAACCCGTTCCTGGCGCCGCTTCGCTACGACCCCGAGCACCGCTGGTGAACACACCCACGGCACCCAAGGGCACGTACGACCTCCTGCCCGACGAGGCGGCGCGCCGTGACGCCGTGGTCGCCACGGCGGCGCGCGTCTTCGCCGCCTACGGCTACCGCCGGATCGTCACGCCCGAGTTCGAGGAGACCGGCCTGTTCGAGCGCGGCGTGGGCGAAGCCACCGACATCGTGCGCAAGGAGATGTACACGTTCAACGACAAGGGCGGGCGCTCGCTGACCCTGCGGCCCGAGGGCACCGCGCCGATCTGCCGGGCTTACGTGGAACACGGCCTGCACAAGCTCCCCCAGCCGGTGAAGCTGTGGTACTACTGCCCGATGTTCCGCTACGAGCGCCCCCAGGCGGGGCGTTTCCGCGAGCACTACCAGATCGGCGCCGAGGCCATCGGCTCCGCTGAGCCTGCCGTCGACGCCGAGGTCATCGCTCTGCTGGCGGCCATCTTCACCGAGCTGGGCGTCGAGGGCGTGCGCCTCAACCTGAACAGCATGGGCGACGCCGCCTGCCGCCCGGCCTACGTCGCGCGGCTGCGCGACTACCTGCACGCCCGGGAACCCGAACTGTGCGACGACTGCCGGGCGCGCCTGGCGCTCAACCCGCTGCGCACCTTCGACTGCAAGGTGCCGTCGTGCCGAGCCGTGCTCGACGAGGCCCCGCGCATCGGCGACCACCTCTGCCCCGACTGCCGCGCGCACTTCGACGTGGTGCTCGAGTCGGTACGCCGCGCCGGCCTGGAGCCCAACCTCGATTTCCGCCTCGTGCGCGGGCTCGACTACTACACGCGTACCACCTTCGAGTTCAACTCCGACCGCCTCGGCGCCCAGAGCGGCGTGGGCGGCGGCGGCCGTTACGATGGGCTCGTGGAGCAGATCGGGGGCCCGCCGACCCCCGGCGTGGGCTGGGGCAGCGGTCTCGAGCGCATCACCTTGGCGATGCGCGAGCTGGTGCTGCCGACCCAGGCCCCCGACGTGTTCGTGGTGAGCTTCACCGGCGAGGCGCGCGGCATCGCCTTCGGCGTGGCCCAGGACCTGCGCGCCGCCGGCCTGGCGGCCGAGCTTGACCTCGCCGGGCGCAGCCCCAAGGGCCAGCTCAAGCAGGCCGGGCGCAGCGGGGCGCCGGTGGCGGTGCTCGTCGGCCTCGAGGAGCTCGAGGTCGGGCACGTACGCCTGCGGATGATGGAGGGCGGCGGCGAAGAGGACGTCTCCGTCCCCGGCCTGGCGGCGCTTCTCGAGGCCCGCCTGGGGAAGGAGCCCTGATGCTTCGCGACGCGTATCCCGGCGAGTTGCGGGCCACCGACGTGGGCCGGGAGGTGAGGCTTGCGGGCTGGGTCGCGCACCGCCGCGACCACGGCAAGCTCATCTTCATCGACCTGCGCGACCGCAGCGGCCTGGTGCAGCTCGTGTTCGACCCGTCGCGCGCCGCCGCGGCGCACGCGCTCGCCGAGACGGCGCGGCCCGAGTACGTGCTCGCGGTGCGCGGCGAGGTCGTGGCCCGCTCGCCGCAGACGGTGAATCCGGATCTGCCCACCGGCGAGGTGGAGGTGCGCGTCGCCGAGACACAGATCCTCAACGCCGCCAAGACCCCGCCGTTCGAGGTGGAGAGCGCCACGGAGGTCGACGTCGACGAGACCTTGCGCCTCCGGTATCGCTACCTCGACCTGCGCCGGGCGCCGATGCTCGCCAACATGGAGTTGCGGCACGAGGCCGTGCAGGCGGCGCGCGCCTATCTCAACGGGCGGCGCTTCCTGGAGATCGAGACTCCGGAGCTCACCAGGTCCTCGCCCGAGGGCGCCCGCGACTTCCTCGTGCCGTCCCGCCTGCAGCCCCACCGCTTCTACGCGCTGCCGCAATCGCCGCAGATGTTCAAGCAGATCCTCATGGTGGCCGGCATGGACCGCTACTACCAGTTCGCGCGCTGCTTCCGCGATGAAGACCTGCGCGCCGACCGCCAGCCGGAGCACACGCAGATCGACGTCGAGACGTCGTTCATGAGCGCGGCCGAGATCCGCGGCCTGCTCGAGGGCCTCATGCAGGCGGTGTTCGAGGGCGTAGGGGAGGGCGCCCTTTCGCTGCCGCTGCCGACGCTCACCTACGACGACGCGATGCTCCGGTACGGCTCCGACAAGCCCGACCTGCGCTACGGCCTCGAGATCGTCGAGCTCTCCGAGCTCTTCGCGGCCAGCGAGTTCAAGGTGTTCCGCGGCGCTGTGGAGGGCGGTGGCGTGGTGCGCGCGATCCGCGCCCCCGGCGGCGCCGCCCTCTCCCGGGCGCAGATCGACAAGCTCACCGAGCTGGCCAGGGAGCAGGGCGCCAGAGGAATGGCCTACGTGATCGTCGAGGAGGGCCGCGCCCTGCGCGGCCCCATCGTCAAGTTCCTCTCGGAGGCCGAGCAGGGCGGGCTTCTGGAGCGCACCGGGGCCGAGCCGGGCGACCTCATCGTCTTCGGCGCCGACGAGGCGCTCGCCGCGGCCGCGGTGCTCGGCGCCCTGCGCCTGGCGCTCATCGGCCTGCTGGCGCCTGAGCCGCTGGCCCGATGGGCCTTGCTCTGGGTGGTCGAGTTCCCGCTCTTCGAGATCGACAAGGAGAGCGGCACGCTCACCTACGGCCACAACCCCTTCAGCCTGCCCACTGACGAGACCATGCCTCACCTCGCGAGCGACCCGCTGCGAGTGCGCGGCGCCCAGTACGACCTCGTGCTCAACGGCGTCGAGCTCGGCTCGGGCTCGCTGCGCAACCACGACGCCGCGGTGCAGCGGGCCATCCTGCGGGCGCTCGGCATGGGCGACGCCCGCATCGACGAGTCCTTCGGCTGGTTCCTCGAGGCCCTGGAGTACGGGGCTCCGCCGCACGGCGGCATCGGGCTGGGCCTCGACCGGCTCGTGATGCTGCTCGCGGGCGAGGCCT
The DNA here is from genome assembly GCA_041648235.1 of Thermoleophilia bacterium. Lineage (GTDB taxonomy): Bacteria > Actinomycetota > Thermoleophilia > UBA2241 > UBA2241 > CAIXSE01. The sequence goes on from JBAZPK010000066.1 coordinate 6,310, forward strand.
CCATCCGCGACGTCATCGCCTTCCCCAAGACCTCGTCGGGCGGCGACCCCATGACGGCCGCCCCCGGGCCGGTCACGGCCGAGCAGCTCAAGGAGCTGCGCGTCAGGCTCGGCTGACCGGGGGCCCGCCTGGCCCTGGGCCTGTGTGGCTCGCGGTCCGGCGAGGCGCCTCCAGGCCGCGGCCTGCTCAAGGTTTTTGCAGGGCTGCCGAGTAGTTTGTTGAAACAGTGGACGTTTGCTAGGATGTCGCGGCTCGACCTTGTTCGTGACCTCGTACCATTCTCGAGCCAACACGAACACATCGGGAGCTCGTGCTCCGGCCCCTCTGTGGATGGGCTGGGAGGGCACCCACCTGCGAGAGCAGGTTCGAGAATCACGCGAGCACGGCAAGGTGGAGTTCTACTTACCGGAGGCCGGCATGGGGATCGTCAAACGTAACCGAGCGTTTCTGATCACTGCCGCCATGATCCTCGTGGTCGGGGCCATCCTCTTCGGTGGGGTGGTCGCCGTGCGGGTGCTTGCCGAGACGAACACCACGCCCGCGGCGCCGCTCCCGGCGCCCGCCTCGTACAACTCCGCCAGCAGCTACGGCGTCACCGGCTACGCGCCGCTCACGCTCACACCCACCGCCGACACCCCGTCCTTCATCACCAAGCGTCTCGACGAGAAGCGCGGCATCGTGCTGCTCGTGTACTGCGCCGGCGCCGCCGCCGACATGGAGATGCTGAGCTACTTCGACGCGGTCAAGTCGCAGTTCGACGCCGACAGCTCGTTCTTCTCCTTCGAGGCTCTCGAGTCCAAGCAGCTGGGCGACACCCTGCAGCAGCTGCGCGTCTCGGACCCGCCGCTGCTGGCGATCATCCGCGCCGACGGCGAGGTCGCCGAGCTCTACACGGGCTGGATCAGCCGCAAGGTGATGGAGCAGCAGATCGCCGACGCCGTCCGCGGCCTCTAAGAGGTCTCGCCGCCGCGCCCTCCGGGCGCGCACCGCTCAGCGTTTGACCTCGCCGACTCTCGTGGTACCATAATGCCGACCTTTCTGGTTGGGATTTGAGCCACCTCAGACGGGAGTTCCATGCGCATCTCCTCACGCTGCGAGTACGGGCTGCGAGCCATGGTGTTCCTCGCTGCCCAGGGGGACGCGCGCCCCATCTCGCTGAACGAGATCGCCGCCGGGGAGGGCATCCCGGCGCCGTTTCTCGAGCGCATCCTGGCGCGCCTGCGCGAAGGGGGGCTCGTCAAGACGACGCGCGGCGTCAGCGGCGGGTACCAGCTTGCCCGGCCGCCGCGGAGCATCCCGGTCGGCGACGTGGTCACGGCGCTCGAAGGGCCTCTGTCGCTGGTGGGCTGCCTCCCCGACGACGGGGCTTGCGAACGGGCCGAGTCCTGCGCCTCCCGGGTCGTGTGGCGCCGCCTCGACACGGCGATCAGTGGCGCCCTCAACGGGATCACACTGGAGGACCTCACGATGGAGGCTGCACCGAGATGAACAGCGTGTACTTCGACCACGCGGCGACGACGCCCGTCGATCCCAGCGTCCTTGACGCGATGCTGCCGTTCTTCTCCCAGGTCTATGGCAACCCGTCCGAGCTCCATCGCCTGGGGCGCGAAGCACGCGTCGCCGTCGAGAAGGGGCGCGCCCAGGTCGCGGCGGCTCTCGGCGCCGACGAGCGGGAGATCGTCTTCACCTCCGGCGGCACCGAGGCCGACAACCTCGCGCTCGCCGGCTACCTGCAGCGCTTCGAGCCGGGGCACCTCATCATCAGCGCGATCGAACACCCCGCGGTCATGGAGCCGGCGCGGGCCCTCAACCGGCTCGGCTGGGCCGTGGACTTCATCCCCGTGGACGGGCAGGGGGTCATCGACCTCGAGGCCTACGCGCAAGCCTTCCGCGACGACACCAGGCTGGCCTCGGTGATGTTCGCCAACAACGTGGTCGGGACGCTGCAGCCCGTGGAGGAGCTCGCGCGCATCGCCCATGAGCACGGCGCCGCCTTCCACACCGACGCCGTGCAGGCCGTGGGGTCGGTGCCCATCGACGTGCGTGAGCTCGGCGTCGACCTGCTCACGCTCTCAGGGCACAAGCTGTACGGCCCCAAGGGCATCGGCGCGCTCTACGCGAAGCGCGGAACGCGCCTCACCCCGCTTCTGCACGGCGGCGGTCACGAGCGCCGCCTGCGCTCGGGTACCGAGAACGTGCCCGGGATCGTGGGCCTCGGGGCGGCGCTCGAGCTGGCCACGGCGGAGATGCCGGCCACCCGCCCGCGTCTCGAGGCGCTGCGCGACCGTCTGGCGGCCGCGATCCTCGAGCAGGTGCCCGACGTCAAGTACCTCGGCCACCCCACGCGGCGGCTGCCGGGCAACGTCTCCTTCACCGTGCGCTACATCGAGGGCGAGTCGATGCTGCTCCAGCTCGACACCAAGGGGTTCATGGTCTCGAGCGGCTCGGCCTGCGCCTCAGGGTCGCTCGAGCCGTCGCACGTCATCCTGGCGCTCGGCCTCGGCGCCGAGGAGGCGCACGGCAGCATCCGCCTCAGCCTCGGCCGCGAGAACACGCAGGAGGAGGCGGACGCGTTCGTCGAGGTCTTCCCGCCGATCGTCGAGAAGCTCCGCCTCATGAGTCCGCTGTACGTGAAGGGGTGACGATGTACACCGACCTGGTCATGGACCACTTCAGCAACCCGCGCAACGTGGGCGAGATCGAGGATGCCGACGGCATCGGGCAGATCGGCAACCCGGTGTGCGGAGACGTCATGCGCATCAGCATCAGCGTCGACGGCGACGACCACATCGCCGACATCAAGTTCAAGACCTTCGGCTGCGGCGCCGCCGTCGCCACCTCGAGCATGGTCACCGAGATGGTGATGGGCAAGAGCCTCGCCGAGGCGGCCGAGATCTCCAACAGAGCTGTCGCCGAGGCGCTGGGTGGTCTGCCGGCGAACAAGATGCACTGCTCAAACCTGGCCGCCGACGCCCTGCACCTGGCCATCCAGGACTACCTCGTGAAGAGCGGCCGCGAGGCCGAGGTCGAGCAGATCCTGAAGGCCCTCCCAAAAGCGCCCGAGCCCTCGTCGCACTGAGCGGCGGGGTCGACAGCGCCGTCGCCGCGCTGCGCCTCGTCGAGGAGGGCCGCACGCTGGAGGCGGCGACCGTGCGCCTGTGGCCGGGCGCCGACCGGCGCAGCTGCTGCTCGCCCGGCGCCCTGCAGCGCGCCGCCGGGACGGCGACGGCGCTTGGGCTGCCGTTTCACCTGGTCGACGGCGCCGAGGAGTTCACGGCCGCGGTCGTGGAGCCGTTCGTCGCCGCCTACCTGGCGGGCGAGACCCCGAACCCCTGCGTGGCCTGCAATCCGGGCCGCCTCGCGGCGCTGGTGCGGCTTGCGGACGACCTGGGCCTCGAGCGGGTCGCCACGGGCCACTATGCGCGCCTCGTGTGGCGTGACGGCGAGCCCTACGTGGCCCGCGGCCGCGATCGCGGCAAGGACCAGTCGTACATGCTGTGGGCCGTGCCCCCGGAAGTCCTGGCGCGGCTCGAGTTCCCGCTCGGCGAGACGACCAAGGCGGAGGCCCGCGCGGCCGCCGCGGCCGCGGGCCTCGCCGTCGCCGACGAGCCGGAGAGCCAGGAGGTGTGCTTCGCGGTCGACGGCTACCAGGCGTTCCTCGAGAGGCACGGCGTGCGGCCGCGCCCGGGGTCGATCGTCGATTCGGTCGGTCGCGTGCTCGGCGAGCACGCGGGGCAGTGGCGCTTCACCATCGGCCAGCGCCGAGGGCTCGGCGTGTCGGCGCACGAGCCGCTGCACGTGCTCGAGCGACGTGCCGAGGACAACGTCGTGGTCGTCGGCGGCCGCTCCGAGCTCGAGGTCTGCCGCGTGCCGCTGCGGGGCCTCAGCGATCGCGGCCTGGGGGGTGGGGAGGGCCTGGAGGTGCAGCTACGCTACCGTTCGCCGGCGGTGCCCGTGGCGAGCCTCGAGCGTAACGGCGCCGGGGCGGCCGTGGTGACGCTCGCCGGACCCTTCGCCGGGCTCGCGCCGGGGCAGTCGGCGGTGTTCTACCGCGGCGACGTCGTCGTGGGTGGAGGGGTCATCGATGGGCTCGGCTCCGTGCGTGGGGGAGTATGATACGCTTCGCCGGAGTGGAGGCGGTCGGCCAGTCCGGAAGGAGAGGCATATGGACACTACGGTTGCGATAGTCGCCCTGAGCACCCCGTCGCTGGCCCTGCGCTACGCTGCGGCGTTCTTCTTCGTGGTCGTGGCCATAGCGGCGGCCTACGCGCTCTACAAGGCGGGCAAGGCGCTCGAGAGGGTCGACAAGCTCCTCGCCGACGTCGACGAGCAGGGCATCCCGCTGATGAAGAAGGCCGGCGGCACCCTCGACGGTGTCAACGCCAACCTCGGTAACGTCGATCAGATCACCAAGGACGTCGCCGGCATCACCGACCGGCTGGACTCGATGGCCAACGCCGTCGAGGGCGCCGTGACGACCCCGGCGCGCAAGGCCGCGGCGTTCGGCGCCGGCGTGCAGTCGGCAGTCTCGAGCTTCATGCGGCGCGACAAGTCGGGCGACGGCTCCGGCGGCGCACCGGCCGGCGGCGCCGCGCCGGCAG
>JBAZPK010000067.1:0-10845 GCA_041648235.1 Thermoleophilia bacterium
AAGATGAGAGCGCTGCTTCTTCGCTTCGGTCTGAACCTCCGAGCGCTGCAGTTGTTCCGGCGCTCAGCGGCTATCCATGAATTCGGCTGGGCCAAGGACAAGAAAGAAGCGCGTATCTGCCTCAAGTCGTGGTCTGGCGCGACATGACGGCCAGAACCCACCCCCGCAGACAGGCTGGGATGGAGTCGCTTGGCTACCACGTCCCGCCCGTCCGGACATGCCCAGCATACGCACCAACGCGACGTTCCCTAGGCATGTAGTATCCTCAGATGACAGCCTGCGCAAGCCACGAGCTGGGCGTTGGGTGCAGTGCCGCGGGGGAGGTGGCAAATTGGGCTCGATTCCGGTCGTTGACGTCTTGGACCAGGAGGTCGCTAAACTCCTCTCCATCGAGGAGGGCCACTTCTCCGACATCAAGAGCCTGCGCATTGCTCCTGCCAAACTCACGGTGTCCATCGCGGCGCTCGCAAATGCTGAAGGCGGCGAGCTCTTCGTGGGCGTAGAGGAGAACAAGCGGACCCGCGAACGCTCCTGGTTGGGCTTCGACTCGCCAGAAGCAGCGAACGGACACATATAGAGGCCTTCGAAGTTCTCTTCCCACTGGACGGCTACATCCACGATATCCGCGAAGTGCAGAACGAGTGCACGGACGCTCGCAGCGACGAGTTCACAACGCTTGTGCTGCCGGTGCTGCGGATGATGCCGCTGCAGGTGATCGTTCGGGAGTCTGGACTCAATCCCAGCACGGTGAAACGAATTCGCGCGGGCAGGCAGCGGCCGCACGCTAGCAACATGGCCACGTTGACCAAGATCGCCGCCCGATACGCACGGGCGGAGCTGGCCGAGGCAGACGAACCGGCGCCGCCTGACGATGCCGCGGCGCTGTATCTCTACCTGCGCAGGCAGCAAACGGACTAGGCGTTGCTGCGGAGCGCAGCTGGACCGAGACTGGCGGGCGCAAGGTGCCCGCCAGTCTCGCGTCAGGAGGTAGAACGCGTCATGCAAACCGCAGAACTCAACGCCGTCATCACGAACCTCGAGGCCGCGCTCAAGTCCGCGCACGCGGCGCAGGTCGCAGCGCTCGAGGCGCTCCGCAAGCTGTCAAAGCAGGCGGAATACAGCCCCGGAGGCAAGAGCTGGGATTGGGAACTCGACGGCAGCGGGCTTGAAGATATCCCGATTGACATCGGGATTCTGACGGTCAAGGAAACGGCCAAGCTGCTGCGAGTCTCCGTTACCAACGTCTATGAGCTTGTCCAGACGCGCCAGCTCCCAGCCATGCACATCGGTCGGCAAATCCGCATCGGGAGGCGCGGCCTCGTGGCTTTTCTGCGTGGTATGAACGCGGACGACTTCGAGGCGCTCGTCAAGCAGAGGGTCGCCGCCGAACTGGCCTGACACGTGCCCCGCGCATGCATCCCGTCCCGAGCTTGCTGTAGCGTGCTTCTGACAACACGTGCACCCAGGAGGGGACATGCTGCTCGTCGCCACAGCCGAAGTTGACGCCAACGCGGTCTCAGAACCCTTCGCTCTCGACCTCCCCCCGTACCGAGTTGAGGTGGCCGTCGACCAAGACGGCTTCTGGAGCGAGGTGAGAATCACAAAGCGTGTGGCCGATTGGCGCGCTTGTCTGCTCCAGCCGGTCGTGTCTCATGAAGCGCCGCCGCCAACTGCCAACGTCCGACCGCTCAGCGAGGCGCACCTCGACAAGTCCGGCGACGTCGCGGACTTACGGGACCTGCTGCGCCATGTCGAGTCCTTCTGTGGCTACGTGATGGGGGTGGAGTATGTGGACTGGTTCTGCCCCAAACTCGAATGGATTGCCGAGAGCCCAGAGGAAGAGGCAGGACTCACGGTGAGCAAGTGGGACGTGCACTACGATCTCGACCCGCCGCCGGTGCAAGTCGATCCAACGCTTCTGGCGAAGGCCATACTTAACCGGCCGGAGATGTCCTATCTCGATGTTCCTTTGTCGTTCTTCCGCGAGGGACGCGCTGACTACGGACAGCGCAAGTACATCAATGCGTTCTTCAACTTCTACTTCTTCATTGAAGGACTCTATGCGGGCGGTCGCTCGAACGAGAAGGATGTCGTGGGCAAGTACCTACAATCTGGGCAGCTAACGCATAGCGCAGCTCGCACTCTTCAGAGGCTCGAGTCCATGACAGACCCGGTTGGCGGCCGACACGCCCTCAATCTGCGAGTGTTCCTAGGGGAACTTGGCTTTGCTTGGGACCCGGAGGGGTTGCTCCGACTCGTAGTCAGGATGCGGAACAAGCTCCACCACTACTCGCACAGGTCGCAGGGCGTTCGCCTCGGGCATCCCTTGAATCAGTCGGACTATGAGTCGCTCGCGGCACTGGCCATGGGGCTGTGTGTCGAGTGCATTACTCCGCTCATCACCGGGTCGAAGCCGGACGGCAAGTAGCCTAGCCAGACTGTGGTCTGGACCGCGGAGGTGCGGTTGAAGTGGAAGTCACCCTTACTCCGATGACCGTGCAGTACTTGGTCGGGCTTTGCTGCGTGCGCCGAAACCCCGACGCGGTGGAGATCATACTGGGGGATATGGTGATGGACGTCGCGCCTCTGAAGGAGCGCGATGTTGATGTCACCGTGACTCTTCAAGAAGAAGACGGCTCCACTAGTGCCTTCATGGCATACGAAGTGAAGCGAGAGAGTTCTCCGTTGGATGTCACTGTCGTCGAACAGCTGGTCGCGAAGCTGGACGACATGCCTGCGGTGACTCACCGCGGAATCGTTTCCGCGTCGGGCTTCACCGATGGAGCTGTCAACAAGGCCAAAAAACACGGCGTGAAACTCTATTCCCTGCGCCCCTGGAAGAAGCCCGAGGGCGCAACGACGCCCACTTTTCTAGGGGAACCCCTGCCTCTCGAACTGGGATCAGTTGAGCGACTCCTTCTCTACTGGGGCAAGTGCGACGTATATGTCAATCTCGCTCGCGGTCCGGCTGAGTTCACATGGGAACCGCAGACGAAGCTGTTCTCCCCGATGGGGGCTCCCCACTTGAAGTACGCCACCATGGGTGACTTCCGCGACGAGGTCCTAGTCCGGTCAACGAACACGCTCGCCACAATAAAGAGCGCCGAGTTCGCTTCTTCGTGGCCTTCGGCGCGAGTCAGTCCGAACGATGATGCTGAGGTGACTCCTCTGGGTCCTCACACCCATACGGTCGAAGTAGCGAGTGATGAGGTCTGCCTGCGGTTCGGAGACGTCCTGGCTCCGGTCGTCTCTATCTCGATCTCCGGGGAGCCGGAATGGCGCAGGAGCGCCGCACCCGTTGATTTTCGAATCATGGAACGCGTACCGGATGGTGAACCCTTCGCTGGTGCGGCAATTGCCCCCTATGGCACTCCCGACGGCAAGCTGATGGCTCTCGTGTTCACCCCGTCATCACGTGAAGTCGGAGTTCATACGATCCGGCTTCTAGAGAAGCACCGGAATGCCATTCGGCGGCTGAGACTCAAGACCACGCCCGAAATCAGGTAGCAAGCGGTCCACTCGACTAGTCCTCGAGGAGCCAGAAGAGCCGCCCAAGGGTAGGCCGATTCGAGGGGGGGCGCGTTTCGAGCCGCCCTACCTCCTATCCCTGCGCACGTTTGCCGCTCACGCGTGCCTGTGGTAGCATCTCGCGTCCGAGCGCAGTCCCCACTGGCTCAGCATCAGCACGCAGTCACGACGTCACCAGATCGAAGGGATCACGTGGCCAACATCAAGCAGCAGAAGAAGCGCATCCGCCTGGCCGCCAAGCAGCGGCTGCGCAACCGGCACGCCAAGTCGAGCCTCAAGACGCTCTTCAAGCGCCTCGAGGATCAGGTCGCCGAGCAGCAGAGCGACGAGGCCGCGAAGACGGCCACGTTCCTCACCTCGCGCATCGACAAGGCCGCCGCCAAGGGCATCCTGCACAAGAACAACGCCGCCCACAAGAAGAGCCGCGTCGCGCAGACGCTGACGCGCCCCTCCGCCTAAGAGCCTATGCCGGTAGGAGCCCCGCGCCCGTTGTCGAAGCACCTCTTCGAGCGATCGAGGAGGCCCTTGATGGGACTGGTGACGAAGGACGACGGCTGGCGGATCCCGGATGCGTTGTGGCAGCGGATCGAGCCGCTGCTGCCGGCGCGGCCGGCGCATCCTTTAGGCTGTCACAACCCGCGCGTTCCCGACCGAGCCGCCATGAACGCGATCCTGCTGGTGCTGCGCACCGGCATGCAGTGGAACGCCTTGGATGCAACGGCGATCTGCTCCTCGAGCTCGGCGCACCGGCGCTTCACTGAGTGGACGCGGGCCGGGGTCTTCGAGCGTCTCTGGCGCGAGGAGCTCGCCGTCTACGACGCCGAGCACGGCATCGACTGGGACTATCTGGCGCTCGACGGCGCCATGACCAAGGCGCCCCTGGGTGGTGCCGACACCGGCCCCAACCCCACCGATCGAGCCAAAAGGGGGCGAAACGCTCGCTCCTCACCGACGCCGCCGGCATCCCCATAAGCATCAGCGTCGCCGGTGCCAACCGCAACGATCACAAGCTGGCGCGGGCGACGCTGGAAGGCATCATCGTCACGCGACCGGCGCCGACCGAGGCGTGTCCGCAGGGCCTTTGCCTCGACAAAGGCTACGACTACGCCGAGGTGCGCGAGCTGGCCGCCGAGTTCGGCTTCACGCTGCACCTGCGCACTCGCGGCGAGGAGATCCGGGCGCTCGCCTGCGAGGTCGGCTATCGCGCCAGGCGCTGGGTCGTCGAGCGCACCCACTCCTGGCTCAACCGCTTCCGCCGTTTGCTCATCCGCTGGGAGAAGCGCCCCGAGAACTACCTCGCCATGCTGCATCTGGCTTGCGGCGTCATAACCTGGCGTGCGCGCCTAGCGGCATAGGCTCTAAGCAGCGTTCACTCTTTCAGGCGACGCGGGCGGGCCGCAGCTGCGGCCCGCCCGCGTCGCCGTCTTTCTTCTGACTTCTGACGCGCCGCGGGCTCCCGCGCCGCCGCCCGGTACTGCCTACGCCAGCATGCGCCCCAGAGCGAGCTCCAGGACGAGGCGCGCCGTGTGGTCCACGCCGGCCGCCGACTCGAGCGTCGCCGGCGCCCGGCCGCGCATGCCTGTCTCCGCCACGGCCAGCGCCCGCAGGGCCGTGCCGAGGCGCCGCCGGTCGTAGTGGCGGCGCTGTTCCAGCACCTTCTTGGCCGTGAAGGAGTGGACGTTTGACCCCAGGTCCGCGGTCAGCCGCTTCGCGGCATCGGCGGCGCCGTCCGGGATCCGCAGCCGCGTCGCCGCCTCCAGGAGCTGCACGTGCTTCTTCAGCGTGTAGAACACGCGGGAGGCGTCGTCCTGCGGGTCGCCCGAGGCGTAGATCATCTCCAGGAGGCTGAAGGCGCCCACCCGGTCACGGCGGCCGACGGCGTCCATGAGGTCGAAGACGCGCGCCTCGTCGTCGGGCGTGCACACCGCATCCACGTCCTCCGGCGACGCCTCCCGGCCGCGGCAGTACAGGGCCAGCTTCTCGATCTCGCGCTCCAGGCGCTCGCTGTGCCCGGGGTCGCTGCCGCAGCGGTCGAGGAGGTGCTTGGCGGTGCCGGCGCCGAGCGGCAGGTGGTGCGCGTGGGCGCGCTCCCGCACCCAGCCGGCCATCTCGTACTTCTTCGGCAGGTCACAGCTGACGATCGCCACTCTGCCCGCCGCTTTGAGCACCGCCTTGTAGAGCGCGTCTTCCCTGGACAGCTTCTCGGCCTCGACCGCCAGGCAGGTGTCGGGCATCGGGTCGTGCACGTAGGCGGCCAGGAGCTGGCGCTCCTTCGCCGTCCACTTGTGGCCGTTGAGGACCAGGAGCAGGCGCGTCCCGAGGGTGAGCCCCGGAGTGGACGCCGCGTCCACGACCGCCTGCGCGGCGTCCGTCTCGGCGTCGAAGACCTCGGAGTTGAGGTCGCTGCCCCCGGACTCGCGTGCCACGCGGGCCCGGAGCCGCGACACGGCGAGCCGCACCTTGGGGCGGTCGTTGCCGAGGATGAGGTACGCGGGCCTGAGGGTCTCGTCTTTCGCCATGACCGCCGAAGGATAGCACGGCGCTCGACGGCGCCCGGAGCAGGCACTAGGATTCCGCCGGGCGCGCGCCCTCGCGCCCACGGCCGCCGGAGGACCGCCGTGCCCGCAGAAACGCTGATCATCGCCGCGAGCCCCGCCTCGCCGCTCGTCTGGGCCCTCCTCGCGCTGCTCATCGCCGGGGAGCTCGGCCTGCTCGCCTGGGCGCTGCTCGACCTGGCGCGGCGGCCCAAAGAGGCCGTGACCGGAGGCACCAAGATCCTGTGGCTGGCGCTGTGCCTGCTGGCGCAGATCGTCGGCCCGGTGCTCTACCTCACGCTGGGGCGCGTGCGCCCGGCGGCGATGAGCGCGGAGCGCGGCGCACCAGGCGGGGACCAGGCGGCCGGGGAAGCCGGGGCGGTCGGAGCAGCGGCCGGCGCGGAGGGCTTCGCAGGCGAAGGGCGGGCTGCAGAGGGCTTCGCGGGCAACGGGAGGGCCGCGGCCGCCGTCGCCGCGATGTACCCGGAGCCCGGCGGCGCGGCGTCGGCGCCCGCCGTCGAGCTGGTCGCCGTCGCTAAGCGCTTCGGCAACGCCGCCGCCCTCGACGGCCTCACGCTGACGGTGCCCGAGGGCTCGGTGTTCGGCTTCCTCGGGCCGAACGGAGCCGGCAAGACGACCACCCTGCGCATCCTGGCCGGCCTGGCGCACGCCGACGCCGGCGCGGTACGCGTGCTCGGCCGCCACGTTGGTGCTCCGGGCGCCGACGTGCGCGCCCGGATCGGCTACCTCCCCGACGTCCCCGCCTTCTACAAGTGGATGACGGCCGCGGAGTACCTGCGCTTCGCCGGCAGCCTCTTCGGCCTCCGCGGCCCCGCCCTCGAGGCCCGAGTCGAGGCGCTGCTCGAGCTCGCCGGCCTGGCGGGCGTCGAGACCCGCGTGGGCGGCTACTCGCGCGGGATGCGGCAGCGGCTCGGGGTCGCGCAGGCGCTCGTCAACGCTCCCCGGCTCCTCCTCCTCGACGAACCCACGAGCGCCCTCGACCCCCTGGGCCGGCGTGAGGTCCTCGACATGGTGGCGGCCCTGCGCGGGCGCACGACCGTCTTCTTCTCGACGCACATCCTCGCCGACGTGGAGCGCGTCTGCGACACGGCGGCCATCATCGACAAGGGCCGCGTGGTGACGCAGGCGAGCGTGGCCGAGCTGCGGCGCCGGCGCGGCGGCCTCCACCGCCTGCTTGTGGAGGTGGACGACCCGTGGCGGCTCGAGGCGGAGCTGCAGAGCCTGCCCTGGCTGAGGGGCTTCGACCTCGCGCCGGACGGCGGCCTGCGCCTGAGCGTCGACGACCTCGAGGCGGCCCAGCGCGCCATCCCCGCGCTCGTCTCCAGCCTCGGCCTCGCTCTGCGGCGCCTGCAGAGCGACGAGCCGAGCCTGGAGGACGTCTTCGTCGGCCTGCTCGAAGCGGAGCAGGCATGAGGGGCTTCGCCGCCTTCTTCCGCAAAGAGCTGCGCGAGACCGCCCACACGTGGCGGTTGTTCGTGCTGCCGGGGTTCCTCCTCTTCTCCGCCCTCTCTGCGCCGCTGATCACCTACTTCACGCCGCTGCTCGTGGACCGCCTCGGCAGCGCCCAGGAAGGGTTCAGCATCCAGGTCCCCGAGCCCACGGCGCTGGCCGCCTACGTCGAGTACCTCGGCAACCTCGGCGAGTTGACGATGTTCGCTCTCGTGATCGCCTACGGCAGCATCGTGAGCGGCGAGCTGCGCAGCGGCACCGGGGCGCTCACCCTCGCCAAACCCCTCTCGCGCGGCGCCTTCGTGCTCTGTAAGTGGCTCTCGCAGGCGCTTGTGACGGCGGTGGCGGCGGTGGCCGCGAGCGCCCTCTGCGTCGCCGTGACCGCCGCCCTGCTCGGCCCCGGCCCGGCGTGGCGGCTCGTCGGCGCCGTAGCCGTGTGGGCCGCGTACGCCGCCTTGATGCTGGCCGTGATGGTGCTCCTGAGCGTCCTGCTGCCGGCGCCCGCCGCGGCGGCCGGCGCCGGCATGGGCGTGTACGCCGGCCTCGTGGTGCTCGCCCAGTTCGCGGCGACCAGCCGCGCCACGCCGGCCGGGCTCATGGGCGCGGCGGTGGCCTTGCTGCGCGGCGAGCCGGCGCAGTGGGCCCAGCCCGTGTCCACCGCCCTGCTCGCGACCGCGCTGTGCCTCGCGGCGGCCGTGTGGCGCTTCTCGCGGCGCGAGATCTGAGGCCCGGCCGGGGCGGCCCTCTCAGGGGCCGCGCTCCGCGGTCGCCAGGAGGCCGCCCCCGCCCACGGTGAGGGCCACGTCGCCGCACTCGTCGGTCCGCGCGCACGGCACCCCGGCCGCGGCCAGCAAGCCGAGCATCTCGGCCGTAGGGTGGCCGTAGGTGTTGGGGCCCACCGAGACGACCGCGAGGCGGGGCCCCAGCTCGCGGAGCAACCCCGCGTCGAGGCCGCCGCGGCTGCCGTGGTGCGGCAGTTCGACAACGGTGCAGGGCGGCAGGTCGAGCGCTGCCAGCACCTCGCCCTCGGCGTCCCCGGGCACCAGCAGCCGCTGCCGGGCGAGCTCGGCCACGACCACGAGGGCGCAGTCGTTCTCGCCCTGATTGCCGCCCTCGCCCGGTGGCGCTGAGGTGGGCAGGATGCGCAGCGCCCAGCCTTGGCCGGAAAGCGCCAGCGGTGCGTCGCAGCGGCGCACCTCGGCACCCGCGGCGCGCAGCTCTGCGGCCAGGCGCTCGAGCGCGGGCGAGGGCTCTGGCGGCCGCGGCAGCAGTGCGCTGCGCACCGGCAGCCGCCCGATCACGCCCTCGAGGCCCGCCACGTGGTCGGCGTGGCCGTGGGAGAGCACGAGGAGGTCGATGCTTCGCACGCCGTGCTCGCGGAGCGCGCCGGCCAGCGGGCTCGGGCCGGCGTCGATGAGGATCGTGGGGCCGCCGGGGACCTGCACGAGCGTGGCCGCCCCCTCGCCGACGTCCAGGAAGGTGACCGTCGGCCGGTCGGGCGCCGCCGGGGCGCCCGGGGCGAGGAGCAGCAGCACCGCCAGCAGCGTGGCCGTGGCCGTCACCAGCGAGGCCCGGCGTCCGGGCTCGGTCACGTACGCGGCCACGCCCGAGCCGGCACGGCGGGCGAGCGCGCAGACCGCGAGCGCCTCGCCGAGCGCCGCCGCGGCGAGCAGCAGCCCAAGGCTCATGCCTTGCCACTCGTACACCGCCCAGGGAAGGCGCCCGAAGAGGCGCGCCACCTCGAGCAGGAAGCCGATGAAGAGGCCGCCCACGACGTTGAGGGCCGCCGACAGCCACGAGCTCACGAAGCCGAGCAGCAGCGACAGCATGCCGAGGAACATGATGGGCCCGAGGACGAAGCCGCCGGCGACGTTGGCCGGCACGGCGACCAGGGAGGCCGAGCCGAACGTGAGCACCGACACCGGCGCCGTGGAGATGCTGGCCGCGGTGGTGATGCCGACCTGCTCCGCGAGCGGCCCGGGCAGGAAGGAGAACAGGCGCGTGAGCCGCCGCGCCAGAAGCAGCAGCCCGAGCACCGCGCCGAACGAGAGCTGGAAGCTGACGTCGAAGAGGTTGTTGGGGTTGACCGTGAGCAGCCAGGCGGCCGGGCACAGCCAGAGCAGCCAGCCGTCGCTGGGCCGCGAGGCGAGGACGGCCAGCAGGCCGACCACGCCGGCGACGCCGGCGCGCACGATCGAGGGCGAGGCGCCGGTCAGGAGCACGTACGTGAGCACCAGCGGCACGAGGAGCGCCGTGCGCGCCAGGCGCGGCACGGCGAGCAGGGCGAGGACGAACGACCACATGGCGCAGAGCAGCACGACGTTCTCGCCCGAGACTGCCATGATGTGCAGCAGGCCGCTGCGCCGGAAATCGTCGACGACCTGCGCCTCCACGCCCTCGTCGTCGCCGAGCACCATGCCCTGCAGCACGTCGCTGACCGGGGGGCGCACGCCGGACCGCAGGTGCGCCCGCGAGGCCTGACGCAGGCGATCGATGGCACCCTGCACGCCGCCGCGTCGCCCCGCGAGGCGCAGATCGGCGAAGCGGCCTTCAAGGAGCACCTGCTCCCCGCGGCGGCGCAGGTAGCGCCCGTAGTCGAAGTCGCCGGGCCGCGGCTCCGGGAGTGGCTCCACGCGCACCGAGTCGAGCTCGACGATGGCGCCTTCGACGAGCGGCCCCAGCGGGTCGAGGGCGAAGCTGCGCCCGTCGTCGAGCTCGAGCCGCAGATGCGCCGCCTCGCGCAGCGGCGCCCCCCCGAACGCCATGACGTCGACGGCCAGCGTGATCTGGTCTTCCTTCACGGCCGGCAGGTCGGTGAGCGCCGCGGTGAGCGCCGGGCGCTGGCCCACGTAGGCCTCCAGCGTTGATCGCTCGAGCGTGCCGAGGCGTGACCCGCCCACCAGCAGCCCGGTGAGAAGCGAGGCCGTGGCCAGCCCGGTGAGCAGAGCCGGCAGGCACCACCGCGCCCGCCGCTCCGCACCGGCGCCGCGCGCCGCCGCGACCACGGCCCCGAGTGCCGCGATCCCGGCCGCCGCAGATGCCGCGCCCGGCGGCCGCAGCGCCAGCGCCAGGCAGAGACCGGCGCAGTACGCGGCCAGGACGATGTGCGGGAGCGCCAGCTTGCGCAGCACGGGCCCTCAGACCGTGATCGCGCCCTGCATGGCGGCGAACTTGGCGTCGCCGATGCCCGGGACGTTCTTGATCTCCTCGATGGTCTTGAAGCCGCCGTTGGCGGTGCGGTAGTCGATGATCTTCTGGGCCGTGGCCGGACCGACGCCGTCCAGAGCCTCGAGCTCGGCCGCCGAGGCGGTGT
>JBAZPK010000068.1:0-10649 GCA_041648235.1 Thermoleophilia bacterium
TCACGCAGGCGCTGCGTTCACGATCACCGGCAGCCTGCCTCGCCACGCCGCCCACACCGCAGGGTCCGTCGCCAGCTCGCAGATGAAGTGCGCGACGTTGGCCATGTTGGTCTCGCCGGGGCGGAGCAGGCTGTCCACCAGTCCTTCGTGCAGCGCGTACTCCGTGAGGTCGCCCTTCTTCAGCGTGTCGGGGCGGACGGCCGCCCACTGCGCGTACGGGTCGGCGGCCTCGATGACCTCGTGGAGGAAGTCCGCGGCGCGCTGATTGTCCCGCGCCGGAGGCACGAGGCCGCGCAGCAGCCAGAGGACCGCCCGCTCGAACCGCCCGCGACGCGTGTCCCGGCCTCCGGGGCGGTTCACCGAGACGCTGCTCATGAGGATGAGCTTCACGGGCCGCGCGGGCCGCAGCTCCCGGAGCGCCCGGTACACCCTCTCGAGCGACCGGGCGACCAGGTCACGCGGCGGCCCGAAGACCCCCTGCGCGCTGACGGCGTGACCCAGACAGGAGATCACGACGTCGCAGCCGTGGACCTGCTCCCTGACCTGCTCGTCGCTCAGGGAGAGCAGGTCTGCCTCGACCACCGCCAGGTGCGGGTCATCAGCAACCCCCGCCGGGAGCCGCTCCGCCGAGCGGACCACGGCGCGCACGCCGATGCCGCGGCCCAGAAGCTGCTGCAGGACGCGGCCGCCGGTCCGCCCGGTGCCGCCCAGGAGCAGGACCTTCATCGCTTCACCTCCGGATACTCGAACACGTCGTCGAGCGGGACGTTGAACGCCCGCGCGATCTGGAAGGCCATCTCGAGCGACGGCGAGTAGCGGCCCTGCTCGATGGCGATCACCGTCTGCCGCGTGACGCCCACCCGGTCGGCGAGCTCGGCCTGCGTCATCTCGCCGGCGGCGAACCGCAGCGCCCGGATGCGGTTGGTCACTCTGGTCGGCTTGCCCATGACTAGAAGCCCCGGTGGTACGAGGCGATCTTGACCACGGATGCGACCAGCGTCCCGACCACGAACGACAGGTAGAGTGCGCTGGCGATCCAGAAGTACTCGTACTCCAGCATCGTGAGTGCGAGCACGCCGACCATGCCGACGGAGGAGACGGAGAAGCCGATCAGGTCGCCGTGATGGGAGATGCGCACGTCCCGCTCGTCCTTGCGGTCGATGTCGCCGGAGGCGGATCTGCCGTGCAGCTCGGCCGAGATGCCGCTGCCGATCGCCGCCAGGATCGTCCCGACGATCGTCAGCGCGACCGACGCGCCGATGGCGATGAGGAGCGGCCACTGGTAGGAGATGTCGGCCGCCGGCACGTCGCCGAGCCGGCCCAGCATGATCGCGAAGTAGGCCGCGGGGACGACCCCTGCGACCACCAGGCTGACCCACGTCACCTTCTCTTCGAACGGCACGGCTGCCTCCTCGCTGCGACTGACGCGATGTCAGAAATGTTTGACATCGTCTACTGTAAAGGGCAGCGGACATCATGTCAACTATTTTTCACTCCGTGAGGGAGCGATGCGGGGAGCCGGCCCTTGCGGACCGGCGCCTCAGGCGGAGGGCAGGCCGAGCGCCGCAGGCAGCTCGGCCAGCGGCTCGAGGCGCGGGACGTCGAGGTCCCGGCGGCGCGATCGCTCTGACACCGAAGAGCCTCACCAACGCCAGCGTGCGGATGGTCGAGCTCAAGCCCAGCGTGCACGCGGTCCTGCACCGGGCGCTCAAGGACGCGGTGCGCTGGGAGCGGCTCATGCGTAACCCGATCGCGGCCGCCGACCCGCCGAGCATCAAGGGCGACGGGACCAAGGAACTCAAGACCTGGAACGCCAAGCAGCTGAAGGCGTTCCTCGAAGCGACCAGAGAGGAGCGCCTCTCCCCCTTCTGGCATCTGCCCGCCATGACCGGATTGCGTAGAGGAGAAGCCTTGGGACTCCGGTGGGAAGACGTCGATCTCGAGGCGGAAAGGCTCGCGGTGCGACGAGCGCTGATCCCCAACGGCGCCGTGGTCGTGGTCAGCGAACCGAAGACCGCGCGAGGACGGCGCACGGTGGCCCTCGACCCCGAGACCGTGGAGGCGCTGAAGCGTCAGGCAGCCCAGCAGCTCGAGGACCAGGCGAGTAAGCGGAAGTGGGTAGACACCGGGCTCGTGTTCACCAAGGAAGATGGCGAAGCCTGGCACCCCGAAGTGATCACGCGCTTCTTCGGTCAGGCAGTGAAGCGGTCAACGTTGCCGCGCCTCCGCCTGCATGACCTGCGCCATACGCATGCCACCCTCGCGCTCGAGGCCGGCATCCACCCCAAGGTCGTCAGTGAGCGCCTCGGCCACGCCACCGTCTCGATCACGCTCGACACCTACTCGCACGCCATCCCGGCGATGCAGGAAGAGGAGGAGGAGGCGAAGATCGCCGACCTCGTGTTCGCGGCGAAGTAGCTCAAGCCGCCAGTGACGCCGCCTCTACCCTGCGGATCGCCGCGACAGCGCCGTCGGGCGGCTTTCTCAGGTCGGCTGCCCCGTCTCGATCGCGCTCCCCCCGCCCTTTGCCTTGAGCGCGATCCGCTGCGGTGCGACCTCGGCGGCCTTGGGCACGCGCACCTCGACGACACCGTTCTCGTAGGTCGCCTCGATCGCGTCGCGCTTCACGCTGCGGGGCAGCGAGATGCTGCGCTGGAACGCTCCGTAGTGCCACTCCGTGCTCTGGTACTGCTCCCCCTCGAGCGTCTCCTCCTGGTGCCGCTCGCCCTTGATGGTGAGCACATCGTCTTCGAGCTCGATGTGCACGTCCTCGGGCTTCATGCCGGCCAGCTCCGCCTTCAGCACATAGGCTTCGGGTGTGTCGACAATGTCGACGGCCGGCATCCAGCTGCGCTCGAGGGCAGAGCCGAACATGCGGTAGAGACGCTGCAGGCTCGCTGCGTCCTGGAATGGTTCCCACCTGACGACTGGCATGTCAGCTCCTCCTTCTCGCTCGTTCTGCGACTGTTGGTGGTCCCGACTGTCCTTGCCAAGAAGCCCGCCGCAGACTGGAAGGCTGCTGACAAGCCAGCCGTGCGAAGACGTGCCTACCTTGCCGCTCCTCAGCGCGTCACGCCAAACCTGATGCGGCTTGCCGTGCCACGCCTCGCCATGCCCAGCATCTGCGACGGGCACCTGAGATGTACCCCTCAGCTGCAGAGAGACACCGTTGGCCGTGACGATCCCGGAGGAAGCGGCGCCGAAGATCGCCGACCTGGTCCTGGCCGCCGTGTAGCCGAAGGTGCCGGGCTTCCTGCCTCTCGTGCTGGCCCGTCTCGCCCTATCTCCGTGCGTAGTCACGATTCTTGTCGGCCGAATGTCGACATGGGGGCAATCGTGTCCGACGACGCACAAAAGGAAAGTGCCCGTTTGCAGGAGAGAAGTTGGAGGCGGCGACCGGAGTCGAACCGGTGATGGAAGTCTTACAGTCGTGAGCGGGCTGGGGCCCGGATCTTGTGAGCTTATGCTATCCAAAACGACTTCTGTGTGCGATAGTCGAAAGCGCAAGTTTGCAGGACTTTACCTGTCAAAGACTGGCTCACATACGCAGAATTCGGCCCACATACGGAGCAGGTAGTATGTGAACCGTTCCTGAGTGCCTGCTGAGTACGCCGAGAGCGGCCCCGATGTCGGCATCACGTCGGCGCCCTTCCGTGAGCGATCCCCGGTCAGCCACGTGCTCGACGGCGCACGAACGCGGGGGAGCTGAGCCGGTTTTCAGTTTCGCCCCTCGGGCTGAGACAATCACGCCATGGGCAAAGTCGATGGCGACAGCGCAGAGACCGCGGCCCTGCGCGCCGAATGCAACCGTCTGCGCGAGGAGAACGCTCACCTGAGGTCGCTACTCGCGGCGGCTGAGGCGGAGCCACGTTCAGCCCCGCTGCAGCCCCCTCCCGCCACGGCGCCCGCCGCGGCCGCGTCCAGTCCGAGCGACAGCGATGCCCCCGTAACCTCTGGCTCTCCCGTCGCTGCCAAGCTGGCTCTGTTTCGCCGGCTCTTCCAGGGCCGCGACGATGTCTTCGCGGTGCGCTGGCAGAGCAAGGGAGGGAGATCGGGTTACGCACCAGCCTGCTCGCACGAATGGGATCGCGCCCTCTGCGGCAAGCCCAAGGTCAAGTGCGCCGAGTGCCCCAACCGCTCACTACGCACCATCACAGACGAGGTGATCCGCGACCACCTCACAGGCCGGCAGACGATCGGCGTCTACCCGCTGCTGCTCGACGAGACCTGCCACTTCCTGGCGCTCGACTTCGACAAGGCCGAGTGGCGGCGCGATGTCTCGGCCTTCATCGAAGTGTGCGCGCAGTTCGACGTTCCGGCCTACGTAGAGATCTCGCGGTCCGGCGATGGCGCTCACGTGTGGGTGTTCTTCGCGCAGGCGATCCCAGCCGCCCAGGCGCGGCGGCTGGGCACGGCTCTGCTCACCCAAACGACGGCGCGACGCCATGAGGTTGGCCTCGACTCCTATGACCGCCTTTTCCCCGGTCAGGACACGCTCCCCAAAGGCGGGTTCGGCAACCTCATTGCTCTGCCCCTGCAACGCCAGCCGCGCGAGGAAGGCAAGAGCGTGTTCGTCGCAGGCGACTTTCAGCCCACGCCGGACCAGTGGCGCCTGCTCTCCAGCGTGAAGCGGATGACGGTGACCGACGTCGAACGCGCCGTGGCGAGAGCGCTCGAAGGAGGCGATGCCCTCGGAGAGCGCATCGCCCTCTGCGACGATGCCGAGACGCCATGGACCCTGCCGCCGTCCGGACGGCGGACAGATTCCCGCATCAAGGGACCTTTCCCTGAGGCGGTCGAGGTGGTGTCGAGCAACCTCGTCTACGTAGCCAAGGACGGTCTACCGCAGGGCATGGAGGACCGGCTCATCCGCCTGGCCGCGTTCGAGAACCCGGAGTTCTACCGCGCCCAGGCGATGCGGCTGCCGACGTATGCAAAGCCGCGGCTCATCTGCTGCGCTGAGGAGATCGCCGGCTTCGTCGCGCTGCCGCGCGGCTGCCTCGACGAGGTGCTCGAGTTGCTGGAACAGTATGACATCGCGCCGCGGCTCAGGGACGAGCGCTGCACCGGCCAGCCGCTCGAGGCGGCCTTCGCAGGCGAGCTCACCAGGGCCCAGAGCGAAGCGGCACAGGCGATCCTGGCGCACGACTGCGGCGTGCTCAGCGCCGCCACTGCCTTTGGCAAGACGGTCGTCGGCGCCTGGCTCATCGCCGCCCGCCGAGTGAACACGCTGGTGCTCGTGCATCGCCGCCAGCTCATGGATCAATGGCGCCAGCAACTCTCCGTCTTCCTCGAACTGCCGCCCACCGCAATCGGCATCATCGGTGGCGGACGTGCACGGCCGACTGGCGCCATCGATGTCGCCGTCATCCAGTCTCTGAACAAGAAAGGCGTGGTCGCCGATCTCGTCGCCGACTACGGCCAGGTCATCGTCGACGAGTGCCACCACCTCTCCGCCTTCAGCTTCGAAGGCGTGATGAGGCAGGTAAAGGCGCGCTACGTCGTCGGCCTCACCGCGACGCCTGTGCGCCGCGACGGGCACCAACCCATCATCACCATGCAGTGCGGTCCGATCAGGTACCGCACAGACGCCAAGAGCCATGCGGCAGCCCGACCCTTCGACCACAGGGTCGTGACCAGAGGTACGGCCTTCACGCTGCCCGCCGCAGACACTGAGCCTGGCATCCAGGCCGTCTACTCTGCGCTGGCGGCGGACCCTGACCGCAACGAGCTCATCGTCGCCGACGTGCTCGCGGCCGTCGCGGCTGGTCGCTCACCGCTGGTGCTCACGGAGCGCACCGACCACCGAGACCGGCTGGCGACGACGCTTGGCGAGTCCGTCGCCCACGTCTTCGTCATGTCGGGCGGGATGGGCAGCAGAGCACGCCGGACGATCACGGAAGCGATGACGGCCACGCCGGCCGATGCCCCACGGATCGTTGTCGCCACCGGCCGCTGCGTCGGCGAGGGTTTCGACGACGCGCGCCTGGACACGCTCTTCCTGGCGATGCCGGTCGCCTGGAGAGGCACACTGCAGCAGTACGCCGGGCGCCTGCACCGCGTGCGCGTTGGCAAGACAGACGTGGTCATCTTCGACTATGTAGACGCGGGCGTCCCCGTACTGGCACGCATGCATCAGAAGCGGCTCGCCGGATACCGCGCCATGGGTTACGAAGTCGCCGCCGAACCGGGGTGCGCCTCTCCCCTGATCCCCTGACGCTGCGCAGGCCGGGAGTTCGGGCCGCCGCCCCCGGTGCAGGTACCGCCCAATGTCCGCGGGCAGGCGCCGGGCAACCCCGTCGTAGGCCTTGCGCGCACCCAAGACGCAGGTTCCAGCGTTATCGCCGCGCAGCCGAGGTTCCTTCACCGGCGCCAAAGCGACCCTGCGTCAGGCCCCGCCCACGTCCTCCAGAAGGCGCGCGAGCTGCTCGATCAGCGGCGGCAGGTCGCTATGGACCGTGTCCCAGAGGCGCTGGTAGTCGACGGCGAAGTAGCCGTGAACGATGCGGTGGCGCATGCCGGTCACCTCGCTCCAGGCGATCTCGGGACGCGCCTCGCACGTCGCGCAGCCGCTGGGCGTCGTCTCTACGCGACATACTCCTCCTGCGCATCCTCGAGGACCTGATCGCGGAAGTAGCGGCTGAGCTCCTTGGGCGTGCGCAGATCGACGCGGCGACCGAGAAGCTCGCCGAGCTCCTGCTCCATGCGCGCCATCGAGAAGTAGCCGACCGCGGCCTCAGGCTCGAGCTCGACCAGCACGTCGACGTCGCTCTCGGCGCCGAAGTCGTCGCGCAGCACCGAGCCGAAGAACGACAGGCGGCGGATGCGGCTGCGGCGGCAGAACTCGCTGATGCGCTCGTGATCGATGCTGATGGGCAGACTCACGGCTGGCCTCCCGGGGTCCAGGCGAGATCGTCTTCAGGCGGCATTGTACGCGATGCGCAGGGGTAGTCCGCCAAGCGCGATCGTGCACACAGTCCAGGCTTTCGCAGCTGCTCGATGACGGCCGCTGGCGAGTCGTCATGAGCTGTGTTGGGGCGTCTCGCCGGCAAGCTGTCGGCAGCATTCCGCCCAGATCGCTCAGTCCTTGAGCTTCCTCCAGACCGCGGCCCTGCCCCTGCCCGAACACTCCACGTGGCCTTCGGCCTGCAGATCGGTCAGGACCCGGTTGATCGTCGGCCTCGGGATGCCCGGGCAAGCGTTGACCAAATCGCCGATCTTGAACGTCGCCGTGAGATGCCGCACGCAGTCTTCCACGAGTTGACGCTTGGCCCCTCGAGCCTTCGAGAATGATCCGACGCGCGACTCGAGCTCTTTGTAGGCAGCGATCAGCACTCCGAGGAAGTACTCAAGCCACGGAGAGATGTCGTGTTCGCCCTCATGCCAGCCTTGCGATGATCGCAGCAGCGACTCGTAGTAGGTCTCTTTGGACTCCTCGATCGTCTTCTCCAGGCTGACGAAGCGCCCGGCCTCGTAGCCCGACTGATAGAGAAGGAGCAGCGTGAGCAGACGCGCCATGCGCCCATTGCCGTCGAGGAAGGGATGGATGCAGAGCAAATCGAGCACGAAGGCCGCGATGAGCACAAGGGGATCGATGACTTCCGCGCCCAGTGCCTCGCCAAAGCGCGTTGTCAGCTGCTGCACCGCATCGGGCGCGAGATAGGCAGGAACGGGCTTGAAGCGCACATACGATGTGCCGTCGGCCAGGAACTCGACGATGTCGTTGTCCGTCGACTTCCAGTGCCCACCCTGGCCCGGCACGTACGCATAGAGGTCGCGATGGAACTGCAGGATCACGTTGGGAGTCACAGCGATGTGGGGCGCGCTGGTGTGGATCGTGGCGAGGACGTCGCGATAGCCGGCGATCTCGTTCTCTGAGCGGTTCTGCGGCGCAGTCCTATGCTCTATGAGCTCGCGAATACGCTCGGGCGGCGCGACCACACCCTCAATACGGTTGGATGCCTCCGTGCTCTGGATGACCGCGATGTTCTTGAGGTTCTCGAGCATTGCCGGGAACTGGCGGTACAGCTCCTGCCGACCCTTGAACTCGCCGATCGCGCGAACCGCCGCGAGATTGGCCTGGCTGAACGAGATTCGCTCAAGATAGCCAGGCGCGAATGATCCCCGTTGAGGCTCCCTTCTCATGGCACCAATTTATCATTCATTTCCGAAATGAGAAGTTCCGCCGCGAGTGATGAGATGAATAACACTTACTCTCACGCCATCCCCACGATGCAGGAGGAGCTGGCGGCGCTGATCGCGGGGCTGGTGTTCGCGAGAGAGTAGCCTGCTGAAGCCACGGCTCCGCGTGGGCCTCGAGATCTGCGCCTGGCACGTACCCGGGCTCGGCGCACTCTCACTCCTCAAGCGACCGCGTCGGTGCGCTCGAGCGCGCCGCGATCACATCGCGACGATGTTGACGATGTTGCCCTCGCTGTCCTTGAACCAGGCTGCCTTGGTGCCCTCGAACTCGGCGATGCCGCTCACGGTCTTGAGGCCGATCTCGGGCACGTCGTAGTCCTCGAACGTCACGCCCTTGGCGCGCAGATCTGCGGCGACCTCATCGAACTGGTCGGCGGGCAGGCTGAAGCCCAGGGTCGTGTTCTGCGGTGCCGGCATGCCGGGGCGTTCATAGATCAAGACCATGGTGCCGTCGCCCGCGGTGAACATGCCCTCACTGCCGGAGGTGGGGATGTCCATCGGCTTGAGCCCCACAACGTCGGCGTAGTACTTCTTGGCGCGGCTGATGTCCTCCGCCCGCAGCACTGCTGCAGCCGGGAAGTCGCCGAGACTGGCCATCACGCACTTCCTCTCCTTCGCTTCAGTGGTCGACCTGTGACTTCCCCGCCGCCATGAGCGGAAACCCTTTGCCTACAGTTCTGCTGCCCAGCCCAGTAACTCCCTTGCGCTCTTCCAGCGTTTGTAGGCGAGGACGATGTCCGAGGACCGCGGCCCTGCCCCGGCCCGAACACTCCACGTGGCCTTCGGCCGCCGCGTCCGTGGCGGGCGAGCGACGAGGATCGATCAGTTCCGGCGTGGCACTCTTCGCGTCGGTGGCGCTGTGCGCGTGTCACCCGTCTGGCTGGCGAGCCGGCGCTCCAAGGCAGTGAAGGCGCGGATCATCTCCGGCGCCTCGAAGGCCCGGTTGCGCCTGCCGGCAGTGGTCTGCGAGAGCACCTTGGCCTCGGTGAGACGGGTGATCGCCTCGTTGGTCGCCTGGGTGCTGCGCCCGATGAGCTCCGCAGCGCTCTGCACGGTCAGGATCGGTGCGCCGGGCAGCCTGCGAAGGAGCAGGTCGACGGCTGAGCCGGAACGCACGCGACCGAGGCGCTTGCGCCAGGCCGCTTCGAGGAGCTGCACCCGCTCCTCGAAGGCGTCGGCGACCGCGACCGCGCGCCGGGTCGCGGTCGCGAACAGCCCGACCCACCGGTTCAGGCCCTCCCGGGCGGCGCGCGAGGTCGCGGGTCCCCGGTAGCGTGTCCCGGTGAGCGCGTCGACATACTCGTTGGCCCAGGTCGCCAGGATAAGAGAGACCGGCGGCAGCACGCGCGAGACGACGCCTCGGCGCCGGAGAACGAGATGGATGAGGGCTCGCCCGACGCGCCCGTTGCCATCGATAAAGGGATGGATGGTCTCGAACTGCGAGTGGGCGATGGCCGCCTGCGCAACAGCAGGCAGCGTGTCGTCGTTGCAGAAGTCGCAGAGATCGGCGAGCAGCCCCGGGACAGCATCGGGGGGCGGCGGGACGTACTCCGCCGAGCACGGGTTGAAGGAGGAACCGCCGATCCAGTTCTGCGTGTCCCGCAGCTGGCCCCCATGCTCTTCGAGGCGCGTGCCGAGCAGCAGGCGGCGATGGGTCTCCAGGAGAAGGCCGACCGTGAGGCGATCGCCCGCAGCGACGCTCTCGACGGCGAAGACCATGGCGTCGATGTTGCCAAGCACCTCGGCTGCACTCACATCGTGGGCGGGCCCACCGAGTCTTCGCTCGGCGTCAGCGTGCAGCAGGCGTCGGGCCCCGATCTCGAGCCCCTCGATGCGCGACGACGCCACGGATTCCGTGCGCAGCAGGAGGCGCGCGAGCGCCTCGCTGTCTGCGAGCACGCCGACCCCGATCCCGAACCGTGCCAAGGCGGCTTCGGCCTCGCTGACGTCGGCGGCGACCGGCCCATCGAGGACCACCTCGCAGCCGGCAAGGGGATCGGGAAGGTAGGCCTCATAGCCGCAGGAGAGGCGGCCTCTGCGGGGCAGACCCGAAGCCGCTTCAGTCACCCAGTGGCGCTTGATAACCTTGGCCACGTCCACTCCCTAAGCAAGGTTACGACATAACATTGATTATGATGCCACACTAGTCAAGGGCGCGCAGGAGGTTATCCGCTTTCGACTTCACCGCGCCGTCGCCGAACACGACGGCCGCAAACGACTCGCGCGTGGTCGGCTTGCGGAGGAAGGTCAGGAAAGCTGCGTTCCATCGGAAAGAGCCCAACAGCAGCGTCTTCTTCCAGGCCGCCGACTTCAAGCCGACGCGAGCGCTTGATCTAACGCTCTGGGCTTGACCCGTTCTGACAGACATCCAAGATAGGGCGTCAGTGCCCGGAAAGGATGTCGAAGCATGGAGAGCACGGATCAAGGCAGGCGGTCGCGACGGTCGT
>JBAZPK010000069.1:0-10500 GCA_041648235.1 Thermoleophilia bacterium
CGCCGTCGCAGGCCGCGCCCGAGGCCGCCCCGCCGGAGCCGAAGAAGCCTGCCGCCCGGAAGCCGGGAGCGAAGAAGCCCGCGGCCCGGAAGCCGGGGGCCAAGCGGCCGGCGCCGAAGAAGCCCCGAGGCGGCGCTACTCCGCCGGAAGGCTGAGGTCCCCGTACAGCTCCGGGCGGCGGTCGGCGAAGTACAGGTGGCCGCCGTCGTCGCCGGCGCGCACCGTATCCACCAGCGCGCCGTCCAGGTCCGCGTAGAGGATCTCATCGCCGTCGCCGGCAGTCGCCAGCGCCGCGCCCCGCGGGTCGAGGATGCAGCTCTCGCCGAGCAGCTCGCCGGCCGAGCCCGGCCCGGCGTGGTTGGCGGCGGCCAGGTAACAACCGTTCTCCAGAGCGCGGGCGACGGTCGCGGCGCGCCAGATGTGGCGCCGGCGGGCGCCGAAGGCGGCCGGCGCCAGCAGCAGGCGCGCCCCGCGGAGGGCGAGCACGCGAGCGATCTCGGGGAAGCCCAGCTCGTAGCAGACGAGGATCCCACAGGGCCAGCCGGCGAGCTCGCCGGTCCAAAGGTCCCGGCCCGCGGCGAACCATTGCCGCTCCTCACGGAAGAGGTGAGTCTTGGCGTAGACGCCGGCCGGGCGGCCGGGCTGCAGCGCCACCACGCCGTCGAGCAGGGCCGCTCCGTGGCGCAGCGGCGCGCCCAGGACGGCGCTCAGGCCGAGCCCGTCCACGGCCGCCTGGAGGCGGCCGAGGGCCCGCTCGGCCTGCTCGGCCTTGAGCCCGAGGCGCTCGTCGAGCAGCGGGCCGCCCAGGTAGAACTCGGGGAAGACGGCGAGGCCGGCGCCGGCATCGGCGCAGGTCTGCAGGGTCGCGAGGCAGTGGGCGGCGCGGGCCGGCACCTCCGGGTCGACGTCTCGCACCTGGACGACCGCGAGGCGCACCGGGTCAGGCCTTGTCGAGGGCCCAGAAGCGCCGCTCCTCGAGCCGTTCGCCGGGCTCGACGACGATGAACTCCTCGTCGTGGGGCCCGGCCACCAGCTTCTCGAGGAAGCGCAGCGAGCCGGAGAGCTCGTCCAACGGCAGGTCGTAGAACTCCGTCACCCTGCGCAGGTAGGGGCGCGCCTCGTCGATGTCGATCCCGGGGGTGACGATGACCGCCACGCGCGTGTAGTTGGCGAGGATCTGGCGCGCCAGGCTCGCGGCCTTCTCCTCTCCGAACCTGGGCACCGTCTCGAGGTACCACTTGTACGGGTCGTCGATGAAGTCGATCCAGCCGCGCGTGTAATAGAAGGTGCCGGGCTCGCGGCCGTGTACTTCCAGGTAGCGCCGCCGCGAGCCGAGGAGCAGGGCGATGCAGTCGTCGACGGCCGGCAGCACCAGGCGGTGCGGGCCCGCCTCGAGGCCGGCCGTGCCGTTGCTGCAGCGCCCGCAGCAGAGCAGGATCTCGCGCTCGCCTGGCGTGGCGCTGATGCGCCCCTGCAGGGCGGCGCGCAGCTTCTCGGGGTAGTCGTGCAGGGCGCCGTCGATGAACTCGATCTCGTGCCCCGGGTTGACGGCCTCGATCTCGTTGCGCAGGACCTCGCAGCTGATGATCTTGGGTGGCGCGGCCATGCAAGCATCGTAGCAGGGCCCGCTCGGCGGTGCTCCGCGCAGGCTGTGCGGCTCGCGAGGGCCTTGCGCCTCCCGCCCGGGGCTGCGGTAGCATGGGCAGGGCTCGACCCCGGGCAGCATCGTCGCGGCGCGCGTCGGCGGGGCACCCCAGCGCGCCGGATCCAAGGAGGACACTGTGACCATCGACACTCTGCTCGTCGCCGGCGCCGGCCAGATGGGCGCCGGCATCGTCCAGGTGGCGGCCGTGGCCGGCCTCGAGGTCGTCATGATCGACGTCGCCGACGAGGTCCTCGCGCGCGGCCGAGCCGGCATCGAGAAGAGCCTCGGCCGCCTGGTCGACAAGGGCAGGATGGATGCGGCCGCCCGCGACGCGGCTCTGGCACGCATCCACACCAGCACCGACATCGGCGCCGGCAAGGGCGCCGACCTGTTCATCGAGGCGGCGCCCGAGGCACTCGACGTCAAGCGCGAGCTCCTGCGGCGGGCCGGCGCGACGCTCCGCGCGGACGCCGTCATCGCCACCAACACCTCCAGCCTGTCGGTGACCACGCTCGCCGGCTTCGTCGAGGGGCCCCAGCGCTTCGTGGGCATCCACTTCTTCAACCCGGTGCCGGTGATGGCGCTCGTCGAGGTCGTCCGGGGCGCCGAGACGAGCGACGCCACGCTGGCCGCGGCGCGGACCTTCGTCGCGGCGGTGGGCAAGACGCCGATCACCGTGAAGGACTCTCCCGGGTTCGTCGTCAACCGCATCCTCTTCCCGATGATCAACGAGGCGGCGCGCGCCTGCGCCGAAGGCGTCGCCAGCGCCGCCGACATCGACACCGGCATGAAGCTCGGCACCAACTGGCCGATGGGGCCCCTGGCTCTGGCCGACCTCGTTGGGCTCGACACCACCAAGGCGATCCTCGAGACGCTCGAGAGAGAGCTCGGCGACGCCCGCTACCACCCCGTCGAGCTGCTCGGCGAGCTCGTCGCCGCCGGGAAGCTGGGGCGCAAGAGCGGCGCCGGCTTCTACGGCTACGGGGCCTGACGCCGTGAGCGCGCCGCGACACGGGTTCGTCCAGGTCTACACCGGCGACGGCAAGGGCAAGACGACGGCCGCCCTGGGCCTCGTGCTGCGGGCCCTCGGCCAGGGCCTGCGGCCGGCCGTGCTCCAGTTCATGAAGGCCGACCCGAACTGGGGCGAGATCGTGACGCTCCGGAAGCTCGGCGTGCCCGTGGAGCAGTGTGGCCTCGACCACTGGGTGATCCAGGGCGAGGCCTCGGCAGAGGATCTCGCCGCCGCCGCCGCCGGCTTCTCGCGGGCCCGGGCGCTCGTCGAGAGTCGTGAGTACGACGTCGTGGTGCTCGACGAGCTCGTCACGGCCATCCTCTTCGAGCTCGTGCCCCTGGCCGACGTCCTGGCGATGCTGGCCGCCAGGCCCGAGGCCGTCGAGCTCGTGATCACCGGCCGCCGCGCGCCGGATGAGCTGGTGGCGGCGGCCGACCTCGTCACCGAGATGCGGCCGCTCAAGCACTACTATGACGCCGGCGTGGAGGCGCGCCCCGGGATCGAATACTGACGCGCGCCGCGCCTCCGCGGCGCCGCCTTACCCGTCGTCCGGGCGCCCGCGCGGCTGCGCGGAGCTCCGCCGGCGCCACGCGAAGGCGCCGATCCCGGCGGCTGCCAGGACGGCCCCGGCGACGAGCCAGGGCCGAGGGTCGAGGTACTCGTCGGCCCCGGACGCGGTCGCCGTGCGCCAGCTGACGACGCCCGGCCCCCGGCGCTGGACCCAGGCGACGACGAGGCAGACGAGGCCGGCGCCGGTGAGCAGGCCGAAGGCGGCCCGCGACACGGCGCCCCGGGCGACCAGCACCGCGACGACGAGGAGGACGAGCGGGGCCACGAGAAGTTGGAGCGACAGCGTGCCGAAGGTCGCCGCCGCTCCGAGCGCCGCCCAGAGAAGGAACCACGACCAGCTCTGAGGCCTGGTGGGTATCGTCGACGGTCCCGGCATCCGCAGCTCCCTCCGCTCGTCCTTTCAAGTGTCCCCGCGGACGCCGCCCCGGACTCGCGGCCCCATGATGGATGGTAAGATCGCCCGTGTGACCCACACGCTCATCTACCCGCACACCGCCGTCCACAACGCCGCCGGCCACCTCGAGATCGGCGGCCGCGACGTCGTGGACCTCGCCCGCGAGTTCGGCACGCCGCTGTTCGTGTACGACGAGCAGACGCTGCGCGACCAGTGCCGCGCCTACCACGCCGCCTTCCGCGCCCAAACGGCTGCCTACGAGATCGTCTACGCCAGCAAGGCGTTCAGCTGCCGGGCGATGGCGGAGCTGGTCGCCCAGGAGGACCTCTCCCTGGACGTCGCCACCGGCGGCGAGCTCGCCGCGGCTCACGCCGCGGGCTTCCCGCCGCGGCGCATCTACTTCCACGGCAACAACAAGTCGGTGGCCGAGATCGAGTACGGCCTCGACGTGGGCATCGGTCACTTCGTCGCCGACTCGTTCGAGGAGATCGAGCGCCTGGAGGCCGCGGCCGCGGCGCGCGGCAGCCGCCAGCAGGTGCTGGTGCGGGTCACGCCGGGCGTGCGGCCGGACACGCACGACTTCATCCAGACCGGCCAGCAGGACAGCAAGTTCGGCTTCGGCCTGGCCGACGGCCGCGCGGAGGAGGCGGTGCGCCGCCTGCGGGCCGCGGCCCACCTCGAGCTGGTCGGCATCCACGCCCACATCGGCTCCCAGATCTTCGACCTGAGCTCCTATGAGCGCGAGGTGGAGGTGCTCTTCGGGGCGCTCGACGCCTGGCGCCGCGGCTTCGGCTTCGAGTGCCGCATCTTCAACATCGGCGGCGGCCTCGGCATCCGCTACACGGAGGCGGACAAGCCCAGCTCCATCGCCGAGTTCGCGGCCGCCAGCGTCAAGGCCTTGCGGGCGGGCGCGGAGCGCCACGGCATGGATATGCCGCGCCTGTTCGTCGAGCCCGGCCGCAGCATCGCCGGCAAGGCCGCCGTCACCGTCTACACGGTCGGTACCGTCAAGGTGATCCCGGGCGTACGCACCTACGTCGCCGTCGACGGCGGCATGAGCGACAACCTGCGGCCCATGCTCTACGACTCGCGGTACGAGGCCATGGTGGCGTCCAAGGCCGAGGTGCCCGCCACCGAGCTCGTCACCATCGCCGGCAAGCACTGCGAGTCAGGTGATTTGCTGGTGCGCGACGTGCTCGTGGCGCCGCCTGAGCCCGGCGACATCCTCGTCACCCCCAGCACCGGGGCGTACGGCTACGCCATGGCCAACAACTACAACGCCCAGCCGCGGCCCGCGGTCGTGATGGTCGCGGGCGGCCGCGCGCGAGTCATCATCGAGCGCGAGACCTGGGACGACGTACTGCGCCTGCAGCGCCCGCTCGCGTAGCCGGGGGGGCGCGGCGCCGCTGCGGCCCTCCGGGCGACGGCGCCGTGTCGCTCGCCCAGCTCCCTTCTCGTATACTCGGCGCGCAGCGGACCCGCGCGACCGCCCGTGCGTCGTCGCGCTCAGACAGGCGGAGGACTCTCGTGGACAAGGTAGGCATCGGACTTCTGGGCTACGGCACCGTCGGCTCCGGGGTCGGCAAGCTGCTCGGCAGGAACGCCGAAGACATCAGCCTCGCCACCGGCAAGGCCGTGTACCTCAGGCGCGTGCTCGAGAAGGACCCGGGCTTCAGTGCTCCGGGCCTTGACCCGGCGCTGCTCACGACGCGCTTCGAGGACATCCTGGAGGACCCCGAGATCGCCGTCGTCGTCGAGCTCATCGGCGGGGTGGGCGCGGCCCTCGACTTCCAGCGCCGCGCCCTTCAGGCCGGCAAGCACGTCGTCACCGCCAACAAGCAGCTCCTCGCCCAGCACGGCGCCGAGCTGTTCGCCGCCGCCGAGGCCAGCGGCGTGCACCTGCGTTTCGAGGCCAGCGCCGTGGGCGCGGTGCCCGTCATCAAGGTGCTGCGTGAGTCCCTGGTGGCGGCCGAGGTCAAGACGATCTTCGGCATCGTCAACGGCACTACCAACTACATGCTCAGCGCCATGGCCGACACGGGCGCCGACTACGGCGACGTCCTCAAGGAGGCGCAGCGGCTGGGCTTCGCCGAAGCCGACCCGAGCGAAGATGTGGGCGGCAAGGACGCCGCCGCCAAGATGGCCATCCTCAGCTCGATCGGCTTCCATAGCCGCACACGACTCGACGACGTGGCCTACGAGGGCATCACCAACGTCACCGCCGTCGACATCGCGCACGGCAAGCAGCTCGGCCTCGTGGCCAAGCTGCTCGGCGTGGCCAAGCTCATCGACGGCGCCATGAACGTGCGCGTGTACCCGGCGTTCATCCCTATGACGCACCCGCTCGCGGGCGTCACCGGCGCCTACAACGCCGTCTTCCTCGAGAGCGACGCCTTCGACCGCATCATGCTCTTCGGCCCCGGCGCCGGCAGCGTGCCGACGGCCTCGGCCGTGATCGGGGACATCATCTCGGTGGTCAACACCGTGAAGGGCAGCTTCGTGCAGAACTGCATGTGCTACAAGGACCTGGCGTTCTTCCCGGACGCGGAGATGGTCTCGAGCTTCTATCTGCGCCTGCGGGTCGCCGACCAGCCCGGCGTGCTCGCGCGGATCGCGGCGCTGTTCGGCGAGCAGGGGGTGAGCATCGCCTCGATGGTGCAGGAGGGCGGCGGCGACGCCGCCGAGATCGTGCTCGTGCTGCACCCGGTGCGCGAGGCGCAGTTCTTCACCGCTCTCGGCAAGATCAAGGCGCTTCCCGACGTGTTGAGTGAGCCGGCCTACATCCGTGTGGAGGGCGAGGCCTGACGCCGCGGCGAGCGGCAGCGAAAGGGGTGTGGCGATGGTGACAGGCAGCAAGGGGGCGAAGGGGCGCATCGGCATCCTCACCGGCGGCGGCGACGTGCCGGGTCTCAACCCGGCGATCCGCGCCGTCACCCTGAGGGCTTTGCGTGAGGGCTTCGACGTCATCGGCATCCGCCGCGGCTGGGCGGGCCTCGTCCAGCTGCGCCGCGAGGCCGGCGCCGACAACACCGAGTGGGTGCTCCCGCTCACGGCCGAGCTGGTGAACCGGCATGCCTACACGGGCGGCACCTTCCTGCATTCGTCGCGCACCCGCCCCAGCGCCGTGCCGGCCAAGGACGTGCCGGCGCACCTGCGCGAGAAGTACACGGCCGAGAAGAACGACCTCAGCGACGAGGTGCTCGCCAACCTCGAGCACCTCGGGGTCGACTACCTCGTGCCGGCCGGCGGCGACGACACGCTGAGCTACGGCGTCGAGCTGGGCCGCCGCGGCTTCCCCGTCGTCGCCCTCCCCAAGACCATGGACAACGACGTCCCCGGCACCGACTACTGCATGGGTTTCGGCACCTGCGTCAGCCGCACCATCCAGCTGGCCCACCAGGTCACCAGCTCGGCCGCCTCGCACGAGCGCATCGTGGTGCTCGAGGTGTTCGGGCGGTACGCCGGCTTCACGGCGCTGCTCCCCACCTTCGCGGGCGCGGCGCAGCGCTGCCTCATCCCCGAGCACGAGTTCGACCTCGAGCGCCTCACGGAGCTCCTGGTCGCCGACCGCAACGCGCACCCCGACCGCCTGGCGGTCTGCCTGGTCAGCGAAGGGGCGCAGCCGGCCGGCGGCGAGATGGTGTTCATGGGCGGGGAGAAGGATCAGTACGGCCACGCCAAGCTGGGCGGGATCGGCCAGCGCGTGAGTGCCGGCATCAAGGAGCTGTCGGCGCGCTTCAACGGCGGCGTCAAGGTCGACATGATCAGCATGAACCTCGGCTACCTGGTGCGCAGCGGGGCGCCGGAGGCCGTCGACTGCATCGTGCCCACCGCGTACGGCAACCTCGCCGTCGACCTCATCCTGCGCGGCGAGACGGGCCGCATGGCCGCCCTCCGCGGCGGGCGCTACGGCTCCGTGCCGATCGACGAGGTCGTCTCGAGCAAGAAGGTCGTCGACGTGGCGCGCTACTACGACACCGAGCGCTACCGGCCGCGCTACGAGGCGCTCGAGCTCTCGCCGCTGTTCGTCCTCGGCGGGTCGGCCTGAGCACGGAGCGCCGGAGGCCCGCATGGACGACGTGAGGCGCAAACGCGTACTGCTCGTGCCGGACGGCATGGCCGACGAGCCGCAGGCGGCGCTCGGCGGCCGCACGCCGCTCGAGGCCGCCGCCACACCGGCCATGGACGCGCTCGCCCGGGCCGGTGCGGTAGGGCTGGTGCGCACCGTGCCGGAGGGCATGCCCCCGGGCAGCGACGTCGCCAACCTGGCCGTGCTCGGGTACGACCCGGCCGCCGTCTTCAGCGGGCGCAGCCCGCTCGAGGCGGCCAGCATCGGGGTCGAGCTCGGCCCCGGCGACGTCTCGTACCGCTGCAACTTTGTCAGCGTCGTCGACGGCGTCCTGAGGGACAATACCGCCGGGCACATCGGCAGCGAGGACGGCCGCCGCTGCGTCGCGGCCCTGCAGGCCGCGCTGGGCGGCGGCCCCTTCGAGTTCCACGCCGGCGTGAGCTACCGCAACCTGCTCGTCTGGCGCGGCGGCGCAGCCGTGCCCTGCACGCCGCCGCACGACATCCTCGACCAGCCCGTGGCCGGCTACCTGCCGGGGGTGGCCGCGGGCGTCGCCGGCAGCCCGGAGGCCGCGGCGCTCAGCGGCCTCCAGCGCCGCGCCGACGAGGTGCTCGCCGCGGTGCGCCCGGCGACGCAAGCCTGGTTCTGGGGTGAGGGCACGGTGCCCAGGCTGCCCCTGTTCCGCGACCTCTACGGGCTGAGCGCGGCCGTCGTGGGCGCCGTCGACCTGGTGCGGGGCATCGGCCGCCTCGCCGGGCTCGACATCGTCGACGTGCCCGGCGCCACCGGCGATCTGCACACGGACTACGGCGCCAAGGCGCGGGCCGCGGTGGCGGCGCTCGCCGACCACGACCTGGTGTGGGTCCACGTGGAGGCCCCCGACGAGGCCGCCCACATGGGCGACCTGCAGGAGAAGGTGCGGGCCATCGAGCGCGTGGACGCCGAGGTGCTGGCCCCCCTCGTGGCCGCGTTGCCGCGCCCGGATGTGCTCGTGCTGCCGGATCACTCCACGCCCCTGGCGACCCGCACCCACGCCGGCGGGCCGGTGCCGTTCGTCGCCGGGGTGCCGTTCCCGGGCGGGGCCGGAGGCGGCGCGGCGGCCTTCGGCGAGCGCGCCGCGGCCGAGACCGGCCTGCTGGTGGAAGACGGCGCCGCCCTGATGCGCCTGTTCCTCGCGGCCACGGGGTAAGAACCGCGCGTCGGCCGCGGAGCGCGGGCGACCGCCGGCGCCGCCCCCGGCACGTCCTGCCCACGGCGATGAGCGCACAGAGGTCATGAAGAAGCCCACAGACAATCCCAGCGAGATCGTGGTGGGGGAGGAGCGGTTCGCGGCTCTCGCCGCCGAGCCGCCGGCCACGACCTCGGCCGAGCGCTACGTGATGAGCGGCGCCCGGGCGCCGCGCCTCTCGCTCAAGGAGGGTGAGCTTCTCCTCCACAGCGACACCCTCGGCCAGATCCCCGGCACGGAGAACTCCTCTCTCGGCTTGTACCACCTGGACACCCGCTACCTGAGCCGCCACGAGCTCACCATCGCCGGCCGCCAGCCGGTCCTGCTCTCGGCGACCGGCGAGAGCGGCTACCTGGGCGATGTGGAGCTCACCAACCTCGAGTCGCACACTCCGGACGGGCGCGTCCTGCCGCAGGCCACCGTGCACGTCCGCCGGACGCGCTTCCTCGCCGACCGCGTCTACGAGACCCTGCGGGTGCGGAACCACCACCACGCCCCGGTGGAGCTGCTGCTCGACCTGCACTTCGACGCCGACTTCGCGGACCTCTTCGAGGTCCGCGGGCTGCGGCGCCGGCGGCGCGGCACGCGGCTGGCTCCCAAGGTGGAGGGTGCGTCACTCACCTTGGCCTACCTCGGCCTCGACGAGGTGCTGCGCCGGACGGTCGTCACCTTCGCCGACCCGCCGGAGTCGATCAAACAGGGCCGGGCGCGCCACCGCCTGCGGCTGGCGCCCGGCGAGAGCCGGACGCTGAGCTACGACGTGCAGGTGGTGGCCCCCCACGCGCCGGTGCCGCTCGAGGGCGATCCGCAGCAGAAGCTGAGCGGGGTGCGCGACGAGCACGAGCGCTGGCACGCCGGGGCCACCGACATCGTCACCGACAACGAGAAGGTGAACCGGGTGCTGCGCCGCGGCCGGGATGACCTGCGCGTGCTCTCGGCGGTGGTCGAGGGCGACCGCATCGCCCTCTCGGGGGTGCCCTGGTTCGTGGCTCCGTTCGGGCGCGAGCTGGCTCAGGTCGGCCTCGAGACGCTGCTCCTCGACCTGCGCTGGGCACAGTCGGCCGTGGACTTCCTGGGCCGCCACCAGGGCACCCGCGACAGCGTCTTCCGCGAGGAGCAACCGGGCAAGATCATGCACGAGCTGCGCCGCGGGGAGCTCGCCAACCTGCGCGCCGTGCCGCATACGCCGTACTACGGGTCGATCGATGCGACGCCGCTCTGGCTGCTGCTGGTCGCCGAGCTGGCGATGTGGAGCGGCGACCTCGACGGCTTCGAGGCGCGGCGCGCCTCCGTGGATGCCGCCCTCCGCTGGCTCGAGGAGGACGGCGACGCCGACGGCGACGGTTTCGTGGAATACGAGCGGCGGTCGCGAGTGGGCCTCCGTAACCAGGGCTGGCGCGACGCCGCCGACGCCGTCCTGCACGCCGACGGCACCCCGGCGCAGGGCCCGATCGCCCTCGCCGAGACGCAGGGCTACGTGTACTACGCCAAGCGCCGCCTCGCGGCGCTCTTCGGGCAGCTCGGCGACGTGGAGCGCGCCGAGCGCCTCTCGCAGGAGGCGCGCGACCTCAAGCGGCGCTTC
>JBAZPK010000070.1:0-10488 GCA_041648235.1 Thermoleophilia bacterium
CCGCAGGCCCCGCGCCGGCGGCGCGAAGTCTGCGCAGCGTGTGCAGCACGCGGTGCACGACGGTGAGCGACGTGAGCACCGCGAGCGCCCACACGGCGACCGTGAGCAGGCTCACGTCGCCCACATGCCAGCCGGCGAAGAGAAAGCCGGCCAGCAGCAGCACGATGCGCTCGGGCCGCGACATCAGGCCGACCTTGCACTCGACGCCGAGCGCCTCGGCGCGGGCCCGCGTGTAGGAGACCATCTGGCCGGCGCCCATGGCGACGAGCACCAGCGCAGTCATGAGCCAGCGCTCCTGCTGCGCCATGTACACGGTCAGGGCGCCGAAGACGATCATCTCGGAGATACGGTCGGTGGTGGAATCGAGGAAGGCGCCGGCCTGCGTAGGCCCCACGCCGGCACGAGCCACGGCGCCGTCGAGGGCGTCGCAGACGGCGGCGATGAGGAAGACGAGCGCGGCCCAGACGAAGTGCCCACCGAGGATGAGCGGTATCGCGACGAGGTGCACCGCCAACCCGAAGAGGGTGAGGAGATCGGCGGTGACGCCGCGCCGGGCGAGCACGACGCCCGCCTTGAAGAAGAGGCGCCGGGCGCCGTCGGTGTAGCGGACCTTGAGGCTCGCCACGTCAGCTGTCGCGCTCGTGCACCGTGACGGCCGCCGAATTCGGCACGTCGTTCGTCTGCACGTTGACGGCGAGGACGTAGGCGGCCAGGGCAACGAGGCCGCCGGCGACGGCATCGACAATGAAGTGGTTGCCGGTGGCGACGATCGCGACCAGCACCACCGCGGCGTACACGAGGCCCAGCCAGCGCAGCCAGCTTTGCTCGGCCAGCAGGAACAGCGCCACCGCCACCAGCAGAGCGTAGCCGAAGTGCAGGCTGGGCATGGCGGCGAAGGGGTTCGCAAGGAGCCCGTTCTCGAAGATCTGGGAGCGCAGGCCGTGCAGGTAGTTGATGTCGGCGACGCCCGAGGTGAAGATCATGCGCGGAGGCGCCGTCGGCAGGAGGAAGAAGACGAGCACCGCCATGAAGTTCATGGCCAGGAACCAGTTGCGATACAGGGTCCACTGGCCGCGGCGCTGCGTGAACACCCAGATCAGGGTGCCGATGATGATCGGGAGGTGAAGGCTGCCGTAAGCCCAGACGAGGAAGCTCATGAGCGGCTCCACGGAGCTGACGCGCCCCTGGATCCACGGCTCCCAGAAGATGCCGAGAGCCTTCTCGAGGTTCATGAAGAAGACGCCGTTGGCCATCGCGACGGCCTCGCGGCCCTGCACGAAGGCCCGCGACAGATCGTAGGCGGCGTAGCAGATGAGCATGATCATGCCCTGGCGGAGGACGTCCTCTCCGCCCCGGCGGGCGATCGAGAACCGGGCATCGTTGAGCAGACGGCCGACAGAGGGGTTCGTGCGCCTGGTCAAGGTGGCTGTGCTCCCATCGCTGGAGGTGCGTCGAGGACGACCATATTCACTGGACGATAGCAGAGGGGTGAAGAGCGAGGCAACCGTTCCGCGGCTCGCGGCGGCACCGGCGAACGGCTGGTGGGCCGTGAAGGATTCGAACCTTCGACCTTGGGATTAAGAGTCCCCTGCTCTACCAACTAAGCTAACGGCCCACGAGGTCGCGAGGCGCTATGGTACCAGCCGCGCCGCGCCTTGCCAAACGGGTGCCGCGGCGCGTTTTCAGCTGTCGAAGACGTGGCGGCCGGTGACCTCGTAGCCCTCTTCCTGGACGGCCGCCTCGATCTCCTCGAGGGCGAGCTCGTCGGCGTCGAAGTCGAGGGCGACGCTCCGGGCCTCGACGTCGACCTCGACCTGCTGGACCCCGGAGAGGCCGCGCACCGCCCCCTCGATCGCCATCTTGCAGTGGTTGCAGGAGATGCTCGGTACATTGAGCACGACATGCGTCGCTGGCATGGTCACTCCTTCTTCGCGGCCTGGGCGCCGAGATCGTCAAGTTTGTAGGTGGCCGAGCGCCCCTCCCCGTGGTCGACGATGACGCTGTCCACGGGGGCGAGCAGCTCGATGACCTTCCCTTCCCCGCCGGGCGTCGCGACAATCGCGCCGCGCCGAGGGGCGCGCTGGCGGAACGAGACGTACACCTGGTGCTCGTACTTGAGGCAGCACATCAGGCGGCCGCAGCAGCCGGAGATCTTGGTCGGGTTGAGCGGCAGATTCTGATCCTTGGCCATGCGGATGGAGACGGGCTCCTGATCCCCGGCGAAGGTGGCGCAGCAGAGGCTACGACCACAGGGGCCGTAGCCGCCGACGATACGCGACTCGTCGCGGGCGCTCACCTGCTTGAGCTCGACGCGACGCCGCAGGCGGTCGTTGAGCTTGCCGACGAGATCGCGGAAATCCACCCGCTCGTCGGCGTAGAAGGTGACCGTGATCTTGCCGCCGTCGAACGCCTGCCGGGCGTCGACGACCTTCATGTCGAGGCGCAGCTCGGCGACGAGCTCGCGGCAGGCGCGCTTTGCCTCGAGCTCGGCGTCGCGGTGCGCGCCGACGGCGTCGAGGTCGGCCCGCGTGGCCTTGCGCAGGATCTTCTTGAGGCCGCGCGGAGCCCCTTCGGCGGGCACGGCCTCGGGGCCCTTGACGAGGCGGCCGAAATCGGCGCCCCGCGTTGTGTCGACGATGACGTGGTCGCCCGGCGCGAGCTCGAGTGCCCCCGCGTCGAACTGATACACCTTGCCGCCGCCGCGAAACACGACGCTGGCGATACTAGGCACTCTCCACGACCTCCTCGAAGCGCGCGAACAGAGCCTGCAGCGCGAGCTTCTGATCGATGTTGAGATACAGATCCTTACGCGCCCGGGCCACGGCGGCCAACAGGCGCGCGTACTGCTCCGGCGTCGCGACCGCCGCTCCGGCGAGCTCGTCGGCGCGGTCGTAGTTCCAGAGTACATCGGATGCCCCACAGGCGACCACCCAGAGGTCGCGCACCCAGGCGCCGAGCAGGTCGACGGCGTCCTGCGCCGCGACGCGGCGACGGCGCGCCTCCTCGCGCCGGGCCCTGTCCTCAGCCTGGTCGGAGCGGTACTTGAGGTCCTTCTTGTCCTGGAAGAGCTGCCTGAGCTCGGCGAGGCGCCGCTGCAGCTCAGCCTTGACCTCCGCGGCGATCTCGGCGTGGTGCTCGGCGAGCACCGCGATGAACGCTGCCGCCGGGTCGACGCCACCCTCGCCGCGCCGCAGGCCGACGACGCCGGCGGCCTGCTCGAGGTAGAGCGTCCGGCGGCCGGCGCCCTGCGCGTCGTCGGCGAGCCGCTCGGCGCGCTCCACGGACCCGCCGGACAGCCGCGCCAGCGTCTCCGCGGCGACGTCGTCGAGCCCCTGCCCGGCGCGCAGCCAGGCGCTCACCTCCGCGCCGCTGAGCGGGTGGAACTCCACCTGGCGGCAACGCGACACGATCGTCGGCAGCACGCGCTCCAGGCGATCGGTGACGAGGAGGAAGTACACGTAGGCGGGCGGCTCCTCGATGCTCTTGAGGAGCTTGTTGGCCGCCGCGGGGTGCAGGTGCTCCACTTCAGGGATGATCCACACACGGCGGCCGGCAGCGAACGGCTTGAGGCTCAGGTCGGCGACGAGCGGCTCGACCTGCTGCACGCGGATGAGGTCGCCCTCGCGCTCGAGCACGTGCAAGTCGGGGTGGGCGCCGCGCCGGGCGCGCTCGCACTCAGGGCACGAGCCACACCCGCCGCACCGGCTGACCAGGGCCACCCCGAGCTCGCGCGCGAAGGCCGTCTTGCCGAGCCCCTCCGGGCCGGTGAACAGATAGGCGTGGCTCAGGGTGTCGTCGTGCAGGGCGCGGGTGAACTGCGCCTTGACCCGCTCCTGGCCGGCGATGGCATCGAACACGGAGGCGCCTCAGCCGCCGCGCAGGCCGGCCGCGGCGACGGCGGCCAGCGCCGCGGCCTCCACGTCCACAGCCACCAGGTCGACGTCCCGGAGACCGTCGATGAGTACGACCCGCTCGGGGAAGCGCCGCGCCACCACGGCGAAACCGGCGGCGACTCGCTGCTGGAACGCCAGACCCTCGGCTTCGATGCGGTCCGGCGCGCCGCCGGCCCGCGCCAGGGCCACGGCCGGGTCCACGTCGAGGACGATGGTGAGCTGCGGCAGGACGCCCTGCAGAGCGGCCTCGTTGACGGCCAGGACGGCCTCGAGGCCGAGGCCGCGGGCGACGCCCTGGTAGGCCAGCGAGGAGTCGACGTAGCGGTCGAGGACGAGGATGCGCCCCGCGCGCAGCGCCGGCAGCAGGACCCGTTCGACGAGCTCGGCGCGGGCCGCTGCGTAGAGCAGAGCTTCCGACCACGGAGCGAGCGTGCCCGGACCGTGCAGGAGGACGTCGCGGATGGCCTCGCCGGCGGCGGTGCCGCCGGGCTCGCGGACCACGCTCCCGGGCGCGTCGGCAGGGCCCACCGGCAGTCCGCAGGCGGCGAGCCGCGCGCTGAGGAGCGCCGCCTGCGTACTCTTGCCACAGCCGTCGCAACCCTCGATGGTGATGAGGACGCCGCTCAGCTCGCCCACGCGCGCCTCCCTGGCCAGCTTATCCCGGCGGCGCCCGCGTTCAGCCGGCCTTCTCGGCACGGGCGCGGGCGCGGGCCTTGTACTTCTCTTTGCTCGGGCAGTCGATGTCGACGCAGAGCACCCACGGCCGGCCGCGCCCGCCGGCGCCCATCACCTTGATCTCGGGCCAGCCGCACTCGCCGCAGCTCTTGCCGGTGGGCACGATGGTGCCGCGTTGCGGCAACGGGAAGGTCTGCCCGCAGCCGCGGCGCGGGCGCTCGCCCTCGGCCGCCGGCGCCGCGGGCTCGTCGCCCTCCTTGCCGACGCAGGCGGCGAAGCGCTTGCCGGTCTTGCCGCGCAGCACGCGCAGCTGGCCGCCGCACACCTTGCACTCGCCGAGGTTGAGGTCTTCGCGAACGCCGCTCTTGATGCGGGCGCGGATGTCGTCGATGTGGCCGTCGAGGAGCTTCCAGGCGTGCTCCAGCATCGCCTGGCTTTCGGCGACGACCTCGCTGCGCCGGAGCTCGCCCTCGCCGATGCGGTCCATCTGGCGCTCGAGCTCGGCGGTCATCGCGCTGGACGAGATGTCGACCGGCGCCTGCGGCAGGGCGGCGTCGAAGGCGGCGACCAGCGCCACGCCCAGCTCGGTGGGCTCGACGGGGTTGTCGCGCACGTAATTGCGATCGTAGAGGTGCTGGATGATATCGGCGCGCGTCGCTTTGGTGCCCAGGCCGAGCTCCTCCATCCGCTCGATGAGCGGGCCCTGGCCGTAGCGCGAAGGCGGCTGCGTCTCCTTGCTTTCGCTGCGGACCTCGAGCACCGCCAGCGTGTCGCCGGGCCGCAGCGGGGGCAGGGGCCGGTCGCGCTTGGCGGCGTACTTCTCGTACACCTCGAGGAAGCCAGGCTCGGACACGCGGCTGCCACGGGCCAGGAAAGGCTCTTCACCGACCTGGACGTCGAGGCGCTGGCCCTCGACGACCGCGGCCGGCAGCAGGGTGGCGAGGAAGCGGCGCGCGACGAGGTCGTACACGCGCGCCTGGTCGCCGCTGAGCTCCTTCGCCGGCACGCCCACCGGGTAGACCGGCGGGTGGTCGGTGGTGCGCTTCTTGCCTTTGGTGGGCGTGAACTTGGGCTGCCCCGCGAGACGCGCCGCGGTGGCCGCGACCGGCTGCCAGCCCGCGAGCGCCTGCAGGCTGCCGCGCAGGTCGAGCGAGGGCGGATACACGGTGTTGTCGGTGCGCGGGTAGCTGATGAGGCCGTCGAGGTACAACGACTCCGCGGCGCGCATGGCCCGCGCCGGCGAGACCCCGGCGCCCGAAGCGGCGCTCATCAGCGCCGTCGTGTTGAACGGGACCGGCGGCGCGACCTGGCGCGGCTGCGCCTTGTAGGCGGTGAC
Source organism: Thermoleophilia bacterium (assembly GCA_041648235.1). Classification (GTDB taxonomy): domain Bacteria; phylum Actinomycetota; class Thermoleophilia; order UBA2241; family UBA2241; genus CAIXSE01. The sequence goes on from JBAZPK010000070.1 coordinate 5,905, forward strand.
CCGCGCCGTCTCGGCCTGAGCCCGGGCCAGCGCCGTCTCGGCGGCGGCGAGAGTGTCGAAGCGGCCCTTGGCGTGGGCCACCTCGAGCTTGTCGCCGCCGTGCTCGAGCGTGGCTTTGATCTCCCAGTACGGGACCGGGACGAAGGCCCGGCGCTCCAGCTCGCGGTCGACGACGAGGCGCAACGTGGGCGTCTGCACGCGACCCACCGAGAGGTACTCGGAGCCGTAGCGGTACGAGGCCAGGGAAAGGAACCGCGTGAGCACGGCGCCCCAGATGAGATCGATGTCCTGCCGCGAGTGGGCCGCCTCGGCGAGGTTGAAATCCACCGTCGACGGCTTGGCGAACGCGGCCGTGACCTCCTCGGGCGTGAGGGCGGAGTAGCGAACCCGCACGTGCCGGTCGACGACCGCCGCCGGCACCATGGGCTTGACCTTGGGGTCAGGATCGGCCGCGACGCTGGGGGCCGGCGGGGCGGCCGCGGCCTTGCCGCGGCCGGCGGGGCCGGCCTTCTTCGCCTTCTCGGGCTTGTCGTGCGGGTGGCGCCGGTGGGCGTCGCCGCGCAGGATCTCGAGCGCTTCGTGGCCGATGAGCTCGCCCTCGCGGTCGTAGTCGGTGGCGATCACGACCGCGGTAGCGCCCTTGGCCGCGGCGCGCAGCGCCGCCAGGGTCGACACCGACCCCCCGTCGACCACCCAGGCGAGATCGGGTTCGGCGATCATCTCGCTGAGGTTCTTGAGGCTCCAGCGCCGATACGTGTTCGGGAACACGGTCTGCATGACGTGGCCGCGCAGGCCGATGGCCACCGCCTCGTCGCCCTCGTAGGTGAAGTGATAGGACTTGACCTTCTGACGGCCGCGGCCGTGCTCCTCGACCGTCGCCCGGCCGCCGAGGATCTCGGCGATCTTGCGAGCCGCGGAATCTTTCTCTGTGACGATGAGCTTCACGGACCTACCTCAGATGGACGTGGCCAGACGGCCGCGGACGCTGCGAGTTAATACCACCCGGCAAACCTGGATGTCGAGATGACGATGGTCGCGCCGTCAGGCGAGCGCCTCGAGGGCGGCCTCGCGAGTGGCGTGGATCGAGAACACGCGATCGAGGCCGGTGATGGCGAGCACGCGCGCCACCGGCCGGCTGGTGACCACCAGAGCCATCGCGCCGCCGGCGGCGTTGGCGCGCCGCACTCCCCCGATGAGTACGCCCAGGGCCGTGGAATCGACGAACGAGACGGCGCTGAAGTCGACGACCAGTCTGACGACCCCGGCGTCGAGCAGCTCCAGCATGCACTCCTTGAAGCGCGGCGCGGTGTAGAGGTCGACCTCGCCGCCGAGCGCGACCACGCCGCGGCCGTCGGCGAGGCGCTCGCTTGAGACGCTGAACAGGTCGTTCATTGGCCTGACTCGGAGGACGGCGACGGCGAGGGGCTCGACGAAGTGGAGTTCTGCGCGATCCAGTCGCGCACCGCGGCCGCGTCGGGGGACTCGGGGTCGAGCTCGAGGAACTTGGTGAACGCCAGGAGCGCCGTGTTGGTGTCCCCGGCGTCGATGGCGACGGTGGCCATGTTGAAGTACGACTCGGCGTCCTTGGGCCGCAGCTCGGTGATCTGGCCGTAGACGCTCGTCGCCATCTGGTAATCCTTGAGGAAGAGATAGATGCTCACCAGATTGTCGAGGGAGTCGACCCGGAGCTGCCTGGCCGCGGCGCCCTTCTCCTTGGCGAGCAGCGTGATGGCGCGCTCGTACTTGACCGCCGCGGAGCGCCAGTCCGACACCTGCGCGGCGGAGCCCTGAGCCTGCTGGTTGGCGCGGGCCAGGTAGGATTCGCCCAGGAGGCGCCAGGTGTCGACGTCGTTGGGTGCAGCTTTGACCGCGGCCTCGTAGCGGGCGATGTCCTTGTCGATCTGTTCGGTGGCCGACGAAGAGCCATTGCAGCCCACGTTGCCGCTCACCGGGATCATGACGAGGAAGCCGGCCATGATGATGGCCATGATCGCGAACACCCATCTCTGCCAGAACTTCACACGTTGACGATCGAGCAGCACTTAGGGGGTCTCCTCTCCTCTGCCGGCGGCGGTGTGCCACCAGCCGGACTCTGCCGCGCCGACCTTGACGGCGCCGGAGCGCACGCGGTCGCGGAGCTTCTGGCGTACCTCGAACGCGGCCAGGCGGATGGACTCGGCGTCGAGGCCCTCGTAGGCGCGGTCGCGGTACAGCGTGCGGCCGCCGACCACCGTGAGCCGCACGTCGTCCTGGTTGGCGCCGTAGACGAGGGCCGAGTACGGGTCGTCGATCGGCGCGAAGTGCGAGCGCGAGACGTCGACGGCGATGAAATCGGCGTACTTGCCGGGCTCGAGGCTGCCGATATCGTCCTCCATGCCCAGGGCCTCGGCGCCGCCCAGGGTGGCGATGCGGACGCATTTCTGGGCGTCCAGCACCGTGACGTCGCGTTCGACGGCGCGGTGCAGGAACAGCATCGTGCGCATCTCGTCGAACATGTCCATGATGTTGCTCGACGCCGGGCTGTCGGTGCCGAGCCCGACGCGCACGCCCTCGTGCAGGAGGTCGGCGAGCGGCGCCACCCCGCAGCCGAGCTTGGCGTTGCTCTTCGGGCAGTGCGCGACGGCGACGTCCTTGGCTCTCAGGATGCGGATGTCGTCCCGGGTGACGAGCACGCAGTGCACGGCGAGGAAGTCCCGGTCGAACACGTCGTACTGCTGGAGGTACTTGACGGGGCTGACGCCGAACGGCTGCACGAGCATGCGCTCCCAGCCCATGCGCTCGCGGTAATCGTGGGCGAACTTGCCGGAGCCGGAGCGCACGTAGGTGAGCTCGTCCTTGCTGCCGGCCACGTGGCTCATCACCTTGAGGCCGCGGGCGCGGGCCAGAGTCGACGCCGCCTGGTAGAGGCGGCTGGAGGCCGTGTAGGGAGCGTGTGGCGCGAGGCCGACGTCGAAGCTCGGCGGCGCCGCCGCCTGGGCCTCGACGAGGCGCCGCTCCAGGTCGGCGACGGTCTCGTCGAGCCGCTTGTCGTCGACGCCGAACGCCTCGAGGTAGAGGCGGCCGCGCAAGCCGGCCTCGGCGGCCGCCAGGAGCGAGCCGCCGGAGTAGCTCGTGTCGGCCAAGGTGGTGATCCCCGAGGAGATGGCCTCGAGCGCTCCCAGCCGGGCGCTCACCAGGTACTCATCGGGCGTGAGCGAGGCCTTGACGTCGATCAGGCTGATGATCCAGTCGCCGAAGGCGGCGTCGTCCAGGATGCCGCGGAACGACGTGTACTCGATGTGGCTGTGGCAGTTGACGAACCCGGGCATGACGACCGCCGGCCCGAGGTCGACGACGGCCGCCCCCGGGTGCGCCGCGGTGAGCGCGGGCGCCGGGCCCACGCCGACGATGCGCTCGCCGCGGACGGCGAGCCCGCCGTCGGCCAGTACCGGCGCCGCCACGGGCAGCAGCCAGTCGGCTCGATAGATCGTGATGTGGTCGTCGGTCGCGGGCATGGTCACCTGAGGTCGGGCACGGGCGAATCGTGCCCCGTCCGTGCGCGTCGAGTATAGGGGAGCGTGTCGCGCAGTGGCAAACACCCTGGGGCCAGCCTTCCAGCAGCCGTCGGGGCGGCGGTATACTCGCCCTACCAGCCACGGGAGGCGCGGCGTGCACGAAGGAACAGGGCCCAGCTACTCGGCCGAGGTGATCACCAGCACGGTGTGGGACGCCATCAAGACGATCCCCGGCGTGAGCGACCTCTACCGGAGCCCGCTGCGGTCGCTCGGCGAGCGGGTGCGCAGCGAGCGCCACGGGCCGGTGCGGCTCGAGCACGACGACGCCGGCCCGATCCTCGAGGTGCACCTGGTGCTCGCCGCCGGGGCGGACATCGCCGCCACCGGGGAAGCCGTGGCCGAGGCCGGGGCGACCTTCCTCGCCCGCACCACGGGCACGCCGATCTCGCAGGTCGACGTGTACGTGGACGACGTCGCCCTGCCTGACGACGAGTGAGGGCGGTCGACCTCACCGCCGCCACGCGCGACCTCCTGGCGCCTGTGTGCCGGGAGTGCGTGTGGTGGCAATGCCGGCCCGGTGCGGCAGCCGCGCCCGGCCTGCGGGGCTCTTGGGAGCACGAGGCCGAGGCCGAGGCCGGCTTCTTCGGGCGCGCCCTCGTCGAAGGCGACGCGGTGATCGGCTGGATGCACGCCGCCGCCGCGCGCCTTGTGCCGCGGGCCCGCTGCCTGCCGGCCGGCCCTCCGTCGGCGGACGCGTACCTCCTCACCTGCGCGTACTTCTACGACGAGGACTACCTGCGCGGCTTCCAGTTCCTGCTGCAGGAGATCGAGGCGTCGCTCAAGCACCGCAGGGTGGCGGCGCTGGAGGCCTTCGGCCTGCGCCGCTCACGGCCCGGCGACCCGTTCCGCGGCTACGTGCGCGAGCTCAACCTGTTCCACCCCGAGGTGCTCGAGGGCAGCGGGTTCCGGCAGGTGCAGGTGAAGGGCGAGGTGGCGCGCCTGCGCCTCGACCTCGCGACCCTGGTAGAAGCGCCGCGCTTCAGCGTGGCCCGGGAGCGTCTGGAGACGGGGGCCGCGGCGCAGCCCGTGT
>JBAZPK010000071.1:0-10421 GCA_041648235.1 Thermoleophilia bacterium
GACCTGGGGCATCTCACCTTCGCTGCGCTGCTCCTCGGCATGAGCCGAGTCTTGCAGCTGCCTCGGATGGATTAGCCCAACGGTATGCGAGGGCTGGCTGGCGCTGGGCAGCGCCGCCCGCAACGAGCTGACCCTCGGCTCCGACCAGGACAACGGGTTGGCCTACGCCGACACCGGCGATGAAGCCGTGTTCGAGTACTTCCGCCGGGTGGCCGAAGAGGTGAACCTCGGTCTCGAGCGTTGCGGCTTCGCCCGCGACACCCACGGGGTCCTCGCCAGCAACCAGCAGTGGCGGATGTCCCTGTCGGAGTGGCGGGAGATCTTCACCCGGTGTCTCGGCGGCGCGGACCCGGACCGCCTCATGCGTGCCAGCGTCGCGTTCGACTTCCGCCACGTGACCGGCGACCTGGTGATCGTCCCAGCGCTCACCGACATCCTCCGCGAGGCGCCACGGCACTCGCGCTTCCTCGGCGGCCTCGCGGACCTGGCGGTCAGCATCCGCTCGCCCCTCGGCTTCCGCCGCCGGCTCGTCGGGCCGGTCGATGTCAAGAAGAGTGGGCTGCTACCCATCCAGAACCTGGCCCGCTACCACGCGTTCGCGCGCGGGATCACCGCGACGACCACGCTGGAGCGGCTGGCCGCCGTCCACGCGACGCAGGGTCTGGAGGGGGAGTCGGGACGCGCGCTACGCGAGGCGTTCACAAGCATGGCGCAGCTGCGGCTCCGGCACCACGCCGACGCCTTCCGCGCCGGGCGCACGCCCGACAACGCGGTCGACTCGGAGACCCTGTCGCCGCTCGCCAGGGTCAGCCTCCAGGAGGCCTTGCGGGTGGTCGCCGCCGCGCAGAAGGACCTCCCGCAGCGGCTCCCCCCGCTCTGACCGCCGAGCCCCGGGACGGCGGCGCTCAGCCTGCGGGCAGCCCCCGGCACAGCTCTTCGTAGAATCCGAGCAGCCGGCCCTCGGCCGACTCCCACGAGTAGCGCTTGCGCACCGCCTCGAAGCCGCGAGCGCCCATGCGCGCCACCTCGGCGCGGTCGGCGAGCAGGCGCTGCACGCCGGCCACGTGGCCGTCCACCGTGGGCGGCACGGCGATGCCGCAGGCCTCACGTTGCAGGAACTCCTCGCGCCCGGCGAGGTCACTGGCCAGAGTGGCCAGGCCCACCGCCATGCCCTCGTAGATCTTCGTCTCCACGTTGGGGCGTGAATACTGCACGCTGGGCAGCGACGGCATCCACACGACTTCCGCCGCGGCGAGGTAGCGCGGCAGCTCCGGCGGCGGCACCCTGCCGAGCAGATGCACGCGGTCGTCGAGGCCGGAGGAGAGGCGCGCCCGCACGTCGGCTTCCAGCTCGGGCGAGGCGAACGAGCCCCCGAGGATGAGCACCGCGTCGTCGCGGCCGAGCCGCGCCATGACGTCGATCATCAGCGTGCAGCCGCGAGTGGTGGAGAGGCTGCCGATGTACACCAGGCGCAGGCGGGGGTCGGCAGCGAGCTCGGCGACAGGCTCGGCGGCTTCGAAGCGCGACACGCGCGGGTAGTTGGGGGCCGTGACGCGCAGCCGTGGACGTGCGCCCAGCGCCGTGAGCATGTCGGGGAAGGCGCCGACGGCGCCCTGGCCGAGGGCAGCCAGGGCGCGCTGCGCCACCCTGCTCGTCTGCGCGATGAAGGGCCGCGCCTGCGACGGGATGTAGTCCTTGGCCAGCACCTGCTCGGGCACGTAGTCGTGCATGTCATAGACGAGGCGCGGTACCCACGCACGAAGGATGGGGAAGAGGGTCAGGAGCTCGGGGTCGTGGATGTGGACGACGTGCGGGCGCACGTCACGGAGGGCGCTCACGATCTCCCGGACGCTCAGCCAGCGGCGGCTCCGCGGCCTCCGGGGCAGCGGCATCAGGCGCACGCCGTGCTCGTCCCGGCCGGGCACCGCGCCGGGCACCAGGTAGGTGACGTCGTAGCCACCCTCGGCGAGGGTGCGGCACTCGCGCTCGTAGATCCGCGGCTCGTTGGCCGGGTGGACCACGGAGAGGTGGACGACACGGATCATGCTCACTCCTTTGCCGCTGGGGGGCCGCCGCCGAGCACGCGCTCGTACACGGCGAGCTGCCGGGCGGCGTTGGCCTGCCAGGTGAGGCCGGCGGCCGTCGCGCGGCCGGCCTCACCGACGCGGCGCGCCGCGTCAGGTGCGTCGAGCACGCGTGAGACCACGGCGGCGACGGCCGCCGCGTCGCGAGGTGGCACGAGGTAGCCGTTGCGGCCGTCATCGATGAAGTCGGCGCAACCCTCGCCGCGGCAGGCGAGCACCGGCGTGCCCTGCGCCATCGCCTCGGTGTAGACAAGGCCGAAGGCCTCGTCCCAGCTCGGCAGGGCGAAGAGGTCGGCTCGCGCCATGAAACGCTGCACCTCCGGGTTGGGCAGCCGGCCCATGAAATGCACGGCGTCGGCGATCCCCAGCCGCCACGCCTCCGCCGCCAGGGCCGCCTGCAGCGGGCCGCTGCCGATGGCGGCGTACTCGACGCGGCGCCCTTCACGGCGCAGATGCCCAAGCGCCTCCAGCACGGTGGCGTGCGCCTTGCGCTCGATCAGGAAGCCCACGCTGAGGACCAGCGGCCGGCCGGGCAGAAAGTCGGCCGGCGTGGCCGGCCGGCCACCTCCCACGGTGCCGTTCAGGTTCACGTGCAGGCGCTTGAGGTCCACATACGGCCGGAGCAGGCGGGCCACCGCCGACGAGACGGGCATCACCGCCGCGGCGGCGCCGAGCACCCCCGCGGCGCGGCGGCGCTCGGCGCCGCCGGTGCGCAGCGCCTGGTACACGTCGGCGCCGTGCACCGTGACCACGTAGGGCACGCCGAGCGCGGCGGCCAGGCGCTGGGCGGCGGCGCCGTCGGGCAGCGCCTGATGCGCATGCACGAGGTCGAAGCCGGCGGAGCGCAGGGCCGGCAGCCGGGGCCGCACCGCGTGGAAGTAGGCGTCTCCGAGACGGTCGAACAACAGGCGCCGCGGCAGCACGAACGCCCGCGGGTACTCGACCTCGATGCCGTCGAGGTGCGCGTACAGGGGCTTCGCCGCGCGCCGGCGATCGCGCTCCGAGCGCGCCAGCCCCGGCGGGACCCACGGCGTCGGAGAGATCACCTGCACCCGCACGCCGAGCTCTCTCAACGCCAGCGCCTGTTCATGGACGAACAGGTACTCGTCGTTGCTGGGGGAGGGATACAGGTGCGAGATGGTGAGGATCTTCACGTGCCGGTAGTGTCACTCCTCGCGCCGCGCTGTGCGCGCGGCTACGCGTGGGGCGGGCGCTGACAGGCGCCATTCTACACGGCGCCGCCCGAGGGCCCGGCCCCGCCGCGCCGAGCGCCGGCGCCGAGCCTGGGACTCCCGGCACGGCCACACCCACGGCGGACGCCGCGCGGCGTCAGTTCGGCGACAGGAGGTAGCGCTCGACTGACGCCGCCGCGGTAGAGCCCTCGGCCGCCGCGGTGGCGATCATCCGCACCTTGCCCGGATACGAGGCAAAGTCGCCGACCGCGTGGAGGCCCAGGCGCGCGGTCTGCATCGAGGAGTCCACCTCGATGTGCATGCCACTCAGGCCCAGGCCCCATTCCTCGACGCCGCGCAGGTCCGGTACCTGCCCGATGCTCACGAAGAGGAGGTCGGCGGGCAGCTCGACGCTGCGCCCGTCAGCCAGCACGACCACTACACCCTCGAGGTGCTCGCCGCCGCGCAGCTCCACCACCTCGCCGCCGGTGATCACCTCGAGGCCGGCGTCCTCGGCCTCGTGCTGCGAGTACGCGAACGCACTGAAGGCGTCGCGGCGGTGGACGAGCGTGACGTGCGCCACCTGGCGCAAGCTCAAGGCGATGTCGAAGGCGGTGTCGCCGCCGCCGACGACGACGGCGTGCTCGGCGGTGATCTGCCCGATGGGCGGGAGCCGGTACTCGAGGCCTCGCCCGAGGAACCGCTCCTCACCGGCGAGGCCGAGCCGCCGCGGCGAGAAGCGGCCGATACCGAGGGCCAGGACGAGTGCCTTGGCCGTCGTCTCCTCACCCGCCACCCTCACCAGGAAGCCGCCGGGCGCCAACCCCGCGTACTCCACCGGGGCCCACTCGCGCAGCTCGGCGCCGAAGCCCGCCGCCTGTTCGGCCAGGCGCAGCGCGAGGTCGCCCGAGAGGACGCGCGCCTGCGCGGGGAAGTTGGTGACCGGTTTGCCCGGGTAGAGATTGATGAGCTGGCCGCCGAAGGCCTCGGCCTCGAAGGCGATGACGGAGATGCCGCGCAGGCCCGCATACATCGCCGTCGCGAGGCCGCCGGGGCCACCGCCGATGACGGCGAGATCGTAGGTGCTCATGGCTGCTCCGATCAGAGGAGTGCGATCACTCCAACGATTCCACATACTGTGTGCTCATACACACGAAACACGCTCAAGAAGCCCGGCCTCGTGCTCTCGCGTCTTGTGACGGCCCGAGGTGTCTGCTACCTTCCGCGGGCGACGCGCCGTGTGAGAAGGAGCCGCGTCGCTGCGTCTCGTCCGCTACCCCTGTGCAGGGAGGAGTGCCGTCGATGGCCGGCAAGCGCCACATCGGGCCGGAACCCAGGCACGCGAGGCCGGACGCCGACGGCCTTTGGGCCGCCGCGCCTCCTCACCTGCGGGAGCTCGCCGGGCTCGCCGACGACCTCGCCTGTGCCGCCGGCGAGGTGCACGCCGAGGGGCGGCGCGGGGCTCTCCGCGTCGAGACGAAGTCCTCACCGACTGACCTCGTGAGCCAAGTCGATCGGCAGGCGGAGCGGCTGATCGTCGAACGCCTCCGCGCATCCCGCCCCGGCGACGCGGTGCTGGGCGAAGAGGGGGCTCTCGCGGAGGGCAGCAGCGGCGTGCGCTGGGTGATCGACCCCCTCGACGGCACGACGAACTACGTCTACGGCTACCCTGCCTACGCCGTGTCCATCGCCGTCGAGATCGAAGGACGGCCACAGATCGGCGTCGTGTACGAGTCGAGCGCGGGGCACCTGTACCGGGCCATCCGGGGGTTCGGCGCCTTCTGCGACGAGCGCCGGCTGCACGTGCGGGAGCAGCTCGACCTCTCACAGGCCCTCGTGGCCACGGGCTTCTCGTACGAGGCCGCCCAGCGCGAGCGTCAGGGCGAGGCGGCGGCTCTGATCCTGGGCCGCGTGCGCGATATCCGCCGCGCCGGCTCGGCGGCGCTCGACCTCTGCCACCTTGCCGCCGGCCACGTGGACGCCTACTGGGAGCTCGACCTCTCGCCCTGGGACTACGCTGCCGGCAGCATCATCGCGCACGAGGCCGGCGCCGAGGTGCGCCGTTCGCGCGCGGCGCACGGCCGAGGGCCCGCCGTGGTGGCCGCGCACCCGGCCCTCATGCCCGCCTTCCTCGCTCTGCTCGGCGAGGCGGGGGCGCTGACCGAGGCCTGAGGCTCGCCGAAGCGAGCGAGTCCTCCAGGCGCCGGCGAGCCGCGATCACTGGTAGAGCCCGAGCAGCTCCAGCGGGCGGTCGAGCACGACGCGGGCGCCGCTCTCGACCAGCTCGCGTTTCGGGCGAAAGCCCCAGGAAGCTCCGACGGCGAGCATCCCCGCCGCCGTGGCGGCGAGCATGTCGGTGTCGGAGTCGCCGAGGTACGCGACCCTGCCCGGAGTGACGCCCAGGCGAGCCGCGATGCGCAGCGCCACGGTGGGGTCAGGCTTGAGTGGAACACCCGTCTGGGCGCCGACGACCACCTCGAACGAGCCGGCTTCGAACAGGGCGTCGACCATGTGCCGGGTGAGCGCGTCGGCCTTGTTCGAGAACACGGCCAGCTTCACACCCCCGGCCCGCAACTCGCGCACCAGCTCGGCGATGCCCGGGTACAGCCGGGTCTTGACGAGGCAGTGCTCGCCGTAATCGGCGAGCAGCGCCTCGAAGGTCCTGGCGACGGCCGCTTCCGTGCGCAGCTCGGGAGGCAGCGCCGCGGTGACCAGGTTCCGGATCCCCTTGCCGATCATGCGCTTGTAGGCTGCGTGGCTGTGGGCCGGCGCCTGCGCGGCGCTCAGGACCCGGTTCATCGCGTCGGCCAGGTCCTCGAGCGTGTCGGCGAGGGTGCCGTCGAGATCGAAGATCACGGCGTCGAACTTCAACTCTCCAGCCTCCTTGTCGACCTCCGGCGCCCGCGAGAGACGTGAGAGGTGTATACCACGCCGGCCAGCGATGAGTCGGCGTGGGCCGCCGCAGTAGGATGTCCCCCAGACAACGCGGCGCCCGCGCGGACGCGCGACCGCCGAGAACCAACGAAGGAGCTCCCGTGAGCGGACGCCTGAACGGCAAGGTGACCATCGTGACCGGTGCGGGGTCGGGCATCGGCAAGGCCACGGCGGTCCGCTTCGCCGAGGAGGGTGCCCGCGTCACCTGCGTGGACATCGACGGCGGCACGGTCGCGGCGACGGCGCGGGAGATCGGCGACGCCGCCGTCGCCGTCCAGGCGGATATCTCCGACCCAGCTCAGGTGCGCGCCTACACCGACGGCACCGTCGAGCGCTGGGGCGGGCTGCACGTGGTGTTCAACAACGCCGGCGTGAACCTGCCCGGCGTGTTCCACGAGGCGTCCGACGAGGTGATCGACCGCACGCTCGCCGTCAATGTGAAGGGGACGATGTACGGGTGCCGCTACGCCATCCCGCACCTGCTGCGCGGAGGCGGCGGCTCGCTCATCAACACGAGCTCGGTGAACGGCCTCGTCGCCGAGCCGTTCCTCACCGTCTACGCCGCCTCGAAGGGCGCGATCGTCATGCTCTCCAGGGGCATCGCGCTCGACTACGTGAAGCAGGGCATCCGCTGCAACGCCATCGCCCCGGGCTGGGTGGACACGCCGGTCAACTACGCCCACGCGAAGCTGCTCGGCGGGCTCGAGCACGTGTACGCGACGATCGACTCGTTCCAGCCCATCGGGCGCCCGGGCGAGCCTCGCGAGATCGCCAACTGCGCCCTCTTCCTCGCCTCCGATGAGTCCTCGTTCGTCACCGGCACCGTGCTGGTCGCCGACGGTGCCATGACGGCGCAGTGACGTGGCCCGCCCAGCGAACCAGTCGGCCGGCTGTGTGTTCCCGGCTACGGTCCCCAGATAGGAGCCCGCTCCTGCGCAGCGGCCGCCCCAGCCGACGCCCACCGCAAGGCCGCCGGTGGGACGCGAGCGCGCCGCCGTCAGTCGGCCCCGCCGCGGCGCCGGGCGCGCCTTGCGCGCTCCCTTGTCGAGCGTGCCGGCCAGCAAGAACCCGGCCAACATCAGAGCCGCCGCTACCATCTCCGCCGGGTAGAGCCCCGCGGTGTGCCCGAGACGGGCCCGCGAACCCAAGGTGGCGAGAAGCGCGGCGCCGGCGGCGATGAGGACGTTCGCCCACGCCCGGTAGCCGAACTCGCGGTGCTGCGGGGCGAGGCCGATCTTGGGCGTGGTGCACGGCCGGCGCGAAGCTCTGTGCGGGGCCGGCGTCCGCCATGCCCCTGGCCTCTGGCCCGCGGGACTCTTGAGTGCCGGTGACGGCTTTCGGGAGTCGGTGTCGAATCAGAGGAGCGTGACAGTCCACAGCCTGACCATCTCCGTGATCGCGCTCTACGGCGTCAGCGTCGTGCTGCTCGCCGGAGTGCTGGCGCGGCGCGCCTTCGAGATCCGCGGCGCCCACCGGCACGAGGCCCGGGTGGCGGAGCTCCGGGCATCGTTCGAAGCGTGCATCATCGACGGCGCTCCCCCACCAAAGCTGGGGCGCGGCCACGGCGACGCCCTCCTGGATCTGAGCCTGCGGTACGCCGCCGTTCTGAAGGGGCGAGAGGCCGACCGCATCGTCGCCTGCCTGGAGCAGGAGCACCTGATCGACGACCTCTTCCGGCGGCTGCGGGCACGGAGCCAGTGGAAACGTGCCGAGGCGGCCGAGCTCCTCGGCCGCCTGCGTATCGATCGCGCCGTAGGTCCACTCGTGGACGCGTTGGACGACCCCAGCGAAGACGTCCGCACGGTGGCGGCGCGCGCGCTGGCCGCGATCGGCGATCCCGCGGCCGTCCCGGCCCTGGCCGGTGCCCTCGCCGACCCGTCGCGCTGGACGCTCTCCCTGGTGGCCGAGAACCTGATGCGGATGGGGCCCGGAGCCGTGCAGCCGGTGCTTGACCTTCTGGCCACCGACGCCCACAACGTGCGCGTCGCCGCGGTGCAGATCCTCGGCCAGATCCGCGACCCGGCCGCCGTCCCTGCCCTGGTGCGGCTGCTCGCCGCGGACGAGAACCTCAATCTCCGCGCCCAGGCTGCGGGGGCCCTGGGCAAGCTGGGCGGTCCTCAGGCACAGGTGGCCTTGGTGGCCGCCCTCACAGACCCCGAATGGCAGGTGCGCGCGCAGGCGGCCAAGGCGCTCGGGCGCATCGGTCACCCCGCCGTCGCTGCCCCCCTGCAGGCCGCGATGCCCGACCTCAACTGGTGGGTCCGGGTGAACTGCGCCGAGGCACTGGCGCGCCTCGGCGCCCCCGGCCGGGTACGGCTCATGCGCCTCATCAGGCACCCTGACGCCTTCGTGCGCGACCAAGCCCATGCTGCCCTCGACGCGTATGGCTTCATTCGGGGTCCAGGGTGACGGCCGCCCTCCACCTCTTCAACTACCTCGTGCTCATCTACTTTCTGGCCATCAACCTGGTCTACACGGCGCTGCTCGCGGTCTCGTTCCGCGAGTCCAGCCGGCACACGCGGCGGCTCGCCTACGGCGGGTACGACGTGATCTTCAGATCGCCGCTGACCTTGCCGATCAGCGTCTTGATGCCCGCCTTCAACGAGGAGAGCACGATCGTCGAGGCGGTGAACGCCCTGCGCCTTCTCGAGTATGGAGAGTTCGAGATCGTGGTCATCGACGACGGCTCGACCGATCGCATGGTCGAGCGCCTCATCGAGGCTTTCGCGCTTGAGAAGGTGGACCGACCCGTACGCTTCACCGTGCCTTGTGAACCGGTCCGCGGCGTCTACCTCTCGCGGCAGGTGCCGAACCTGAGGCTGCTCACCAAAGCCAACGGCGGTAAGGCCGACGCCCTCAACGCCGGTGTCAACGTCGCCCGCTACCCGCTGTTCTGCGCCATCGACGCCGATGCCCTCCTCGCCGGCGACGCGCTCCTCCGGGTCGTCAAACCGTTCATGGATCGGCCGCGGGAGACGATGGCGACGAGCGGCATCGTCAGAGTCGCCAACGGCTGCCGGGTCGCGGACGGGCGAGTCGTCACCGTCGGCGCCCCGCGCAGCCACCTCGCCACCCTGCAGGTGGTCGAGTACCTGCGCGCCTTCCTCGCGAGCCGCACCGGATGGAGCCGGCTGAACTCGCTGTTCGTCATCTCCGGGGCCTTCGGGCTCTTCAAGAAGCAGGCGGTGCTCGACGTCGGCGGCTACCGGCGCGACACCGTCGGCGAAGACATGGACCTCGTGCTGCGCCTGCACCGTCACTTTCGCGAGCTTGGAGAGCGGTACCGCATCGTCTTCATCCCCGATCCGGTCGTGTGGACCGAGGTGCCAGAAGACCTGGCGGTGCTGCGCCGGCAACGCAACCGCTGGCATCGCGGCCTGCTCGAGTGCCTGGCCGGCAGCCGCATGATAATCGGGAGGCCCAAGTACGGCCCCGTCGGTCTGCTCGGCCTCCCATACAACCTGCTCTTCGAGGTGATCGGCCCCGTCGTCGAGGTCACGGGCTACATCACGCTCGTCGTGGCGATCGCCCTGGGCGCCGTCAACGGCTGGTTCGTGACCCTCTTCTTCCTTCTTGCCGTCGGCTACGGCGTGTTCCTGTCGGTGGCGTCCATCCTGCTCGACCAGATGCGGCTCAGCGGCTATCGCCGCCGGCGCGACATGTCGCGCCTGGTCATCTACGCGGTGTTCGAGAACTTCGGCTACCGGCAGTTGCAGGCGGTGTGGCGCGTCCAGGCGACGTGGGACTTCCTGCGCAACAAGCGGGGCTGGGGAGAGATGAAGCGCAAGGGGTTCGAGACCTGCTAGCTCTCAGGCGTCGGGGCGGCGGGCGAGAAGCGTGCGGGCCCGAGCGCGCAGCTCGCTGACCACGAACGGCTTTGCGAGGTAATCGGCGACGCCGAGGTCGAACCCGGTCAGCACATCGTCCTCTCCGATCCGCGACGTCAACATGAGCACCGGTGTCTCCCGGCGGAGCTCATCGCCGTCGCGCAGCTCCCTCATGACCTCAAAACCGGTGACCCGCGGCATCATCACGTCGAGGATCATGAGGTCCGGCTTGAGCTTGCGAAAGAGCTCGAGTGCCTCCCGCCCGTCTCCGGCGATGTGAACCACGTAGCCATCGCCCTCCAGGCAATGCCTCACGAGGCTCTGGATATCGGGGTCATCCTCGGCGAGCAGGATGAGCGGCGGCGTCTTCATGGCGGCTCCGCGTTCGGGAGCGACGACGGCCG
>JBAZPK010000072.1:0-10330 GCA_041648235.1 Thermoleophilia bacterium
GCTGTGAAGGGCCGCCGCTTTCAGCCGCTGACTACGCCCCTGCCGCGGTGGGTAGGACTGGCCACGAAGCGAACCACTCCGACCAGTGAGGCATACCGTGAAGGAGAAGCTTGGCGATACCAACGCCCTCTACCCGCTTGTGACCGCCCTCGTCGGCACCACCGTCGCCGGCAAGCCCGATTTCGCCACCGTGGCGCACGTGGGCATCGCCCACCTCAAAGGCATCACGCTGGGCATGGGCAGGACCCACCTCACCAATGAGGGCATCAAGGCCAACCGCACGTTCAGCGTGAACATCCCCTCCGAGGATATGGTGACGCTCACCGACCACGTGGGCATGGTCAGCGGCCGCCAGGAGGACAAGAGCGGCCTCTTCGACGTCTTCTACGGCGAGCTCGATACCGCGCCGATGATCGAGCAGTGCAAGGTGACCATGGAGCTCAGGCTCATCGAGCATGTGGTGCTCCCCACGCACGACCTCTTTGTCGGTGAGATAGTCGGCACCTACGCCGATCTGGAGGTGCTCACCAACGGCATCGTCGACATCGCCAAGCTGCGGCCGCTGCTCTTCGACATGGCGAGCAAGAAGTACTGGTCGCTGGGCGCGCCCGTTGCCAGGTGCTGGAGCGTGGGCAAGGAGTACGCCGCAACGAGCTGAGCCGAATGCACGGGTCAGGCGGGCCGGAGGGCGGCCGGGCGGGCGGGCCGGCGGGCGGCCGGGCGGGCGGGCCGGCCCGTGTGAGAAGTACCCCATGGGGTATACAGGCGACGGCGATCACACGACCGACAGGAGGGTCACGTCATGGAGATGCAGGTCAGCTTCCCCGGCAACCTCAAGGTGGAGGCCGGGTTCAAGGGCTTCACGGTGCAGACCGACCAGCCGCCGGCCTCCGGCGGCGACGGCTCGGCGCCGGCGCCCTTCGACCTCTTCCTCGCCTCGCTGGGCACCTGCGCCGGCATCTTCATGCTCGCCTTCATGAAGCAGCGCGGTATCGACCCCGCCGGGAGCGGCGTCACCATGACCACCGAGGTGGACCCGGACAAGGGCATGATCGGCAGCATCGCCTTCGAGCTGCGGTTGCCGGACGGCTTCCCGGAGAAGTACGAGCAGGCCGTCGTCCGCGCCGTGGACCAGTGCACCGTGAAGCGCCACATCCAGGACCCTCCGGAGTTCACGGTGAGCACGTCGCGGGCGTTGCCGGCCTGACGGACGCCGCGGCGCCGCCGGCGTCTGGTAGCATCCGCGTGATGGACGCCGGCCCCCTCGTCATCGGCCTCGATATCGCCGCCAGCCGCCCCTGCGTGGCCGTCGCGCTACGTTGCGGGCGCACGCTCGAGGCCGTTGATTGGCGAGCCGCCGACGAGCGCGAGCCCGGCGACCGTGGCCGGCTCCTGGACTGGCTGGTCGGCCTGCAGCCGGCCGTGGTGGGGATCGACGCGCCGCAGCGGCCGAAGCGGGCTCTGCCGGCGGCCGGCCCGCGCTCCCGCACCTGCGATACCGCGCTGCTGCACCGGCGCATCGCCGTGTACCAGGTGCCGACCCGCGCCGAGGCCGAGGACAAGGCACGGCGCTACGCCTGGATGCGGACCGGCTGGGCGTACTTCAAGGAGCTGCGCAGGCGCGGCTACGAGGCGCCTGACCCGGGCGCCCTGCCGGGCGCTCTCGGCCAGGCCCCGGCCGCCCTCGAGGTGTACCCGCACGCCGGCTTCGTGACCCTGCTGGGCGGCACGCCGCCGCCCAAGACCACGCGCGAGGGGCTGCGCCTGCGCGTGCTCGCCCTGCGGCGGCTCGGCCTGCACTGGGACGGCTACTACGACCACGACTCGCTGGACGCGCTCATGGCGGCGTTCATCGCCTGGCGCTTCCTGCAGGGGCTGGCGAGCCCCGTCGGCGACGAGCGCGACGGCTGCATCTGGCTGCCGGTGACGGCGGCGGAGTTGCGGCCCACGTACCCGCCGCTCACGCCGCGCGCGGCGCACGACGCACTCGCGCGGCTCGGCGAGCGCTGACTCGCGGCGCGAGCGGCCGCCGGCCCCGCCGCCGCTCCGCGCTTACAGCACGATCTTGTTGAGCGGGAACTCCACGATGCCCTCGGCGCCGGCCTCCTTGAGGCGCGGGATGATCTCCCGTACCACCCGCTCGCCGAGGATCGTGTTGACCGCCAGCCAGCCCTCGTCGCTGAGGTGCGAGATCGTGGGGTTGCGCAGCGCCGGGAGCACGTCGAGCACGGCGCCGAGGTCGGCGGCGCGCACGTTGAGCATCAGGCCGACCTTGTCGAGCGCCGCGATGGCGCCTTGCAGCAGCAGCACGATGTCCTCGATCTTGCGGCGCTTGGCGGGGTCGGCCCAGGCGGCTTCGTTGGCGATGAACTGCGTCGTCGACTCGAGCACCACCTCGATGACGCGCAGCTTGTTGGCGCGCAGCGACGAGCCCGTCTCGGTGACCTCGACGATGGCGTCGGCGAGCTCGGGCAGCTTGGCCTCGGTGGCGCCCCAGCTGAACTCCACCTTGGCGGTCACGCCGCGCTCGGCCAGCCAGCGCTTGGTGACCCCGACCAGCTCGGTGGCGACGATCTTGCCCTCGAGGTCGGCGACGCTGTGCACCGCCGAGGCCTCGGGCACGGCCAGCACCCAGCGCACCCTGCCGAAGCTCTGCTTGGCGTACACGAGGTCGGTGACCGTGTGCACGCTTGCCTCGTTCTCCACCACCCAGTCGTAGCCGGTGAGGCCGCAGTCGAGGGCGCCGTCCTCAACGTAACGGGCCATCTCCTGGGCGCGCACGAGCATGCACTCGATGTCCGGGTCGTCGATGGCGGGGAAGTAGGAGCGCTGCGCGACGGTGATCAGGAACCCGGCGCGGCGGAAGAGGTCCATGGTGGCGGTCTCGAGGCTGCCCTTGGGCAGGCCCAGTCTGAGTGTCATGTGTCGCTCCCGGAGCGTGGCTGGCGTGGGCAAGAGCCGCGGTGCGGCGAGGGGAGAGTGTACCGCACCGCGGGCGGGGCGGGAACGCCGGGCAGAGGCGAGCAAGCGCGGGGGAGGCTACGCCGCCCGCTCCGCGCCAGGCCACCCGCCCCCGACCGTGGCCCTCGCTCATCGCCCTTAAGGGCAACACCTTCAGGTGGACAATTGCCCCCCAGCCCTTGACAGTCGTATCGACAGGAAGCGACGAGTGGTCGGCGAGAGACGGCCTGTTGTGTGATGGTACGCGATGTGCGAAGGTTTGATTGATGAGAAGTACTGCGGTGCGAGGAGTCGCGGTGCAGGCGTGGTGCGCACTCGTGTGGTGCGCCGTGCTGGCTCTCGGGCTGGCCGCGTGCGATGCGGCTGGGCCTGCGGCGAGCCCGAGTTCCTCCACAACCTCTGCCTTTCTTCCCCCCAGTGCCGCCGTCGGCTACTGGCGCTCGCCGGCAGAGATCAGGCTCTCGAAGCTCGCGTGCATTCGTGAGATCGAGGGCTGCTACTATCTCTGGTTGACGCCATCTCTGGCGCGCGTGTCGTTGCAGGTCGAGGGTAGCCGTCTCGTACTGCACAGGTACCGGCATGGCGTCGAGGATCAGCGGCTGGAGTTCTGGGCTAAGCCTGACGGCACCTTGGCCTTTGTCTGGCGTCTTCCGAAGGAAGGCGGCGGGCTGACCGCACCTCCTCGATTGGTCTTCACGAAAGCCTCCGGGAGTCAGGCTGAGATGGCCCTGGAGCTGCGTGGCAGGCTCGCCGAGCCTACCCTCCGCATGAGGCTCACCGTTCTGC
Organism: Thermoleophilia bacterium; assembly: GCA_041648235.1. Classification (GTDB taxonomy): domain Bacteria; phylum Actinomycetota; class Thermoleophilia; order UBA2241; family UBA2241; genus CAIXSE01. The sequence continues at coordinate 3,748 of JBAZPK010000072.1, forward strand.
GGAACGCTCTCGGTGAGTACGCCGTGCAGCGCGGTGGTTATCCACCTCGAGAGGCACTGGCGCCCGGTGGCGCCTTCTGGAGATGGCGTAGCGCGCCACGGCTGACGAACCCGGTCAGCGGAAAGCCGGTGGTGCTTGGAGAAGGACCGGGCAACTTCGACTATGCCCCCAAAGGTACGTGGGGCTACTCTCTGAGACTGCATCTGTACGGAGGCGACGACCTCACCGAGAGCGACAGCGGTAACCTGTAGGGACCTCGATAGGGCGGGAGTCCAGGGATGCTTTCCGTCGGCTTGCTGGCCTCGGTCAGCGCGAAGGCCAGCCTGCGGTGCACCGTGGGCGCGACGACGACCACCACGACCTTCGCCTACGAGGGCCCCACGCTGCTCAAGCTCGCCGCCACGCAGGGCACCACCACCTGGCGCATTGGGCGCAGCGTTCAGCGTAGGTGCTCCGCGACTCGCGTCGGCTTCGCGTCTGCAGCTGGTGAAGAGCGCCTGCAGGAGGCGCTGTTCCTCGGGCGGGACACGTCTTCTTGACCTGTGCGCAGCGGCGTCGGCAGCAGGCCGACCTTCCAAGAGACGGAGCCTCGATGGGGATCCGGGCGGTTCGCACTGCACGGTCAAGAGCGCGTAGGCTAACTGACGGCCAGTGCCACACTGCGATGACCCGCCCCTGGGCGAGACAAGAGAGGCAAGAATGGTGGCAGCAACGCTTGAGGGCGACGACAGATCGGCGGCGCCGCTGACGCGGCGACGCACGAAGATCGTCGCCACCCTCGGCCCTGCCTCGCGCGACGCGCGTGTGCTCGAGCGCCTGATCGAAGCGGGCATGGACGTGGCGCGCATCAACCTTTCGCATGGGAGCACCGCCGAGCACGCGCAGAGCATCGCTGCCGTGCGCCGCGCGGCGGCCAAGCACGGCGCGCCATTAGCGGTTCTCATCGACCTCCCCGGCCCCAAGCTGCGGCTCGGGGACCTGGCGCAGCCGATCGCCGTCAAGGCCGGCGAGAGCGTCGTCCTCGGCGCTGCCGCGGATGCGCAGTTGCCGGTCAACTTCCCCGAGCTTCTGCCGCACTTCAAGGTCGGCGAGAGAGTGCTCATCAACGACGGCGCCGTTGCCGTCCGGGTGAGCGATGTCACCCCGCCTACGGTCACGCTTGAGGTGCTCAATGATGGCGCGATCGAATCGCGCAAGGGCGTGAACCTGCCGGATACGCGGCTGCCCTCAGGCGCGCTCACGCCTGCCGACCGCGAGCTGCTTGCCTGGGGACTGACGCAAGACGTCGACTACGTCGCGCTCTCGTTCGTGTGCCGCGCCGCCGACGTGCGTGAGCTCAAGGGACTCATCGCCGCGGCCGGCGGCGATCAACTGGTGATCGCCAAGATCGAGAAGAAGGAGGCGCTGGCGGACTACGAGGCGATCATCGCCGCCGCTGATGCGGTGATGGTGGCACGCGGCGACCTGGGAGTGGAGATCGATCCGTCCCTGGTGCCGGTATGGCAGAAACGGATCATCCACGCAGCCAACGTCGCCGGGAGGCCGGTGATCACGGCGACGCAGATGCTGCAGTCCATGGTCGCCTCGCCGCGGCCGACGCGCGCCGAAGCGAGCGACGTCGCCAACGCCATCTACGACGCGACCAGCGCCGTCATGCTCTCGGGCGAGACCGCCATCGGCGATTTCCCGGTGGAGGCGGTCCGCACGATGGCCGAGATCGCGCTCGTGGTCGAAGCGGATATCGAGCGTGAGGGCCGCGCCTCGCAGCCATGGGCTGCGGGGCGCACAGGCGTCTCCAACGCCATCAGCTACGGCGCTTGCGAAGTGGCGCAGCGCGTCGGCGCCGCAGCTATCGTCAGCGCCACCTTCTCCGGCGCCACCGCGCGCGCCGTGGCCCGCAACCTGCCGGACCAGCCCATCGTCGCGGTGAGCCCCAACCAGCGCGTCGTCAACCAGCTCGCCCTGTGCTGGGGAGTCTCTCCGCTGCTGGGCACGCATCGCGGCAGCTTCGAGGAGGTCGTGCGTGAAGCCCAGGAACTCGTTCTCGCCGGCCACTTCGCGCATCGCGGTCAGGTCGTGGTGATCACCGCCGGCCTCCAGACCAATCAGACCGGCAAGACGAACCTCATCAAGGCGCACGTGTTGGACTGACGGTGGGCGCGTCTGCCGGTACCGGCCGCGCCTGCTCGCGCGGAGGGCCGTTGCCACGGCCTCGACCTCGGGACCGTTCGACCCTGTAGGACCTCCGCGGGCAGAGCGCGCATCCTGCGGTCCGCCTCGCCCGCCTGGTGACGCTTCACGTCGTGGGTGTTCCCATCTTGGTGAGACGTCCTGGGTGCGATGCCTGTCGCGAGCTCTTCCGCCGGCAGAGGTCCGCCTTCGACTGAGGCGCGGCGGCGTGACGTCGGCGATCGGGGAGGAGGGCCTGCACGTGGCGCCGTTCCCCCGAGGCGACACGTCTCCAAGACCTGTGCTGCCGGCCCTCAGCCGAGCTCGGCCCCGAACCCGGCGAGGACGATCGCCAGGCCGCGCTCGAAATCCGCGTCGGCGAGCGCCCCGGGGAGCGCCGCCAGCTCTGCCGGCGCGCCGCCGCGAGGCTCGCCGGCGGCCTCTGCGGCGGACTCGTCGCCAGCTTCAGCTACTACGCCGGCGGCCGCCTCGCCGCGGCGACGACGGGCGGCGTCGAGGCGGCCTACAGCTTCGACGAGGCCGGTAACCTGCTCACCGACGCCGTCACCGACGTGGCCACGACGAGCTTCTTCTACGATGCCGCAAGCCGCCTGACGAGCAGCACCTACCTGCCCGACCTGGAAGGTGCCAGCCCGACCACGACCTACTACGGCTGGGACACTGCAAACGCCTGGCGCACCAGCCAGGGCCCGAATGCCAACCCGACCCAGGCCAACGAGCCGATCGACTTCTCCTACAATGCCCAGGGCCGCATGAGTGCCTACGCGAACGCGGACACCTCGGCGAACGCCAGCTACACCTACGACGCCGCCGGGCAGCGCACCAAGAGCGTCGTCACCGTGGGCACGACGACCACCACGAGCTTCGCCTACGAGGGCCTCACGCTGCTCAAGCTCGCCGCCACGCAGGGCGCGACGACCTGGCGCATCGACTACCTCAGCGACGTGGAGGGCGTGCCCTACGGCGGCGTCTACCGCTCACCCGCCAGCTCGACCTCGCCGACCTACTTCAGCCTCGTGACAAGCGACCGTGGCGACGTCCTCGAGCTCTGCGACGCCGACGGGAACGCCTTTGCGGCCTACCGGTACGACGCCTGGGGCTCACCGCAGGGCGCAGGCAGCTACGCGACCGGCATCTGGACGCAGAGCACCTCGCTGGTCACCTCGACCCTCGCCGGCCAGATCGCCTCACGCCAGAACCTCCGCTACGCCGGCTATGCCTTCGATGCCGAGAGCGGCCTCTACTACTGCTCGGCGCGCTACTACGACCCTGCGACCCGGCAGTGGACGAGCGGCGACCCGGCGAAGGCGGATGGGGAGGAGAGCGCTTACCAGTACTGCGGTGGGGAGCCGGTGGGCAGGCTTGACGCTTCCGGCATGTACGCGCATGCTTTCGTGCCGTCGGCTCATGTCGACCAGACGCGCTACTTTCTCAAGGTGATGCAAGTGGATGCGGGCAGAGTCAAGGCGCAATGGGGCGCAATGTGGTGGCATCCGTGGGATTTTGCCAGCTGGTTCTATGTGTCTGTGCGTACTGGCGGGGCCTGGGACTTGAAACAATGCATGGGGACTGACGTGCATCGCCAAACGGACAAGGTCTTCAGATTCGGAGGCAAATGAATCAGTCTTGACGACTTCGGCAACATTCATTTTGGGTATGTGGCGCATGCGGCAGGCATTAGCCTACGTAGCACGTTGAGTGGCGCCGGGTTTGTCAGTTGGCTCCACGGCAAGACCCTTGGGAAAGGGTTCACTGACGACGCGTACGTCGGCTGCGGCTGGAGCCTCTACTGGGGTAACGGATATGAAAGACGTCCGGAGTCCCAGCTCAACCGCTTCATCTATGCCGGATACCCCAGCGTACTTGACTACTGAGGGTGATCCAGTGCAGCCGGGTTGTAGACCGAAGCGGGAAGCGAACCACCGGGGTTGGCTACGCATGATCGCCCTCGCCGGGCTCCTGCTACTCCTGGCTGGTTGTGGCCTCGCGTCGGTGACCAAGACCACTGGCCCTGCGCGGCGCATGGGTTGGATTGAGCAAGATTCTGGGACCGGGAACAACCTGTTTGGTGTCTGCTTCACCAACGTCAACAATGGTTGGGCGGTGGGAGAGGCAGGCCTCCTGCTTGCGACATCAGACGGCGGTGCTCACTGGCGCTCGATCTCCTCTGGCACGTGGCAGACTCTATGGGCAGTCACGTTCACGGACCGGCTGCACGGGTGGGTACTTGCGGACCACGCAGTGATCAGAACGTCGGACGAAGGCAGGAGTTGGTCGCTCGTGCAACTGGATTCGGACCTGACGCTACACGCTTTGGCCTTCACTGACCGTCTTCATGGCATCGCCGTGGGACTCATCGGGCGTGGCGACCGCCAGGTAGGCATCATTCTTCGGACATCGGACGGCGGCCAACGCTGGGGTACGGCATGGGAGCAGAGTTCGGCATTCCCCGGCGTCGGAACAGTCAATCCGAGTGCGATCGGAGTAGTGGACCGGCAGCACATCGTGGTTGCGAGTACGAGAGGCGTGGTGTTGTCGAGCGGGGACGGAGGCGAAAGCTGGTCTCTTGCCGCACATAGCGCTTCTGCCGCCGGAATACAGTCACTTGCGTTTCCGGCTGGATCGAGAGGGTGGGCTGTGGGTGACGGGGGCCGGATACTGCAGACCCCCGACGGGGGACGCACGTGGCGGCTTCGCGAGACCATTGGCCAGTCGTACTTGAGCGCGGTCGCCTTTCCCAGCAAGTTGGAAGGGTGGATCGTCGGTGGCGAGGGAACGCTGCTCCGAACTTCAGACGGTGGGGCGCATTGGTCTGCCGTGGCGGGGCTTCCGCGGTCGAAGGGGGTGGTCGCGGAGTCGTGGGTGAGCCCAGGCCGTGGCTGGGCAGTGGGAGACGGAGGGTGCATCTATGCCTACCGATAGCCCGCCCCCGCATCTCGTTGGGCCTTTCTGCGTAATGAGTGCGAATGGGCGGGGTCGGCAAGCGCGCGCTGGCGTCTGAGCGGGCGGTGTACCGTGTCAACCTTCTTGGAGACTCAGAACGCGTTTCACAATAAAGGTTGACCTATCGTGACGGCGAACCAACTCGACGATCGTCATCGCGTCGAGGAGGAGGCCGATGGCCACGCCGCCATGGATCGTGCCCGACGAGCTCTGGGAGCTGATTGCGCCACTCTTGCCGGCTCATCCGCGCCGCTTCCGCTGTCCCGGTCGCCGGCGCCTGCCCGACCGTCCGGCGCTCTGCGGCATCGTCTTTGTGCTCTGCATCGGCATCGCCTGGCGGCACCGGCCGCCGGAGCTCGGCTTCGGCAGCGGCATCACCTGCTGGCGGCGACTCGAGGAGTGGCAGCGAGCCGGGGTCTGGGAGGAGCTGCACGCCCTGCTGCTCTCCCGCCTGCGGGCAGTCGACCAGATCGACTTCTCCCGGGCGGTCGCCGACTCCAGTCAGGTGCAGGCCAAAAAGGGGGCGCCCAGACGGGCCCCAGCCCGGTCGACCGCGACCCGCCGGGCTCCAAACACCACCTCCTCGTCGATGCCAGCGGACTGCCGCTCGCCTGTATCCTGACCGCCGACACCGCAACGACGTCACCCAGCCGCTGCCCCTGCTCGATGCCGTGCCGCCGGTGCGCGGCCGCGTCGGACGACCCCTCAGGCGGCCGCGCAAGCTGCTGGCCGACCATGGTTGTGACCACGACTGCTACGGGCGCGAGGTCTGCAAGCGAGGGATCACGCCGCAGATCGCCCGGCCCGGCACCCCGCACGGCTCAGGCCTCGGCGTTCAGCGATGGGTCGTCGAGCGCACGATCGCCTGGCTGCACGGCTTCCGTCGCCTCCTGGTGCGCTACGAGCGGCGAGCTGACATGCACGAAGCGTTCTTGGACCTTGCCTGCTGCCTGATCTGCTTCAGGCGGCTGAGGGCATCATTGTGAAACGAGTTCTTAGGGCCTGAACTGGGTGTGGATCAGCGCGGTGCACCTCGGCTGACGGCAGGCGAGTGACTCGTGCGGCCTGACCTCGTTGAACAGCAGGAGGAACTCATCGACCTCCTCGGTCACTTCGGCCAGCTCGTCCTCAATTCCGATGCCTGAAGCCACGCCCGATGGGCGCTCAGGGCGAGCGCTTGGAGGTGACGGTCCATGACCGACGCCTCCCAGACGTCGGCGCAGAGTTGATACCATCGGGGGACACGGAGTAGACCCGTCCACGGCAGTCTGCGCACCTCACGCGTGGCCTGAGAGGAGCTGAGAGCAGCCATGGGAGTCGTCATTGACACGATCCGCACCGTCGAGCTCCCGACGAAGCTCATCCACGGCCCGGGGGCCGTCACCCGGCTCGGCCAGACGGTCGCCGAGCTCGGCCTCCGGCGCCCCCTCGTGGTCACCGACGCCGGGGT
>JBAZPK010000073.1:0-10257 GCA_041648235.1 Thermoleophilia bacterium
GCTCCACCTGCCTGCGCCGTCAGGTCGGCGCCATCCTGGTGCGCGACAAGCGCCTTCTGGCCACCGGCTACAACGGCGCCCCGCGCGGCGTGGCGCACTGCCTTGACGTGGGTTGCCTGCGTGAGCAGCTCGGCATCCCCTCCGGCGAGCGCCACGAGCTGTGCCGCGCCATCCACGCCGAGCAGAACGCGATCATCCAGGCCGCGGTCCACGGTGTGGCCATCGAGGGCGCCACCCTGTACTGCACGCATCAGCCCTGCGTCCTCTGCGCCAAGATGCTCATCAACTGCGGGGTGAAGGAGATCCACTTCCTCGAGGGCTACCCGGACGAGCTCTCGGCCGAGATGTTCGCCGAGGCAGGGGTCACGCTGCACCGGGAGGAGTTCTCATAGGCGGCCTGCTCAGCCTCGACGACCCGGTCCGCTCGGCGATCCTGGGGTTCCTGATCGCCGCGGTGCTCGTGTACTTGCTCACGCCGGTGATGGGCCGCCTTGCCCACCGCACCGGCGCCGTCGACAACCCCACCGACGAACGCCGCATGCACGTGGCGGCGACGCCTCTGCTGGGGGGGCTCGGCATGTACCTCGGCTGGATGATCCCGGTGATGCTGCTGGTCCCCGTCGACCGGCCCGTGTGGGGCATCATCGGGGGCGCCACCATCGTCGTCGCGGTGGGCCTCTTCGACGACCTCTACGAGCTCGAGCCGCTGGTCAAGTTCCTCGGCCAGCTCCTGGCGATCAGCGTGGCCATCTACTTCGACATCAGGATCGGGCGCATGGGCGTGCCCTTCACCGACCTCATGGTCCACTTCCCGGCCATCGTCTCGATCGCCGTCACGGCCTTCTGGATGGCGATGATCATCAACATGGTCAACTTCATCGACGGCCTCGACGGCCTGGCCGCCGGCGTCTGCGGCATCGCCTCGTTCACCTTCGCGATCATCTCCCTGAGCACCACCTTCCCGGCCATGGGCGTGCTCGCGGCCGTCCTGGCCGGGGCCACGTTCGCCTTCCTGCGCTTCAACTTCCACCCGGCGACGATCTTCATGGGCGACGCCGGCTCGATGCTGCTCGGCTTCGTGCTCGCCTGCCTCAGCGTGCAGAGCGTGATGAAGGGCACGGCGGCGATCGCCCTCGTCTTGCCGCTGCTCGTCCTCGGGGTGCCGTTCGTCGACCTTTCCCTCATCGTTTGGCGCCGCTGGCGCCGCGGCGTGCCCTTCTACTCGCCGGGGCAGGACCACGTGCATCACGACCTCGTGCTCGTCCACGGGTTCTCACAGCGCAAGAGCGTGCTGCTCCTGTACTCGTGGTGCGTGATGCTCAGCGGCCTGGCGATCGCCATGCAGCGTCAGAACCGGTGGGCGATGATCGTCCTGGGCGTGGGGGCCGCCGTGGCCACGCTGTACATGGCCCGTCTGCTGAGCCGCTACCGCTCCCGCCGCCGCGGCCTGCTCGACCCTGTCAGCGGCGGTGCCGAGGCACGAGCGGCCGGCGACGGGGACGACCCCCGCGGTGGCGGCGTCGGGTAGAATAGCTTCCCGGAGGCCGGCGGCGTTGCCGCCCGCGGGTTGGGTGAGGTAGAGTGTGGCGCTGCAAGAGCGACGCGACAGACGGGACGACGATCGCCGAGGCTCGTCCATTTCGGCCGAGTCGGTCGCCTTCCTGCTTCTGGGAGGCGTCGTCACCGGCCTCGGCGCCGGCGCCGGTATCGACTGGCTGGTCGATGCAGTCGCCAGCCACACGTTCCCGCTGTTCACGGTGATCGGCGTGTTCGCCGGGTTCGCCTTGGCGCTGTACGCGATCTACCTGGAGACGAAGTGAAGACGCACGGAGGATGAGGGCCATCCGGAGGCAGTTGATCCCACCCGCTCTCCTTATCAGCGTGACGGCGGCGAGCGCCGTCGTGGCCGCGGTCACGGGCCGGCCCGTCTGGGCCGCCGTCCTCGGCGCCGGCCTCTGCCTCGGCTACTGGGCCCTCGAGGTGCTCACCGAGCGGCGCGCGCGCGGCCGCCGCGACTTGGCCCTCGGGCTCGCCATCGGCGGCATGCTCGCTCGCCTGGCTCTGGTGCTGGCCGTCCTCGTGAGCGTCGGCCTGCTCGCCCGCCCGGCGTTCGCCACTACGGTGATCAGCTTCCTCGCGGCATTCACGCTCTACACCCCGGCGCGCCTGTTCACGCATCCCCACGCCGGCGCTTCGCCCGGCGGTGCGAGGGCGTCGTGAAGGGCCGCCGGCTGCTGTGGATCTGGGGGCTCGTCGGGCTGGCCGCGCTGATCGGCTTGTTCCTCGTCCCCGGCGGGCACCCCGAGACACTCGAAGTGGCGCAGGAATTCGAGCTGGAGCCGATCATCAAGCTGCCCGCCCTCGGGCCGGTCGACCTCTCGGTGACCAAGGCCGTCATCTACCTGTGGCTGACGGCCGCCGTCCTCCTCGTCATCGCCGCTGTGGTCGCCCGCAACCTCAAGCAGCAGCCGGGTCGGTTCCAGGCGCTGCTCGAGCTGCTCTACTCGCTGGCGCGGGACGGCATCGTGCGGACGACGATGACGAGCGGCGCCGATACCTGGTTCCCGTACATCGGCGCCGCCTTCTTCTTCGTCCTCGTCTGCAACCTGCTGGGTCTCATCCCGATGCCCTTCGGCGAGCACCACCAGCTCGCGTTCTACGCGGCCACCGGCAACCTCAACGTGACGATCGCCCTGGCCTTGCTCACGTTCATCTTCACGCACTACGCGGGCATCCGGAAGAAGGGTGCCATCGGGTACTTCAAGGGCTGGGCCATCCCGTCGGCACCGCCTGTCCTGCGGCAGGTGATCTTCGTCATGCACATCATCAGCGAGATCTTCCGGCTCGTTTCGCTGTCGGTCCGTCTCTTCGCCAACATGCTCGCCGGTCACGCGATCCTCGCCGTCTTCTTCGCCATGGCCCTCGTGTTCCAGAGCTACTTCATCGCCGGCGTGCTCCAGGCCGGGTCGGTGGCTCTCTATCTGTTCGAGATCTTCATCGCCTTTATCCAGGCGTTCATCTTCGCCATCCTTTCGGCGGTCTACATCGGTGGGGCGCTGGAGGAGCACTGAGCAAGTCTGAAGGCCGGCGCCGCGGCGACCGGTCGGGCAACGTTGACCTAGGAGGAAACGGAATGGATGCAGACGCAGCGAAGCTGCTCGGCGCCGGTCTCGCGATCGGCCTGGGCGTCATCGGCCCCGGCATCGGTCTGGGGGCGATGATCGGGAGCGCGCTCGAGAGCATGGCCCGGCAGCCCGAGATGCGGGGCGAAATCCGCACCAACATGTTCATCGGCATCGGCATCATCGAGGCGCTCGCGTTGTACGCCTTCGTGATCAGCCTGATCCTCCTGTTCGTCGTCTGACAGGCGGGTCGTGGCCGTGGCCGGAAGAGAGATGAGTGCGACATGCTGAACCTGTCCTGGGGTCTGATGGTCTGGACCCTCATCACGTTCGGGCTCTCCGTGTTCGTGCTGCGGCGCTACGCGTTCGGACCCCTCCAGGATCTGATCGACCAGCGGCGCAACGCTGTCCAGGAGAGCATGGACACGGCCGAGCAGGTGCGCGCCGAGGCTCACCGCCTCCTGGACGAGTACAAGGAGACGCTGGCCAAGGTGCGAACCGAGTCCCAGGAGATCCTCGAGCGCTCGCGCACGACCGGCGAGCACGCCAAGGCCGAGCTCCTCACGGCGGCGAAGACACAGTCCGAGCGCGTGCTGGCCCAGGCTCACGAGCAGATCGAGCGCGACACGCGCGCCGCGTTGCGCGAGCTCAAAGGTCAGATCGCCGAGCTCACCGCTCTGGCCACCGAGAAGGTCACGGCGCGGAGCCTGAGCGAAGCCGACCAGCAGCGCCTGATCGAAGAGGCGCTGGCCGAGCTCAAGGTCGACGAGCTGGGCATGGAGCCGAAGGTTTGAGCTCAGAGGCCGTCGCAGCCGTGTACGCCCGCGCCCTGTTCGACGCCGCGCGCGAGGCCGGCGTAGCCGAGCCGGTGCGCCGCGATCTGAGTGACTTCGTCGCTACGCTCGCAGGCTCCGCCTCGCTGCGCCATGTGCTCGCCGATCCCAAGGTCGAGGCGGCAGCCAAGCAGCGCGTCCTCGCCGAGATCACGCGCAGCGGTCAGCCGCTGGTCGCCAACACGCTCCAGGTGCTGCTGCAGCGCGGCCGCTTCTCCTTCGTGGGGGAGCTCAGCACCGCCTACGAGGCTCTGGTGGCCGCCGAGGCCGATCTGGTCGCGGTCGAGGTCACCTCCGCCGTGGAGCTCACCGCGGCGGCGCAAGAGAAGATCGCGGCCCGGGTCGAGCAGGTCTCGGGCCGCCGGGTCGAGTTGACCAGGCGTGTCGACCCGGCCATCGTCGGTGGCCTGGTGCTGCGCATCGGCGACGTGATCGTCGACGGCAGCGTGCAAGCGCGCATCCGCCAGCTGCGCCGCCGGCTGGCCACAGCAGAACTGAGAGGTGACGTGGAGTGAAGCTGCGCCCCGAAGAGATCGCGGCTGTGCTCAAGTCGCAGATCGAGAATTATCAGGTCGAGGTCGAGGTCGAGGAGGTCGGGACCGTCCTCCAGGTAGGTGACGGCATCGCTCGCATCTACGGCCTGCGCAATTGCATGGCCATGGAGATGCTCGAGCTGCCGCACGACGTCACCGGCCTCGCCCTCAACCTGGAAGAAGAGAACGTCGGCGCCGTGCTCCTGGGCGAAGACACCCTCATCAAGGAGGGCGACCTGGTCAGGCGCACCGGCCGCGTCCTTCAGGTGCCGGTCGGCGAAGCCATGGTCGGCCGCGTGGTCGACCCGCTGGGGCGCCCGCTCGACGACAAGGGCCCTATCGAGACCGACGACCACCGGCCGGTGGAGTTCAAGGCCCCCGGCGTGGTCGAGCGTCAACCGGTCAAGGAGCCCCTGCAGACCGGGATCAAGGCGATCGACTCGATGATCCCCATCGGCCGCGGCCAGCGCGAGCTCATCATCGGCGACCGCCAGACGGGCAAGACGTCGCTCATCGTCGACACGATCATCAACCAGAAGGGCCAGGACGAGATCTGCATCTATGTCGCCATCGGCCAGAAGGCCTCGACGGTGATGCAGGTCGTGCAGAAGCTCGAGGAGTACGGCGCGATGGAGTACACGATCGTCGTCGCGGCCACAGCCTCGGCCTCGGCGCCGCTCAAGTTCCTCGCCCCCTACGCCGGCGCCGCCATGGGCGAGTACTTCCTCTACAGCGGCCGCCACGCGGTGTGCTTCTTCGACGACCTCTCCAAGCAGGCCGACGCCTACCGCCAGATGTCGCTGCTGCTGCGCCGGCCGCCGGGCCGCGAAGCCTTCCCCGGCGACGTGTTCTACCTTCACTCGCGCCTGCTCGAGCGCGCCGTCAAGCTCAACGACGAGCTCGGCGGCGGCTCGCTGACGGCCATCCCCGTGATCGAGACGCAGGCCGGCGACGTGTCGGCCTACATCCCCACGAACGTGATCAGCATCACCGACGGCCAGATCTTCCTGCAGAGCGACCTGTTCTTCAGCGGCGTCCGGCCGGCGGTGAACATCGGTATCTCGGTGAGCCGGGTGGGCGGCAACGCCCAGATCCGGGCCATGAAGCAGGTCGCGGGGCGTTTGCGCATCGACCTCGCGCAGTTCCGCGAGCTGCAGGCCTTCGCCCAGTTCGGCTCCGATCTCGACGAGGCCACCAAGAACACGCTCGCCCGCGGCGCGCGCATGATCGAGGTGCTCAACCAGGGCCGCTTCGACCCGATGCCCGTCGAGGAGCAGGTTGCGGTGATCTTCGCCGGCAACCAGGGTTACCTCGACGACGTCGCCATCGAGCGCGTGGAGGCCTTCCGCGAGGGTCTGCGCGAGCATCTGCGCAGCCAGAGCGCCGACCTCCTGGCGAGCATCGCCACCGAGAAGCAGCTCACACCCGAGAGCGAGGCGGGGCTGCGCGAGGCCATCGCCGCCTACCATTCATCGTTCGCGCCGGAGGGCGCGGCGGTGGGGGCGAGCATCTGACATGGCGAGCCTGCGCGACATCCGCCGCCGCATCGCGTCGGTCCAGAACACGCGCAAGATCACCAAGGCGATGGAGATGGTGGCCGCCGCCAAGCTGCGCCGCAACCAGCAGCGGATCGAGTCGCTGCGGCCTTACGCCGGCGACATGATCCAGATGATGATCGACCTGGCCACCTACTCGGGCGAGACGCGCCAGTTCGCCCTGCTGGAGGAGCGCGCCGAGGTGCGCACCGTGGCCGTAGTCGCCATGACCGGCGACCGCGGCCTCGCCGGGGCGTTCAACGCCAACGTGGTGCGCAAGGCTCTGGAGATCGAGCGCAGCTTGCGGGAGGCCGGCACGGAGACCCGCGTGCTGGCCGTGGGCCGCAAGGGCATCGGCACGCTGAGCTTCCGCGGCTGCACGCTCGAGCGCAGCTGGAAAGGCCTCAGCGACCGGCCCCAGTACAGCGACGCCCAGGAGATCGCCCGCGAGCTCATCGGGCTCTACATGAGCGGCGCGGTCGACCGCGTGCGCCTCGTCTACAACCACTTCACCTCGGCCATCGAGCAGACGCTGATGGACGATGTCATCCTGCCGGTGCCCCGCGAAGCGGTCACCGACGCGGAAGGGCGTCGCGAGGCCGTCACCTACATCTACGAGCCGGACCCGCTCACGATCCTCGAGGGGCTGCTGCCGGCGTATGTGGAGATCGCCGTCTACCGGAGCCTCCTCGAGTCGAGCGCCAGCGAGCAGGGGGCTCGCATGACCGCCATGCGCAACGCCAGCGACAGCGCCGAGGAGATGCTCGAGTCGCTCACGCTGGCCCTCAACCGCGCCCGCCAGGCGGCCATCACGCAGGAGATCCTCGAGGTCGTGGGCGGCGCCGAGGCCCTCGGGTGAGCGGTGCTCGGCGCCCGACGCACAGACACGTGAGAGCGGAGCTGAAAACATGAACACAGGCACAGTGGTCCAGGTGATCGGGCCGGTGATCGACGTCCGCTTCCCGGACGATGTCCCGGCGATCTACAACGCCCTGACGGTGCGCATCGACAGCGGCGACGGCCAGGGCAAGGATGTCGTCTGCGAGGTGCAGCAGCACCTCGGCGACGACAAGGTGCGGGCCGTCGCCATGGACTCCACCGACGGCCTGGCGCGCGGCGTCGAGGTCATCGACACGGGCGTCGCCATGACCGTCCCGGTGGGCGAGCAGACGCTCGGGCGCCTCATCAACGTCACCGGCGACACCATCGACCACGGTGAGCCGCTCGTCGACGTCGAGCGCTGGCCGATCCACCGGCCGGCCCCCGACTTCGAGTCGCTCGACCCCACGGACGAGATCTTCGAGACCGGCATCAAGGTCGTCGACCTCATCGCCCCGTACGTCAAGGGCGGCAAGATCGGCCTCTTCGGGGGCGCCGGCGTGGGCAAGACGGTCATCGTCCAGGAGCTGATCCGCAACATCGCCGCCGAGCACGGTGGCCTCTCCGTCTTCTGCGGCGTCGGCGAGCGCACCCGCGAGGGCAACGACCTGTGGCTCGACATGAAAGAGTCGGGCGTCATCGAAAAGACGGCTCTCATCTTCGGTCAGATGAACGAGCCGCCCGGGGCCCGCCTCCGTGTCGGTCTGGCCGGCCTCACCGTCGCCGAGTACTTCCGCGAGGTCGGCGGCCAGGACGTGCTGCTGTTCATCGACAACATCTTCCGCTTCGTGCAGGCAGGCTCCGAGGTATCGGCCCTGCTCGGGCGCATGCCGAGCGCCGTGGGCTACCAGCCCACCTTGGCCAACGAGATGGGCGAGCTTCAGGAGCGCATCACCTCGACCAAGCGTGGCTCGGTGACGTCCGTGCAGGCCATCTACGTGCCGGCGGACGACCTCACAGACCCGGCCCCCGCGGCGACCTTCGCCCACCTCGACGCCACGACCGTGCTCTCCCGCGCCATCGTCGAGAAGGGTATCTACCCGGCCGTCGACCCGTTGGACTCCAACTCACGCATCCTCACCCGCGATGCTGTAGGCGACGAGCACTACGAGGTCGCGACGCGCGTGCAGGAGACCTTGCAGCGCTACCGCGACCTGCAGGACATCATCGCCATCCTGGGCATGGACGAGCTGTCCGACGAGGACAAGGTGGTCGTGCAGCGGGCCCGCAAGATCGAGCGCTTCCTCTCGCAGCCGTTCCACGTGGCCGAGCAGTTCACCGGCATCCAGGGCAAGTACGTACCGCTCGCCGAGACGGTGCGTGGCTTCAAGGACATCGTCGACGGCCAATGCGACGACCTCCCCGAGCAGGCCTTCTTCATGGTCGGCGGCATCGAGGAAGCCGCCGAGCAGGCGCATCGCCTCGGCGGTCGCGCCGACGGCGCCTGAGGGAGAGGCAGTGGCCGACGAGCGCACACTCCACGTCGAGGTCGTCACGCCGGACGGCGAGGTCTACCACGAGGACGTCGACATGGTGGTCCTGCCGGGGATCGACGGCGAGCTCGGCATCCTGCCGCGGCACCAGCCTTTGGTGACCCTGCTCGCCGTGGGGGAGACGCGTATCCGTCACGGCGACGACTGGGACTACGTGGCCACGGGCATCGGCTACGCCCAGGTGCTCTTCGACCGGGTGCTCGTGGTGGTCGATCACGGCGAGCTCGCCGGGGCCATCGACGTGCGGCGCGCCGAGGAGGCGGTGCTGCGCGCCAAGGAACGCCTGCAGGAGCGCGGCGACCCCGGCGATCAGGCCGAGGTCGACTACTTCCGCGCCGAACAGGCGCTCAAGCGCGCCGAGAACCGGCTGCGCGTGTCGAGGCGCGTGGGCTGAGCGCGGCTCCGCCGCGCCGCCCGCGCCCTCCGGCGGGCGCTATACTTAGAGACCGCTGATGGATCCCTCGACCGAACACGACGTGCGCCTGCGCGTGCGCGGCGGCGGCCGGCTCGAGGGCGAAGTCGCCCTCTCGGGCGCCAAGAACTCCGCCCTCAAGCTACTCGCCGCCAGCCTGCTCACCGCCGAGCCCTGCGTCATCCGGCGCGTGCCGCGCATCACCGATGTCGGCACGATGGTCGCGATGCTGCGCGCCCTGGGCGCCGACGTGGCCGAGGCGGGCGCGGAGTTGCGCGTGCACGCCGGCGCCGGCCTGCTTGGCTGCGCGCCGTACGAGCTCGTGCGCACCATGCGCGCCAGCATCATCGTCATGGGCCCGCTGGTCGCGCGCCTCGGCGAGGCCACCATCGCCATGCCGGGCGGCTGCAACATCGGGCCGCGGCGGATCGACTTCCACATCCGCGGGCTCGAGAAGCTCGGCGCCACGGTGGAGATCGCGCACGGGTTCATCAAGGTGCACTGCCGGCGGCTCACGGGCGCTGTCGTACCGCTCGACTACCCCAGCGTCGGGGCCACCGAGAACCTGCTCATGGCAGCCACCGCCGCGGACGGCGAGACGGTGATCGAGAACGCCGCCCGCGAGCCCGAGATCGCCGACCTCTGCGACTTCCTGAGCGGCATGGGCGCGGTCATCGAGGGCGGCGGCACGAGCACCATCCGCATCGAGGGCGGCCATGCGCTGCACGGCGTGGAGCACGAGGTCATCGCGGACCGCATCGAAGCCGGGACCTACCTCGTGATGGGAGCCGCCACCGGTGGTCAGGTGACGACGATCGGGCTCGACCCGCTCCACCTCGAGCTCTTCCTCGCCAAGTTGCAGGCGATGGGCGTCGAGGTGGACGTTAGGGAGGCGGAGCGCCGCATCACGGTGCGCCGCGACGGCGCTCTGGCGCCGATCGACATCGCCACCCTGCCTCACCCGGGGTTCGCCACCGACCTGCAGGCGCAGACCATGGTGCTCCTCTCGCTCGCCGAGGGCACGTCGATCGTCAGCGAGAACGTGTTCGAGAACCGCTTCGTCGTGGTCGACGAGCTCAACCGCCTCGGCGCCGGCATCACGACCAGCGGCCATCACGCCGTGGTCGCCGGCCCGCGGGCCCTGAGCGGCACGGTGGTGGAAGCCCCCGACCTGCGCGGCGGCGCCGCCCTGGTCGCCGCCGGCCTCGTGGCCGACGGGGTCACGGAGGTCCGCGCCGCGCACCACATCGAGCGCGGGTACGAGGATCTCGTCGGCAAGCTGAGCCGCCTCGGCGGCTCGATCACCAGGCTGAGCGGCGCGCCGCGAACGGATGGCGCCGCACCCGCGTCTCTCAGCGGGTGCGGCGACGACCCGGCGCCCGGCGTGTGAGCCGGCGCCGGGTGCGGAGGCAGATGGGCCAGTACACGGTCTACAGGGTTGGCGAGCCCG
>JBAZPK010000074.1:0-10228 GCA_041648235.1 Thermoleophilia bacterium
AACCTAAAGGTGGCGCCCTCGCCATCACGCATGCCTACAGCGATGAGATCGAATTCACGACCACCTTCAACGAGCAGGGTAACGAGAGCCGGCAGGTCGAGCCGGTCCTCACCCGCTACTACTACGAGCGAGACGAGGCGCGAGGGGTCGGCGAGCTGCATCGGGTGCGGGGAGCGACCGACACCGTCGTCGTCGGCAACCTCGTCAACCCGATGTTGGGCGGCAGGGCGGACATCTTCCACTACGCCTACGTGAGCACAGCCGGCGACTCCGTGCCCGACGCGTCGACTCCCGAGCCGGAGATGTACGGGACGATCTCGTTGATCCGGATCGATCTGATGGTCGACCTGGACCCCGGTTCGGCTCCGCAGCCGATGAACGTGTCGACCGCGGTCCACCTCAGGAACCAGGGCCTCTACTGACCCGGGCAGCCGGCGCCGTCAGGAGCCCGGCGGCTTCACGTGCCGTACAGGCCTGCCCTTCTCCTTCACAAAGGTGCCCGGGTCGAGGGATGTCCGTGAGCCTCCGGTCGTGAACGAGCTCAGGCGCCGCTTCACCTCGCTCGAGCCGCAATGGGGGCACTCGCGCGCAACGTCGCGTTCGCTCAAGCCGACGAGGAGCTCGAACACCTCGCCGCACCTGCCGCAGACATACTCGTAGACGGGCATCGGCCCCACCTCCCGCGGTCGCCCCGAGGCGCCCCGCGCACGCACCGCGCCTCTTCCGGAGCGCGACGGCGCCGCCCATCCTACGCCATCGGGCGCCGCGCGCGCCCCGACGGCGATGGCGACGGCGACGGCGGGCCGGGCCGCCGGCGAACGTCCACCCTCGTCACCCTCGCCGCGGCGGCCGGCGGCTGCTAGCTTGAGTCTCGGCCAGGCGTGCACGCCGGCCGGCCAACTCCAATGCCAGCCGCCTCCGACAGCCCGCCGGCACCCACCGGCCCTCATCTGCTGCTCTGCGAGCAGCCTGACCGCCGCGCCCTGCGCCGCCGCCTCGCCGCCGTACATCCAGGCGCGCGACGGCAGACGCAGCGCTCGTTCGCCGCGCCGCCGCAGGTGCGGCGCGGCCGCGTGGGCGTGTGGCACTGGAGCGCCGGCGAAGACGAGCTGCGCGCCCGAGCCACCCAGGTCCTGCTCCACTTCGTCCATCCGCTGGTCGGTAGCAGGGCTCCGTACTGCGTCGGCTTCCCCTTTCCCGAGGACGTCTTCGCCCGGCGCTCGCTGAGCTTCGCCGACCGGGAGCTGCTCGACCTCGAAGACATCGGGGAGCTGCTCAGGGCGGGGCCCGCCGTGAGCCGCTCGGCGCCAGGCGGGCTTCGGGCTCACCGGTTCAGCGGCGCATCCTCCGACGCCCTTGCGCGGCCCGCCGCCGGCGTTCGCCTCGACGCCGGTGAACTCCTCGCCGCCGGTGCACCCCTCGCCGCCTGCCGGGACGAGACCCTCGACCCCGGCCAGCGCGCCGCGGTCGGGCACGCCCGCGGGCCGGCGCGCGTGCTCGCCGCCGCGGGCTCCGGGAAGACCAAGACCCTCATCGCCCGCGTGGCCGAACTGGTCGCGCGCGGCGTGGACCCGGGGAGCATCCTCATGCTCGCCTTCAATCGCAAAGCCGCGGAGCAGCTGGAGGAGCGCCTGGCGAGGCTCGGCATCGCCACGACCAGGAGGATCGACAAGAGCATTCCAGGGCCGGCCGGCGGCGCGGCCGGCCCCCGTGCGGTCCGATCGGGCGCCGCCCCCGCCGCCGGCGGCGCGGTCCACTGCGCGACCTTCAACGCTTTCGGCTACCGCTATCAGAAGCAGGTGATGAGGGCTCGCTTCACGCTCGACACGCGCGGTACGGGGGCTCGCGCCCTGATGCATGCGGCCCTGGAGCGCGCCGGGCTGGGCGCGGCCGCGCTCCGCCCGGCGCGTGGCAGCGACCCTGCGGGCGCCTGCCTGGTCGCGCTCGCCCGCGTGCGCGCGAGCCTGGAGCCGCCGGCCGACGTCGAGCTGCGCTTGCCGTCCTGCGGCGAGCAACCCCTGGTGGTGGCGCCGTTCACGGAGCTGCACGAGCACTACTCGATCCTGCAGCGGCGCGACGGCCGCCAGAGCTTCGACGACCAGCTCTACCTGGCGGTCGCCGACATGCTGGCGGACCCTCGGCACAGGGCCCTCATCCAGCGGCGCTACGCGCACGTCCTGGTCGACGAGTTCCAGGACCTCAACGCGGTGCAGCTCGCCCTCGTCGACCTGCTCTCCCGCCCGCGGCGCGACCTCTTCGTGGTGGGCGACGACGACCAGCTCATCTACGGCTGGCGGTTCGCCGACCTCGGCGGCATCCTCGGCTTCCATGAACGCATGCCGCCGAGGCCCTGGTCGGCGACCTACACGCTGGGCACCAACTACCGCTGTTCGCGCGAGATCGTGGCCGCCGGGAGTCGCCTGATCGCTCATAACACACGCCGCGAAGCCAAAGAGGTGCTCCCGCGCGAAGGCGCCGCTCGCGGCTCGCTGCGTATCTGCGCGGCCGCCTCGTGGCGCGAACGGGCCGCCGAGATGTGCGCCTTCCTGCGCGCCGAACGGGCGCGCCTGGGCTGCGAGTGGCGCGCCCTCGCCGTGCTGTGCCGCTACCGTGCGCAGCAGCTTCCGGTCGCGCTCATCCTCGACCTCGAGGGCATCCCGCGCACGGCGCTCCTCAGCTATCGGCTCTTCTCAGACCCCGCGGCGCGCCTCGTGCGCGCCTACATCGACGCGGTGGCGACGCCGCACAGGCTCCGCGGGGCCGGCCTCCGGCTGCTCGTCAACCGGCCCGAGCGGTACGTCCCCAGGGCCGCTGTGGAGGCACTCGCCGCGGCGGATGTACCCTGGCGAGCGCTCGTGGAGCTCGCCGCAGCCGAGCCTGCGGCGGGGCCACGCCGCCTCAGCGAGCTCGTCAACGTCGTGAAGGCGCTCGCCCGGGAGCTGCGCGGCACAGTCGGGGTCGAGCACGCGTGCGGAGCCGAGGGCGCCCGCCCGGCCGCCGCAGCCGGCGGCGCCTCCGGGCGCCCTCCCGCCCTCCTCAGCGCGGCGCAACTGGTGTCGGCCGTGGTGGACGATCTCGGGCTCCAGCGCCACTGGGAAGGCAGCGGTGGCCAACGCCCACCTGCCTCGGGCGCCGACGGCCCGGACGCCTCCGGCCCGGAATCCTCCGGCCCAGACACCTCCGGCCCGGACTCCGCCGGCCCGTACCAGGTTCTCGACGCCCTCCTGCTGCTCGCCGATCTGCGGCCTGACCTCCCGGCATTCCTGGCCGAGTGGGACCGCCTGCTGGCCGACGAGGAGGCCCACGCGGGGATGGCCGACGACTCGCTCGCCCGCGAGGAGGACGAAGACGACCGCGTGGTGATCGGCACCATCCACGCGGCCAAGGGCCGCGAATACCGTTCCGTGGTCCTCCCCGAGTACGCCTGCGACCTCGCCGAGCTCGAGGCGGCGCAGGTGGAGGAGGAGCGCCGCGTCCTGTACGTCGGGGTCACCCGCGCCAAGGACGCGGCTCTGATCACCGCCGACCCGGCGCGCCCCGGGCCGCCCCGGTTCCTGCTCGAGCTCGCCGAGCCGGAGGCGGGCGCAGAGAGCGGCGCCCCGGGGCCGCACTGGGCAGATGCCTGGCGGCCCGCGACCCAGCCGCGGAGCGGATGACGGGTGTCGGCGCCCCGCGCGGTGCTTCCTACTTCACCGTCCTCGGCAGCGCGGTGACGGCTTCGAGAGTCGCCGACAGAGCGTCGAGTCGCTGGTCGAGCTGCGCCACCTCGGCGGCGATCATCAGGTCCACGCTGGCCGCCGCGGCGCCGTACTCGGCCCCGTCGAGCTTCTCGAGCGCCGGGGTCACGTCGAGGTACGGCGCGAAGTGGCCTTGGGCGCTCCAGAAGAGGCCGCCGGCCCACCCCGCGTCGTGCGTGGCCAGCTGCGGCTGGTAGTTCTCGTAGCCGAAGTCCAGCCCGTACGGGTCGGTGATGCCGACGCCTTCGAGGGCGGTCCGCGCCGCCGTGGCGTCAGCCGGGTCGACCGTCTCGGCCAGCGCCGCACGGGCAGCGTCGAGCTGCTCGAAGTCGAGCTGCACTTGCCGGTGCGGATACACGGTCGCATCCCACACATCGAGAGCCGTGAGCGCTTTGTTGACGCGCTTCTCCACCTGCAGCAGCGCGCGATCGGCGTGGCCGCGCCCCGAGGGCTTCATCTTCGAAGACTTGGCTTGGAGGGCGGCCGCGCGGCTCGCGAAGCGAGCGATCGCGGCCTCCAGCCTGTCGGCCCAGGACGGGTCGGCGCCGGCCGCCACGAGGGCGGCGCCGCCCACGGCTCCGTCGAGCTCGGCGGCCCGGGCGCTCAGGTCGTAGGGCAGCAGGCCGCGGTCGAACTTCTTCGCCAGCCCGAAGACGAATTTGTCGATCTTCGCCAGGTGGTCGTAGTCCACGGCGTCGCCCAGCTTGGCAACGCCCGCGGTCCCCGGCGGCCGCCCTGCCCCGCGGCCGCGACAGGCGGTCGCCGTCTCCCGCGACCGCCACAGGCGGCCGCCCTGCCCCGCGACCGGAACGACCGACCGCCGCGCCCGGCAGCCCCAAAGGCGGCGCCGCGGCTGCCCGAGGTCAGTACTTGGCCGGCGGCGGCGAGCCGAAGGCCGCCGTGAAGTGCTGCTCCACGCTGTGGCTCCCACACTTGGGGCACACAGCGTTGGCCTCACGCTCGTCGATGTGGCACGTCACTTCGAACTTGGTGCCGCATTCCTTGCACGTGAATTCATAGAGGGCCATGAGACCGCCTCCTCTGTGACGTTTTGCAGGACTGGCCCGTGCAGCCTTCTCCTACCCTGCCGGGCCGGGAACCTGACCGTCGGCGAAGGCGGGACCCTGTTCGAGCCGCGTCTGGCGGGCCGAACGGCCAAACGGGAGCGGCCGCGACCCTGCGGCGCCGCCCCGCCCGGACCTTACCTGGACTCAGACCACCTCGTGGTACTTGTACGAGAGCTTGACTTTCGCCCGGTAGGCCACGATCTGCTGGTCGTCGATCTTCAAGTCCAGCTCGACGACCTCGGCCACGCGCAGGTCCTCGCGATGGATGCCGGCCAGCTCGACGGCGGTCCTCGCAGCCTCCTCCCACGAGGTCGGGCTCGAGCCAATGACTTCCATCACCCTGTACACGCTCTGCGACATGGAGACTCCTTCTGTTGGCCGGGTCGATGTATCCGGCATCCTAACCTCAGCGGGACGTTTCTCAAGCCGGGTGGGGCTTCGGCACGAACATCTGTCCGCTTGGCCTGCTACGGTCGATCGCGGACGCCGCCGCCGGCCCCGGCCGCTGCCAACCCAGCGCCGTCAGCGCGACCCGGTCGCTGCAGGATTTTGTCGCCACCGCGCGGCGGCGGCAGCCTTCCGTCCACCGAGCCGCCGCGGGCGCCCTGGCGTCATCGTCGGCCGTCGAACGAGGGGGTCGCCATGCGCATCGCGAGTGCCGTCAGCGCCGCTCCACGCCGTCCGGGCAGCAGCGGGTTCCGGGCCGCCCGGCGGCGACCCGTCTGCCTGGTCTCCGTCGACGACACGCTCGCGTGGGTCGTCCCCCGGCCGGAGCTCGAGCCCGGGTCGACCACCGCCCCTTCCGCCGACGCCCTCTTACGGCTCAGCATGCAGTTCGACGACTGCCTGAGCCTCGCCCATCACGCGGTGTTGAGCGCCGAGCTTCTTGACGCCGCGGCGCGGATCATCGGGCTCCACCTGAGTGACCTGCCCGACCTGCCGCTCGTTGGGGAGCCGTTCGGCGGCGAGGAGAGCACTGACTGACGCTCCCTCGCCCGGCCGCGGTGCGCCGCGGCCAGTCGCCGCTGCATGCCTTCCACCGGCCCTCCCACGCGACAGGGCCACCCCCCGCGCCGTCACGGCGCCCCCAGCGCACCCCACCTGCGTCTCCGCGAACGACCCAGCAGACGCCCCCTACGCCTCCGCGCACGGACGTCGCCGCGTTCTCGCATGAGCGCCCGTGCGCGCAAGCCAACGTCAACGGCCGGCATTGAGGACCATCACCCGACCCGGGGCCCAGTCACCCTCGCCGCCTCCTCGTTCTCGTTGTAGAACACAACAAGAATGAGTCACCGGGAAGGCACACCACCCGCGAGCCCCTCGGCGGCCGGTCGGCGCCGGCCGACCCTGGCCCGTGATGACTGCGCCGAGATCGAGCGCGCCCTGCTCACCCTGGCGCGCTTCACGGGCGGGCGTCGTCACCACAGGCGCACGGTCGGCTTGACCGGCGCCGGGCGCGTGGAGACGGTCACCGAGAGGCGCGAGAGGGACGAACTGGCCCGCGCACGGCGGGAGCGCGAACCCTTCCCGCCGTGGCTCAGCTTCGACCCCGACGCCCTCGCCACCCCCGTCCTCCTCCCTGCCGCGGCCCAGGTCGAGGCGGGGCTGTACCCCATACTCGCGGTCGTGGAGGACCTCTTCCGGCCGCGACCTATCGACATCGCCCAAGTGCTCACCCTGGACCGCAGCACGGTGGCCCGGCACCTCGACACGCTCGAGAAGCGGCGCCTCATCTACCGCGAACGCGGCTTCTCGATACGCAGGCGCCCGCGGATCCGCCTCACCGTCCAGGGGTTCAATGCGATGAAGCAAGTCCGCCAGGCCCGCATCAGCCGGCTCGAGGTCGCGGTCAAGACATGGCCGCAGCTCGAGCGGCGGCTCGTCGTCCTGTGCCTCCAGCGCCTCGCCCAGGCCCTGCACGACGAGGTAGAGAGCGTGGCACTGCCGGACGTGCTCAGCGACGCGACCCAGCGCCGTATGGGATCGTTGCCCGCTCGAGCGCCGCTCGGAGAGCCGCACGGAGCGACGTAGAAGAGGTGCGGTGGACTGCCGGACCGCCGAGGAGGCTCCTCGCCGTGGCGGACAAGGCCCTCGGACGGCGCGGCGGCCGCAGGTGGCCGCGCGGCCGCGCCTACGCCCTCAGTAGACCTCGGGGACGAAGGTCTGGCTGTCCATCGGCGGCCGCGCGTAGCCCTTGTCCGGCGGCCGCTCGGGCAGCCTGAGGTCGCGCGGTAGCACGTCTTCGTAGGGGATCCGGTCGAGAAGATGGCGGATCATGTTGAGACGCGCGCGGCGCTTGTCGTCGGCGTTCACCACCCACCAAGGGGAGTCTTTGGTGTCGGTGTAGCTGAACATCTCGTCCTTGGCCTTGGAGTACTCCACCCAGCGCATGCGGCTCTCGAGGTCCATGGGGCTCAGCTTCCACTGTTTGAGCGGGTCCTTGACGCGCGCCTGGAAGCGCCGCTCCTGCTCCTCATCGCTGACGCTGAACCAGTACTTGAGCAGGATGATCCCGCTACGGATGAGCATGCGCTCGAACTCGGGGCAGGCGCGGAAGAAATCCCACACCTCGTCCTCGCTGCAGAACCCCATCACCCGTTCGACGCCGGCGCGGTTGTACCAGGAGCGATCGAAGAGGGTCATCTCCCCGGCCGCGGGCAGGTGCTCGACGTAGCGCTGGAAATACCACTCCGTCCTCTCGCGCTCGGTGGGCGTGTGCAGGGCGGCGATGCGCACGACGCGCGGGTTGAGATACTCGGTGATGCGCTTGATCGTGCCGCCCTTGCCGGCGGCGTCGCGGCCCTCGAAGATCACCGCCACCTTGAGGCCGGCGTGCTTGATCCACTCCTGGAGCTTGACGAGCTCGACCTGCAGCTTGACGATCTCGGCCTCGTAGGTCTCGCGGTCGAGCTTCTTCGCGCCTGAGGAGGCCGGCGGCGCGGAGGCTGGTGCGGGATCGCCGCCTCTCTTCTTCGTCTTGGGCTTGTCGGCGGCCATCGGGCTCCCCTCCGGCGCAAGCTTCGCGGTCGCGCCCATCATAGTGCAGGGCCGGCGTTCGAGGGAGTGACCGAGGGCCACGGAGCGGACTTGGAGCCGCGGCGCGGCCGAGGAGCCGTGGCGCCGGGCGACGGCTACTCGGCCCCCAGGAAGCCGGCCGCGAGCTCCGGGGCGACGATCGCCAGAAGATCGGCCGGCGCGGCGGCGATGCGCTCCGCGCCGGCGGCCGTGAGCAGCTCCGGGTCGTGCCAGCCCCAGGCGACCCCGAGCGGCGTAGCGCCCGCGGCCCGCGCCTCGCGCATGTCGCCGGCCGTGTCACCTACGAACCACCAGGCCTCCTGACCCGGGAAGCGGGCGATGAGCCGCTCGATCTTCCGCACCTTGCTCTGCCCGGCGTGCGCCCCCGCGACCTCGGCCACGCCGTGGATGCCGTGCCGGCGCAGGAAGGCAGTGATGAGCTCCTCGTCGTTGGACGTGACGATCACCACGTGGCGTGCCTCGGCGAGCTCCTCGAGCACCTGCGGCATGAGTGGGAACGGACGCAGCCAGGGCAGTGCCCTGCGCAGGGCAGCGGCCGAGCGCCGGACCGCCTCGACGACCTGCGCGTCATCGGCGCCCGTGGCCCGAAGGCTCTCGTAGACGTTGCCCTCGAACAGGGCGAGGAGGTCGCCTTGCGTCTCCACGCCGGCGATGCCGAGCTGCCGGCAAGCCTCGATGAAGGAGGCGCTGAAGACCTCGAGCGAATCGACCACGACCCCGTCGTGGTCGAGCATGAGGAGCGGTGCGGAAGGAGAGCTCAGCGTCCCTGGAACGCCCAGGCAAACGACGGACCCCACCAGGCGGGGCCATGACCCAGGTGGATCGCCAGCGCGGTGGCCTGGATCTGCGCGGCACCGTCGGTGATGCTGGCGGAGCGGTAGGTGTTCCACGAGCCTTTCCAGGTGGACGGCGCGTACTGGAAGAGGCCGACGAAGCCGGCGGCCGAGACCACGGTGGCCGAGCCGCCGGACTCGATCATCATGAGCCGGTACATGCCGCGAGCGCTGACCCCCTGCGCGGCGGCCGCGCTCCGGATCAGCGGCCACCACTCGCCCTGACCCGCGGAGGCAGTCTCCGGATCCACCGTGGGCCCTGGGGCGGGCTTGGCCGCGGCCTGGCGGGTGGCGGCGCGGCGGATATCGGCGCGCACGTCGGCCAGGAGAGCGCGCCGCTCGCCGAGCCGGGCGCGGATGCCGGCGAGCTCGGCGCTGCGGGCGGCCACGAGCTTCTCGGCCGTACGCTCGTCGGCAGCCAGCGCGACGGCGGTGTCCACGAGCTGGCGCTTGGTCTGCGCGATGGTGCGCAGGACGTCCTGGTCGCCGCGTGCCACATGGCGCGCCATGGCCATCTGATCGACGAGCTCGGCGAAATCGTCGGCGCTGAGGAGGGCGTCGAGCGTCGAGACGTCGTCGTGCTTGTAGAGCGAGACGGCGCGCGAAAGGAGCGTAGCGCGCGCCACATCCAGCTCCAGGCGCGCCAGCCGCTGCAGACGGCTGTTGTCGCCGATCTGCCGGCGCACGGCCTGGAGGGCGCCTGTGGCCCGCGCGAATCGCTGCACGGCCGCGTCGATGCGGCCGTCGAGCGTGGCGACGTCGGCGGCGAGGGCCCGAGCCTTCGCCTGGTCGGCCGTGAGCGTGTTGCCACGGGCCGCAGCGGAAGACGCCGCCGCCGCGCCGAGCAGCGCGGTGACGAGCAGGGCCAGCGTCACCGCGATGAGGCGCGAGGGGAGACGTCTCGGTTCCCTGCAGTCCAGCAGGCCTCCTGTGTGAGGCGGCGCGCCGACGGCGCTGCCGCGCGGACCCCGCCGAGTGCCGTCAGGGGCCGCGGGGCGAAGCCGAAACGTATCAGACAAGATGCCCAACGCTCAAGAGCAGGAGTATGCGGTGGCGTGTCGACGTGTCGGAATCGGCAATCCTGTCACGCTCACGCGGAGCCACTCAGGCGCGGCGAGGAGCGCGTGACTTGTCGGATTCGGCAAGACATCCGGGGAGACCACGTTGACACCGGAATTCAACGGCTGTAGAAATCCAGGCAGCACGACGAGAGGAGACGGCCGTGTGGGCGATCACGCTCAAGGAGTTCCTGCAGCTGCGGCGCGACCGGAGGACGGTCGCGATGCTCTTCCTCCTGCCCTTCCTGTTCCTCATCGTGTTCGGCTATGCCGCGAGCTTCGACGTGAAGGAGATCCCGACGCTGCTCGTGGGCGGCTCGGCCGAACTCGTCGAACCGCACCTTCCGGATCAGTTCAAGGTGGTCGCCGTGCGCCCCGGCGACGACCGCGCCGCCGCCCAGGGCGCGCTGCGGCGCGGCGAGGCGGTCGTCGCCTTCGTCACGCCGGCGTACGCCGCCGGGAGCGCGACCGTACTGGTCGACGGGTCGGAGCTGTTC
>JBAZPK010000075.1:0-10154 GCA_041648235.1 Thermoleophilia bacterium
CGGGCGCCGGGGTGACCCCCGGCGTCACTCCCGGTGTCGGCGCCGGAGAAGCGCCGGGCGCCGGCGCCGCCTCGGCCGGGGGTGCCGATCCGGAGGGCACGTAGACCACCGTACCGTCGGCCAGCCTGTAGAACGAACCCATCAGTGTGCCGATCCCCTGCACCTGGGCGCCCTCGGTCATGTCGAGCTTGGTAATCTCATCACCCTGTTTGACCACGACCTGCATGTCAGGCGCCCCTGGGTTCGTGACGATGGTCATGTTGTCGCTCGTGAGGAAGCCAGACACTCCCGCGGCGCTGAGCGCCGCGACCAGGAAGCCCACGGCGAGCACGATTGCGACGTCGAAGAGATTGACGATGCCGTCGAGGGGATCGCCGTTGCGGTCGGCCGTGCCTCGCCGCCGGCGCTTCATGAAGCGCAAGCCCGGGCGGGGCTCGTCGTAGACGGTGCCCAGACCGTGGATGGCGGGGTGGTCGTCGGACGCCGGCATGCCGGCCTCAGGCGGACCGCTCGGGGTCGACGGGCCCGAGATCGGCGAACGGGTCTTCGTCCCGCTGCCAGTTCATCTCCGGATCGTCGAAGCCGAGAGCGGGGGCGCCGGGAGGTGAGCCTTCCGAGGTCGCGGACTCTCCCGCACTCACGGCCGCCCCCGGGAGCACAGCCGTCGTGGAAGAGTCCGCTGGGCCGGCGGCAAGCGGGTCAGGCGACCCCTCAGCCGCGCCCTCTCCCGACGCCTCGGTCGCGGCTGCCGGTTCCTCCGGCACCTCGTCGTAGTCGACCTGCGGGTCGCCGTCCCAGACGCCGCGCTTGCTCAGGCGCCGGCCGGACTTGAGGCGGCCGGCCCGGCCCTCCAGCAGCTCGAGCATGTACTCCATGTCAGAGATGTCCTGCGAGTAAAGCCGGTCGCGGACGATGCTGACGGCGAACGCGATGCCGCCGATGAGGAGGCCGAGGACGGTCACGGAGAAGGCGGTGATGAGGTTGTCGGCGAGTTGCGTCGTGTCGCCCCTGGCAAGGCCGACGAGCGCGGGCGACAGGGGGATAAGGGTGCCCATGAGGCCGAGCATGGGGCCCACGCGGACGAGGATGCGGGTGCGCTCCAGCCGCTTGAGCGTGTAGAACTCGTACTCCTGCAGGAGCTTGAGCGGCTTCGCCTCGAGACGCTCGGTCTGATAGTTGCGGATCAGCTCGAAGAGGAACCGGGCCACGACGATGGAGTACCGGTTCTCCTGCAGATACCGGTAGGCGGTGCGCGGCTTGCCGTCGGTGAACGCCTTGCGCGCCCGCAAGGCCCGCGACTCGAGAGCATCAAGGTCGCGGTAACGGAAGCGGATCCAGAGTTCGTAGAGAAAGTAGCCGAACTCGATGAGTGCCCAGATAAGGCACAGGATGGTCGCGATCAAGACCGGCCAGAGCAGGATCCGGGCCACGTCGTAGATGAGCTGTTGGAGTCCGTTCACGTGGCTTAGCTCCCTGCTGGCTTGATGATGTCCTTGGACCTGGCGAGCGCGCGGTGCGCGCGCTCCCAGGCGCTGCCGCCGCTGGTGAGGATCTTGCCCGCGCTCGCCTCCTGAAGCGCCCGAGCGCGGCGCTGCCACGCGAGATAAGAGATCACGGCGCCCAGAGGCAGCATGGCGAGGAGGGTACCACCGAGGAAGCCCGCGGCGTTACCGCCATCGTCCACGACCGCTGCGCCGCCTGGCGGGCTCGGCGATGGGGAGGCCACCGGGGCGCCGGTCACCGTGGAGCCGCTTGGGTAGGGTGACGGCGTGGCGGTGGAGTACGGCAAGGGTGTGAGAGTGACCGAGGGAGTCGGGTACGGGGTCACCGTGGGCCGCGGCGTGATCGTGGGGATGATGGGCGCCGGCGTCTGGTAGGTGGGCCCTGGCGTGGGGGTGGGCGTCGCGTTGGGGGGCAGTGGCACGTTGACCTTGAAGCTGCGCTGCGCCTGCAAGACGTTGCCAGCCTGGTCGACGATCTGCAGCTTGTAGGTGTGGGTACCGTTGGGCACGTCCTTCAGCTGAAGTTGGAGGCCGTACCGGCCGATCACGGCGGACTTGGTACGATCGCTGCCGTCGAGGTAGACACGGCAGGCCGTCCGCTTGACGCCGGTCCCTTTGGAGCCGTCTGTGTACGTGGCGCGGATGAGCACGACGCGGGTGGCGGTGAACGTGGTGCCGTTGCGGGGCGCGATCGTCCTGAGGCTGGGCCGGAAGACGAAGCCCTTGATGGCCTGGCCGATCGACCGTGGGTACGTGGTGAAGGGTCGACCCCGCAAGGCGATGAGCGCCCAGCTCGTGGTGGGCAGAGGTCGCAACGAGGAGCCGGACTTCTTGGCGTAAGAGCCGTTGTCCTTCTGGAGCAGGCCGAGAGCGTGAGCGGGGGTGTTGATGCCGACCTTCCAGAAGGCATCGCTCTGGTGCTCGCCCATGGCGACCACTGCCTGGATGGCCGCGGCTGTGGCCTCTGCGTCGGTCGTGCCACCGGGCTGGTACGGGAAACCCCCGTCGGAGCGCTGAGCCGCCTTCAAGTACGTGCGCGCGTCCGGGATGGTACCCGCCCCGATGGGCGTGCCGCCGGCGAGTTCAAGGGCCTGGATGGCGAGCGCCGTATCTTCGACGTTGGATGCCTGCCCAGCTTGACCGGGGAAGCCCCCGTTGTCGTTCTGCTGGGCGGCGAGCCAGGTGATCGCGAGCCGGAACCGATCCTTCTCGTCGTCTCCGATGGCGTGCATGGCGAAGATCGCCCAGGCCGTCGTGTCCACGGCCTGGAAGTCACGGCTCGAGGAGGACGGCGAGAAACTGCCCAGCGTCGGCGAGACGTCCGTCATGTCCTGGTAGCCATAGAGCTTGGCCAGAAGGTCGACGCGCGGCGTGCCGGCGATGAACACCCGCTCAGCGCGATCGGCGGCCACGTAGGCCATGATCGCTTGGGCGTAGTAGACGGGGGCGTTGTCGACGTCGGCGGCTGTCGCCGCCGCGTCGTGGCTCGTCGACTGCAGATAGTCATAGGGCTTCTTGCCGCCCACGGCCCAGACTGTGGAGCTCGCGCGCTCGCCGCTGGCGACCAGGCCGAGGACGCCCCAGTTCGTGGCTGACAGGGTGCCGAAGCCTCCGGTAGTCGTCTGGCGGCCGTGCAGGTAATCGAGCCCCTTGGTCACGGTGCCCGGGCGAGGATCGGTCGCCGCGCGAGCGCCGCTCGCCGTAGCGCTCACCGCGAGCGGCAGGGCCGCCAGGCAGGCGAGGGCGAGCGCGAGCCAAGTCTTCCTGCACATGAGCATCCTCCGCGGCACCCATTCCTCACGCGATCGACTGGGGTCCCATAGTACCAACCGGCCACCGGCGCGGCCAGCGTGGTCGCGAGGATGTATCCTTTGAAGCCGATATGGCAACCTTGCTCTCACTTGTGATCCCCGTGTTCAACGAGGCAGACAGCCTCGAGCCGCTCGTCGCCGAGATCGACGAGGCTCTGGCCGCGGGAGCCCCGCCGTTTGAGATCCTCTTCGTGGACGACGGATCCACCGACGGCTCCTTTGCCGTGATGGAACGGCTGGCTCAGGCACGCCGCGACGTGCGTGCGGTCAAGCTGCGGCGCAACTTCGGCAAGGCGGCGGCGCTCGCGCACGGTTTCGCCGCCGCTCGAGGTGACGTCATCGTCACGCTCGACGGAGACCGTCAGGACGATCCGGCCGAGATCCCCAGCCTCATCGCGCCCCTGGATCGTGGCTACGATCTCGTCTCGGGCTGGAAGCAGAGCCGTCAGGACCCTCTCAACAAGACCCTCCCGTCCCGGTTCTTCAACTGGACGGTGCGCCGAGCCACCGGCATCCCCCTTCACGATTTCAATTGCGGCCTCAAGGCCTATCGACGCGAGGTCGTCGACACCATCAACGTCTACGGGGAGCTGCATCGCTACATCCCCGTGGTGGCCGCACAGGCGGGGTTCCGCGTCACTGAGGAGCGGGTCAGCCACCGCCGCCGCGTGGCCGGGCGCTCCAAATACGGCTGGCAGCGTTATCTGCGCGGCTACCTCGACCTGCTCACCGTGCTCTTTCTCGGGCGGTACCAGCACCGGCCGCAGCACCTCTTCGGCGGGATCGGCACCCTGCTCATCGCCGTCGGATTCCTCGTCGAGGTCTACCTCACGGTCGACAAGCTGGTCTTCGGCCAGGCGATCGGGCAGCGCCCGCTGCTCCTCCTGGGGGCGCTGCTGATTATCGTGGGCGTGCAGCTGCTCTCGCTGGGCCTCATCGGGGAGCTCATCGCCAACTCGCGGGCGCGCACGGGTCCCGACGCGGCGCAGGTCGGCGCTGTGGTAGAGGCCGGGCGCGCCGGCAGGCCGTGACGCGCGCGCTCGCCTACTTCGGCACGTACGACCCGACCTACCCGCGCAGCGCGGTGATCCTCGCCGGCCTGCGTGAGCTCGGCGTCACGGTGCACGAGTTCCGGGCGCCGCTGCCGGCGCTCACCGCCGCCGAGATGTCCACGAGCGCGGGCGCGGCGCGGCTCGCGGCGGGTGTGGTGGCCGCTCACGGGCGCCTCCTGCGACAGCATCGCCGAGCTCTCGATGTCGACGCCGTCATCGTCGGCTACCCGGGCCACTTCCTGGTGCCCTTCGGGCGCCTTCTGGCGACCTTGCGGCGCACGCGCCTGGTCTTCGACCCTCTGGTCTCGCTGTGGGACACGTTCGCGGGCGACCGCGGGCTCGTCGCGGCGGGCTGGAAGGCCGGCGCCCTGCGGGCCGTCGACCGCGTGGCCTTCGGCTTGCCGGGGCTGGTGCTGGCCGACACGTGGGCGCACGCCCTCTACTACCAGGCCGAGCTCGGCCTGCCCAGGCGGCGGCTGGCCGTGGTGCGAGTGGGGGCGCTGCCGGCTCGGGAGGCCACGGGCAGCGCGCGCTCCATCGGTGCCGGCGAGTGGCTCACCGTGTTCCAGTACGGCAAGTGGAGCCCGTTGCACGGCGCCGAGACCGTGCTGGCGGCGGCTGGCATCCTCCGCGACGAGCCGTTCCGCTTCGTGCTCGCCGGTGAGGGCCAGGTCTCCGGGGAGCTCCGCACCCGGATCGCCACCGAGGGGCTGCCCGTCGAGTGGCTGGGTGCGCTCGCTCCGGCGGAGCTGCGGGCTCGCACGGCCGCCGCCGATGTGTGCCTCGGCGTGTTCGGCCGGTCCGAGAAGGCGGCGCGCGTCGTGCCCAACAAGGTGTACGACGCGCTCGCCTGTGGCCGGCCGGTGGTGACCGCCGACACGCCCGGGGCGCGCGAACTCCTGCATGACGGTGAGACGGCCCTGCTGACGCCGGCCGGCGACGCCGAGGCCTTGGCGGCAGCCTTGCGCCGGCTGCTCGACGAAGACCGCCGCGCTCAGCTCGGCGCGTCCGCCCTGCGGCTGTATCGGCGCGAGCTCACTCCGAGCGCCGTCGCGCGGACCCTGCTGGCGGCGCTGGACGCGCCGTGAGCGCCGCCGCTCCGCCGTCCGGCGCGCCCGGACAGCCTGCGAGGCGCCGGCGGCGGCCGCTCCTGAGGGGCGCGCAGATCGCTCTGGTGGCGGCGACGGCGTACTTCCTCTCCGCTTACCTTGTGCGCTCCTGGTCGAGCGTGCAGGATCACGAGTGGGCGCTGCGCCCCGGGTGGCTCGCCCTGTCGGCGGCGGCCTTCCTCCTCTTCTACTTCTCGCAAGCGACGTTGTGGTGGCTCCTCCTGCGCGGCTTCGAGGTGCGGAGCCCATTCGCTGTGGCGACCGCGACCTGGGCCAAGTCGATCCTGGCCCGGTACGTACCCGGCAACGTCTTCATGTTCGTCGGCCGTGCCTGGATGAGCCATGCCCAGGGTCTGCCGGTGGATCGCGTCAGCGCTGCCATGGTCTACGAGCAGGCTCTTGGAGTGTGCTCGGCGCTCCTCACGGTCGCGCTTCTCTTCCCCTTCTGGGAGTACCGCCCGGGTGCGACGGCTCTCAGCCTTCTCGCGGCGCCGGTGCTCGTCGCCTTGCTGCATCCACGGGTCTTCGCCCCACTGGCTGCCGGGGTGCTGCGCCGCCTGCACCGCCCGCCACTCGGCGCCACACTTGGGTTCGGAGCCGTCCTCACCCTGCTCGGCTTCTTCGTCGCGACCTGGGTCGTGGCCGGCGCCGGCGCGTGGTTTCTCGCGCGTGGCGTGGCCGGTCTTGAACGGAGCGCCCTGCCCCTCGTGACCGTCGCCTACGCCCTGGCCTACGTCGCCGGGATGGCGGCCTTCGTGTTCCCCAGCGGCATCGGGGTTCGCGAGGCGGTCCTGACGGCGTCGTTGCACGGCCGGCTCCCGGGTGGCGTGGGTCTCGCCTGGGCCCTGCTGCTGCGCGTCTGGGTGACGGCCATCGAGCTGGTGTTCGTCGGCGCGGCGGTCGCCGTCGAGTACCTGGCGAGGCGGCGGGGCGCCGGGCGATGACGGCGCGCGGGCGCGGCGCCCCCAAGCTGCTCGTCCGGTCCCTCGTGGTCGAGCTTGACGCTCAGCGCCGCGACGCGCTCTTCCGCCGCGACGCCCTGTGGGTGATCGGCGGCGCGGTGCTCTTCGCCGTCATCTTCTCGCTGCTCTCGTGGCTCAAGTACCGTGCCTACATGGATGCCCGGTTCGACCTCGGCAACATGGTCCAGGCCGTCTACAACACCGCTCATGGGCGCTTCCTCGAGATCACCACGGGGGAGATCGAGCCGCGCCAGATGTCGCGGCTGGGGTCACATGTGGACCCCATCCTCGCGCTGTTCGCCCTGCCGTGGCTCGTGTGGCCCAGCCCGGTGATCCTCCTGGCGGGCCAAGCCGCCGCCGTGGCTACCGGGGCCTGGCCGGCCTTTCGCCTGGGCGCGCGGGTGACCCGCGACCCCCACGCCGGCGCTCTTCTCGCCGGCGCCTATCTGCTGTATCCGGCGCTCGGGTTCCTGGTGCTCAATGAGTTCCACCCCGTCGCCCTCGCGACGCCGCTGCTTCTCTGGGCCTTTCTCTACGTTGAGGAGGGGCGCTGGCTCCGAGCCCTGCCGTTCCTCGTGCTCGCCGCACTCTGCAAGGAGACGGTGCCGCTGGCGATCGGTGCCTTCGGCGTGTACTTCGCGTGGCGCAAGCGTTCGTGGCGGCCGCTGCTCGTCACCGCGGCTGCGGGCGCGTACTTCGCCGTGGCCGTGTGGGCGGTCATCCCGTACTTCAACGGCGGCCAGAGTGCCTTCATCGCCCGCTACAGCGACTACGGGCAGGGGGCCGCCGGCATCGCCCGAACGGCGCTCACCCACCCGGGCACGACTCTTCGCGACATCTTCGCCGCGTCCAACCTCGCGTATCTCCTCGAGCTCTCGTGGCCGTGGGCCTTCCTCTCGGCGCTAAGCCCAGTGACCGCGCTGGTGGCCGCCCCTGAACTGCTGCTCAACGCGTTGTCGGCGACCGTGTACCAGCGCCGCATCGAGTTCCATTACACGGCGCTCGCGATCCCCTTCCTCTTTGCGGCCTGCGTGTTCGGCTTGATGCGCCTCTGGCGCTGGCTGGGCGCTGCCCGGCGCCGAGACGGGTACCCGACGCCCGGCCAGCGGGTGAGCCGCCAGTCGCTCGCCCTGCTCGTGCTTCTCGCGGCGCTCGCCGGCAACTACTTCCTCGGGCCGCTGCCGTTCTCGCTGCCTGGCGCCGCCTACGACAGCGGTGACTACGCGCGCGGCGCGCACGCCGCCGCCCTCGACGGCGCTGTGAAGCTCATCCCTCGTGGCGCCAGGGTCTCGGCCAACAACAATGCCGGGGCACAGCTCGCGGCGCGCCCTGTGGCGTACGTGTTTCCGTACTTTGCCGATGCCGATTGGGTGGTCGTCGACGAGCGGCACCCCTTCATCTACGACCGCGAGGACGCGAGGTTGCATGAGATCGCTCTCGGGAAGTTGGTGCTCGACGGCCGCTTCAAGTCGGTCTACGCGCGCGACGGCGTGTACGTCTTCAGGCGCATCGCCGGAGCCCCGGGCGTCACGCCACCCAACTGAACACGGCGAACTTGGCCGTGAGCCCGACGAGTGCCACGAGCCCCACGACGATGACGATCGCGTGGGCCCTGGGCCTGCCACGCGTGTACAGGGCCAGGGCGACGTACAGCGGGAAGACGGTGAGCGTGAATCGCGGGTACGACATCAGCGGGACGTACTTGGACGGGAAGAGGAGCGGGTAGGCGAGGGCGGCCAGGGCGTACCAGGAGTACGCCGCCGGCAGGCGCCGGGCGCCGTACCAGAGCAGCAGCGCCGCAAGCACGAGAAAGATCATGTTGATGAGGTTCGTGCCGGCGGAGTTGTAGGCCGACCCAGGCCGGGGCACTTGCCAGAGCACCCGGTAGTACTCGGCCGAGACCAGCTCCCGTAGACCCCAGAACGCGGCTACGACCCCCCTGGCGACCGTCGAGTTCGGCGCCGCGACGTCGCGCTGCCATTGCGCCTGGGCGGCCGAGAACAGGAGCGGCTTGCCGAAGACGAGGCTGAGATACGTCATCCAGACGAGCAGGCCCTCGACGACCATGAGCAGATTGGCACTGTGCGAGTCGGTCCGCCGCAGACTCCAGCCGCGTGACTGATAATAATAGTAGGCCATGGGGATGAGCAGCAGGACCCCGGTGCTGCGCGTGAGAGTCGCGAGCAGACCCATGACGCCGGCGAGGCGCCAGCGCCCCTCGCGGGCGAACACGAAGCAGGCGAGGGAGAGGAGCAGGAACAGGGACTCCGTGTAGACCGCCTGAAGGAAGAACGACAAGGGCCCCAGGCAGAGGTAGGCAACGGCCCTCGAGGCCACCTCGTCGTCGAAGTCGGCCCGCACGAGCCGGAAGAGGAGCCAGACGCTGCCGGCGTAGCAGAGCAGCGAGATGGCGATGCCCGTGAGCACCAGGTTGCCGCCGAACAGGACGCCGACGTACCGCAGCAGGAGCGGGAAGAGCGGGAAGAAGGCGGTGCTGCCGTCGCCGTCGGCATAGCCGCTGGTCGCGATCTTGATGTACCAGACGCCGTCCCAATGGGCCCACGGGTTGAACAGGCTGCCGAGCAGGCCACGGAACACTTCGGCGCGGGCCGGAAAGCGCCAGCCCACCGGCAAGCCCTGGAAGCCGATGAAAGCGGCCGCCGCGAAGCCGACGGCGAAGATGAGGATGCGGCTGCCGGCGGCCACCGCGATGGCCCGCGTCAGCGGGCCGGACGACGGCCGGCCGAGGCTCGCTTGCGGGTTCTCAGCCAGCGCCGCCAGCCTCGTCGCGCCCCGGAAGCACTCCGTCTGCGAGCAGGCGTCGAACGAGAGCGACGCGCAGGTCGCTGGCCAGCGTGCGGCGCCGCAGGGGGTCGAGTGTCCAGGCGGTCAGGCGCAGGCTCACGTCGGCGCTTCCCAGCGCCTCCACGACGACGAGGCTGCTCTTGCCGTTCGGCGCGGGGGCCAGCTCGTCGGCCACCTGGAGCGCCGCCTCCCGCACCTCATCGAGGTCGGCCCCCAGAGGAACTACAAAGGCCACGGAGATCATGCTCCCGGGGGAGCCGAGGGAGTAGTTGTGGACGACCTGGCTGGCGAAGGCCTCGTTCGGGATGACGACGCGGCTTTCGTCCGCCGTGCGGATGAACGTGTAGGTGAAACGGATCTCCTCCACGGTCCCGTACACCTCGCCCACGCTGATGTAGTCCCCCAGGCGGACCGGCTGCGAGAACGCGATCATGACGCCGCTTACGAGGTTGGCGAGCGGTGCCCGCGAGGCGATGCCGAGGATGCCGGCGATGATGGCCGCTGAAGCGAGGATCGCTCCCGCGAGCGAGGAGAAGTAGGTGAACTGGAAGAGGGCGATGGCGACGCCGACGACGACGATCGCGGCCTGGATGAGCCGGCGGATCATGAGGAAGCGTGTGCGATCGGCCGGGTCGGGGGGCTTGCCCAGGATCCTGACCATGGCCCGATCGCGGCGCGCGAGCAGGTAGTCGACGACGCGCGCCGCGGCAAGGGCGAGGGCGACGTAGACGACGGCCCTGAACCAGGGCGATTCGTAGAAGGCGACGGCGACGATCCTCACGGTCGCACCTCAGGGCGCCGGCGACGACGGCGCCGCCTCGGGTGAGAGGCCGGGCTCCGGGAGGTCGTCGCGCACGTCGTAGAGCAGGCGCCCCGTCTCGTAGTCAAGGATCGCGACGATGGCGTCGGCGCC